>CP064998.1:600000-916044 GCA_016700035.1 bacterium | reverse complement strand
ACCAACGCCGCTAGTAAGTCTGTCGGTAAGGCGGCTCTTGGATCGGTCGGCCGCGGCCTTAATGCAGTTGGTGACGCAAGAGAAATAAAAAATATTAAAGATCAAGACGGTGCTGGGGCAGCAGCCGCTGCCGCTGGCCTAAAAGCCACTGAAGCAGTTGTCTCAAAAACTGGTATTGGTACGGCTATCACTACGGCAATTCGTGGCACACAAGCTGCTCTACGTAAGGTTGGTATCAATATAAAAGACCAGTATATTGCCTACGCATTGCTTCTGGCACCACTCCTGGCTCTTGTTCCAATTGCTGTATTTGCATTGATCATATTTTTTGCATGGAAGCACCCAGCCCAGATGCTAAAGCTATCTTTTACTAATTTTAAAACATTCGTCGGTGCCGTTCAGGCGCTAGTTATAGAAAATGGTGGGGCATCAAAAATGGCCTATGAAGTTGAGGTTGGTAGCAATACTGCAGTTGCTGCACATGGTGGTGCAACCCACCCAGAAGAGGGGACATATGAATACAAGTTATCACAAATAGACTGGGAGAAAGCCAAATATCAGACCCTTCCAATTGATAATCGATGTGTCATTAAAACCAAAAAAGTAGTATCCGTACTAGATGGTAAAGAACGATCGGTAGTTGAATCCATTCAGCTCAAAACAAATCCTGGCAAAGAGCTAACAGGTGTAGCTCGAGCAAATTGTATAAATAATAATTACCCAATCTGGAACACCATGATGCGCTCTCAGTTTGTGAGGGATGGTGTAAATAAAAACCTTAATGTTCGCTATGCTTATGCTGAGCCTCAAGACTCCCCCACACTTAAGGAACCTGGCGATGAATTTGGCGACACCCTACGTAATAAAACACTTACTCGCATCTGGAATAGAGGGCAAGCCATTAGTCAGCCAATCCAATCCTCACAAGAGGAAGTAGACGCAAATGATGCAGAGGTCTTGCAATTCTTTGCAAACACTCGCTCTGTTCAAAAATATAAAGATGCAAGCTTAATATCTAAATATGATGCGAAAATTATTGAGTGTGCTGATATGTATGTGCCAAAAGGCGATGTTTACTACCAGAAAGATATAGACAAGATGAATCACGATTTATCGTGCGGAATTAACCCAAAAGATATCTTACTCTACACTACAAGCCCACCAGAAAGCCTCTTAAATGACCCTGATCCAACGATGTCCATAAAACCCAAGCGAGCCTCTCTCAATATAGTCTGCGATCTCTACTATAACCTTCTTGCTCCAGATAGTGAGTATGCCCCAGCTGTTGATAAGTATCGCCAAAAAGTGAAGGATCGCATAAATTCGGCTGCCGTGGCTGGCTGGCAAGCCATGACTTATGCCGATACTCATCAAAAGCGTTTTATTGACCTAAAAGAGTTGGGTGGAGACTTTTACAAGATAGCTGGTATGCAGGAAGGCCAGGAATATAACTACACGCTAGATTATCGAAAAACTGGAGTAGCCCTAGAGCCAGATGCTATATCGCGCATCGTTGGTTACTACAACAAGCAAGCTGATGATTTCCCAGCAATTCAGCAAGAAAAACAATTTCAAGATGCTCTCAACCTAATCTTTACATACGTTACTCAAGGTGGGGATGCGTCACCGTGTGATGCCGCTCGCGATACTGGTGATTTTGACAACACCAGCGCAAACGACCCTCAGCGAGACGCAACCATTAATGCATTCTACCAAAATGTATATCCCGCCTTTAAAAAAGCTATTGCTGGTATCGATTTTTATTCCAACCCATCAAAGAGTAAGTCGATTAGTCAAATTTACAAGGATCTCACCTACGAAGATTTACGCTTTAGACTTATCCGAATTGAATCAAACGTTGCGACTGCTGGCACAGAAGACGGCCCACAAAACTTTAATCGTATGAATTTTGGTATGAAAGCCTATACAAATGCTTTTACTCTAGCGATGGGTGGCAATTTCCTAACTCAAAACGAAGCTCTAACCCGCGATGAATCAGTACGAGTTGCCAGATATTACGATGATAAAACCAAGGGCTTGGCTTGGCGCTTCTTTAACTTAGATAACCCAGGATCTTTTGCTAGTCGACTAGCGGTTGCCTCTCTTGATAAGCCACAAAATATTCCGGGTAATGTCACCTCTACAATTGCCTCTATTATTAGCCCCATAAGAAATGCTGCCGGCGAAAGTGGTACTCTCACTGCCTTTATAACTGGTAATAGTAGGGTGGCTTCAGCCAGTACAGTTTACGACTCAACCAATCTAAAGCTCGATCCAGCTGGTATTCCAGAAATTTTTAATCAAATTAATCCTATGGAAAATGCTCGCTACATCGAAAATATTAAAAAAAATAATGCTATTTTAGCTGCTGAATTAGCTGAATATGATAAATGTTTTCAAGAGTTTATACCAAGCCGATTCCATCTCTTAAATCCACCGCCGGATAAAGTGGACTTATATAAAAATGTCTGTACACCACTCCTAGACAGCACCGCATCTCGTGATCTTAATAGTTTACCTCTACGCTACCGCGCCTATCACTTCCATATGCTTCAGGCTGATGCTTTAGTTTATTTGTCTAATCCCAACAAGGAAGATCCCAACTTTAGCGCACCAGAGGGTGCTACCACTAGTAATCCAGTAGAAACTACATCTACTCAAACACCAACCAACCCCAGTGGTGACACCTCAGCTCAACAATGCCCTCCCGGTACTACTGATGCTGGAATTGGGGAAAAATACGGTGTTGGAAGGGTTTTAATGCATCGCTTAAGACTTTGTACGGTGCATGACATAACGGTTAATGTATCGGTAGCAAATTCCCTCAACGCCATGCTAAATGACATGCAGGCAGCTGGAATAAATATAAGTGGGTGGGGCTATCGAACTTTCGATAAACAAGTGGAGCTTCGAGGTAAGAATGGCTGCCCCGACACCTACAATAGCTCTTCAAGCACCTGTGCAACACCAACTGCAAGGCCCGGTCAATCAAACCACGAAAACGGTGAAGCAATCGACTTTAATGTTAATGGATCGTCGATTAGATCGGGCTCTGCACAGTTTAGGTGGCTATCCTCAAACGCTGGCCGTTATGGTTTTAAAAATCTACCATCCGAATCTTGGCACTGGTCAATTAATGGAAAATAATATGATAAAAGTTTCTAATCATCTACTAAAATCTATAACTCGCTTGAGTTATATTGCACTTACTATTATTCTTATCGCAACCCCATCCCAAGCTGCCTCTGAACAACGTAAAGATATTGAACGTACACCATTTTACGACAAAAATGCTGAGCTAATTTGTGGCCCCTCTAGCACCACCCCGACAGCTGGAGGTGGAGGGTTAACGGCTGGTGGTTCTGTATATTATCTCGGTGACTCCATTGGCGAAGGTGTTAAGGTAAGTCTTGAAAAAAACCTTGCTACTGCAGGCTATAAAGTAGTAGTTAACGCCGATGCCTCCAGATCTATCGCTGGACCAGGTCAAAACACCCATACATCAGGCCTAGAAGCTGCTACGGCCGACGCCGAAACAATTAAAGGCTCTCAGGCAGTAATAATCGAGCTGGGGACTAATTCAGAAAATAATTTTCAAGACAAGCTAAACACCCTAATTAATCAAATTAAAGCTACTGGTACTCAGGCAAAAATATATCTTGTCGATGTTGCTGCTAGCCCTTCTGACGCAACTAGAATTGGTGCCGCAGCTACCAATAAGGTAATTTATGCTAAAGCAACCGAGCTAGGAACTCCTGTAATTAGCCGTTTTAAAATATACTACCCTGGTGGAAATCCTGAAACCTATGAGAATGCCACAAACCCATCCATGCCATTTGATAAGCAAGGCGTACATAGCACTACTTCGCAAGGCTACGAAGCACTATCTGGAGTAATCCAAACCACCATCACTACTGCTTCCGCTCTTGCTACACCTAGCTCTGCTAGCCCCTGCCAGTGCCCAGTGTCTGGTGGTACAGGTGGCAGTGTTGATGCCACTGTTAACCTGTCTGGAAATGACAATATGGAAAAGGCCTTTAACTTTTTCATAAGTAAAGGCTTCACACCACAGCAGTCTGGCGGAATTCTTGGAAACCTTCAAGCAGAATCTGGAGTAAACCCAAAGCGCGTACAGAACACCGGAACTCCAGAGGGGGATAAGGATAATATTACCGTCAATAATCATACTGGATATGGCATCGCTCAGTGGACATCATCTGGTCGCCAGCAAGGGCTAGTTGATTTAGCGCGATCACGCGGTATGACCATAGAGGGAGATTTAGCATTGCAGCTTGACTACCTCATGCAAGAACTCACCGTCAACTATAAAGGTGTTTATGACGCGCTTAAGTTATCATCCGATCTACGCTCTGCTTCTGACGTATTTATGACGAAGTTTGAACGCCCAAAAGACCAAAGTGAATCTGCTAAGCAAAAACGGGCTGGTATGGGGCAAAAAATATTGGAATTATATGGAGATGGTTCAGGTGCAGGCACATCATTAATTAGCGGTACTACTAGCTGTAACTCCGCCGCTGGCGGAATGTCGGCAGGATTTGTCGGGTTCCCCTTGCAAACCACAAAAGCCCGTATGACCGAGTTGAATGGCGGACAATTCAGTAACGGCGTTATGAAGTTTAGTGGTCATCCGTACGCTGCGCATGACATTAATGCCGACCCAGGAACGCCAGTAGTCGCAGTTATATCTGGTCAAGTAGTAAAAGTAGGTAATGACAAGTGCGGTGGTCGAATGCTATCAGTTTGGAGTGAACAGCAAGGTGTTACAGTAGCATATCTCCACCTTTCTGTGGAACAAACTATAGTTAAGGAAGGTGAGCCGATCGCCGAGGGACAAGTAATTGGCTTTGTGGGGCCACCAGGAGCCGGTTGCGGAACTCCACACCTACATATCGATGCTAATACCACTAACCGTCGAATTGGTTGCAAGCGTGAAAGTTGCTCAGCCGAGAATAAGGCTCTATTTCAGGCTGGTAGTGATAAGATAGGGCTACCAAAAGCGCTTTTCGATAGCTATCAACGACTGCCATAGGTTATAAATGAGAGAGGTAAGATAAATGCAAAGTCTATCCAAGCAAGTAAAAATTATTATTGGGCTATTAATTGTCTTGGCGATAGCCGGAATTGCACTACTCGCAATTCAAGCTCTCCAATTTAGAATTATTAAATCTACACCAGATACCAATAACTATCCGAGTAGTATGGGGGTTCTAGTTCTGGAATTTAATGAAAAACTCGATGCCGAGTCTATTCGTGCAGCCTATAATAAAGATGCCGCTAGCGTTGTGAAATTTAGCTTTAATAGCCTAGCCTACATAGAGGTATACGATAAGACCTTAAAAATTACCATTCAAGAAACACCTAAATCTGGTAGCTACAAATTAAATCTTAATAATATACGCTCAGTCGATGGCAGCATTTTATCTAAGGAGATTCCCTTTATTGTAAAAAAGATCGAGTACGACCAACTCAGCCCTGAAGCTCAAAAACTTTTTGATGAATATGCATCTGAAGGAGAGACCCCTCAGCAGGATCCTATTGTTAAATTACTTCCACATCAAACTAATTACTATAAAATGAGCTATATATTTTCAGCCGAAGATGCTGAAACACCAGCTGCCATAACTATTACTATGAAGTTTTTCGCACCAGGTGATGCGGCCATGCCAGCCACTCCAGAAGAACATCAAGACTACTTAAACGATGTCCGAAAATATCGCACCGAAGCGCTAGACTACCTAAAGCAAAACGGAATAGATATAAGCAGATATATAATTTATTACACCGAGCCCGAGTTACGTAATGAGTTTCCGAGTGGCTACGAAGCTCAACCGCAAGCTATCGATTAATGTAATATACGTATATAAAACTTACTAATCTTTTGTTGGGTTTTTTTTACTATTTCTCGCTCAATTTGGATTTTTCGCATACGTATTTCACTTGCTTCCACTGGATGACTTACGGAAACTCGCAGGAAACCGTTATTAAAACTAACCGTATCAACACTAACGCCAGAGCGTCTTTTTATTACTTCTTTTACAACTGTAAAAAAATTAACCGCATCAAAAGGTTGATCAAGATTTTTCCGCGATAAGCTATCGCCAATTCTCTCAAAACTCACTTGACTGGCCTTGTTAAGTCTAGAGTTTGAGCTGGTAATTTTAATCTCTTATCAATATCGGTACTTGTAATTACTGTCTGTATATCTGTTAATTCCTGTATTAATTGTCGACGACGCGACTCATCTAGCTCACTAAATACATCATCCAATAATAAGATTGGCTGCCGATTATCACTATGGGTTTTTACATACTGCAGTTCAGCTAGCTTTAAGGCTAAAATAGCCGTTCGCGTCTCGCCTCGAGATGCAGTTTGATAAATAGGGTAGTCATCAAACCATAGCGACCAATCCTCTCGGTGTGGCCCCTCCGTCGTACTACCAACCGCTACATCACGTCTGCGAGCAGCTTGAATACGTATCATAAAATCTGAACTCCTTTGCTTAAATTCTACTCGCATTGCATGATCTTTTTTTGCAATTCTAGGAACTACTTGAATAAGGATCTCTTCTATATCTTTTAGTAGATTTTGACGATAATGTGATATTTCTTCTGCTAGTGGGCTAATTTGGGTATCTAAAATAAACAACTGATCATCAAGTTTTAAAACCGGCATACGCTTATTGTGCCGCAATAGGGAATTGCGCTGTTTAAGCAAGCGACGATACATTAAATAGCTTCTTCGGTAGTGCTGGTTGGTTTGTATTAAAACTGTATCTAAATAGCGTCGACGTTGCTCTGGCGTGGCCGAGAGAAGGTTTAAATCATTAGGCTCAAACAATACCACTGGATGCCGACCTAGTAGCGTCGACCGAGAAATCTTAACTGCATTCCTCTCGAATAGCTTCTTCTTATTAGGAGTAATGTGTGATACCACTCGGATTACCTCATCGTCATAGCGAGCCTCAATAGAATATCCATCCTGCCCATGTGTCACTAGCTGATCTTCCTGAGCGCGGAAAGATTTTCCAGTCGAGGCGATATAAATAGCCTCTAAAATATTAGTCTTACCAGTAGCATTAGGGCCCAGTATTAAAAAAACCAACTCACCAAATACTAGATCGAGCGATTCATACGAACGAAAATGGGATAGACGGAGCTGGGTCAGCATTTTTTATCATCTTAACTGCGCAGTGGCATTATGAGGTGAATATAGTGACTTTTCTTATCAACCGGCACCACAACACATGGATCGAGCTTGTCATTTAAGCGTAGCTCCACTTCATCTGTTGAAATTACCGACAGGGCATCGATTAGGAATCGAACATTAAGCGAGATAGCTGCCTCCGCACCATCCAGCTTTAGTGATACCTCCGAAGTATTTTGACCAACTTGAGCAGCTTCAGCATGCAGTTGTAGCGTTGAACCTGATGCCTTAAGAGTGATCGTGTGAGCGCTCTCGCGAGCAAAAATACCCGCTAGTCGCGCTGCCTGCACTAACTCGGAGCGTAAAACCCTTAATGTGGAGGTTGCTTGAGAGGGGATAATTTGTGAATAATTTGGAAAACTACCTTCAATAAGTCTTGTGACAAGCTCTACATTATTAATGGTGATTTTAGCTTCTGTCTTGCCGAGCTCTAAGGCAACCTCCGAAGCTTCCGAAGATCCCGCTAGTCTCAAAACTTCCTGAACCGTGCGAAGAGGGAATATTATCGCTGTATCACCCTTACTACTAACTGATATTCGGGTTTCTGCCAACCTGTAGCTATCGGTTGCGGCAAATATAATTTCATCCTGTTTGGATTGCATAAATACACCAGCTAACACCGGCCTAGATTCATCGAGCGAGGCTGCTACCACTACCTCAGCTAAGGCATCTACCATAATATCACGCGGTAGGGTGAGGTGTTGCGGTGATGATATGGTTGGTATAGCTGGAAATTCATCGGCAGACATGGCTTGAATCTGTACTTCCGCCCCAGCTGATGCAATCTCAAGCTTACTGTCATCGCTCGATAGCATAATCTTCTCACTCTGCAAACTCTGCAAGGTTTCAAGTAGTAATTTAGCTGGCACACAAACTGTGCCGGTCTGTTCTGCCTTGCAGCCAATTGTTACAGTTAGGGCTATCTCTAAATTAGTGGTAGATAAACTTAGAGATGACTTATCAGCTTTAAGTAAAATATTTCCTAAAATAGGTAAGCTAGCTCTAGATCCAACTACTCGACTAACTGTAGCTACGGCCTTTACTAGATTTTCTTGTACAACTGATATTTTCATAAAACTAAAATCCCTTCTTTATTCTATTTATATATATGGAATTGGTAGTAGTGGGTGCTGTGGAAAGTGGGGAAAATCTATTGAGAATACTTGATTTAATCGAGAGTAAGGGCGGCTTTTGGATTGTGGAGGAGGTGTGCATAGGGGAGTTGGATAACTTGGGGATAGTACTAGTTGTGTGGATTATGGATTGGTGGCTATGGATATTATGTGGATTATTTGCAGGGTAAACCACAGTTTGCCAACATTTTTTCCGCAACTTTTCCACGATGTTATCCTCATGTTGTCCACAGCTAAACTGTGGACAAAAACCGAAACAATTAGTTGGCGTATCCATTAGGCAGTTGCCGTAAATTCTTGATGAATTCTCTCTCTCACTTCAGAAATTTCTTGAGTGATTGGATCTTTTGTCTGCATTAAGGTTTCAACTTTTTCACAACCGTGCATTATGGTTGTGTGGTCACGACCGCCGAGGTGACCACCAATTTGCGGAAATGATAAATCTAGTTCTGAACGTAGGATATACATAGCAATTTGGCGAGGTAAAACTACATCTTTACTGCGACGTTTTCCAGATAAGTCATCCACTCTTAGGCCATAATATTCAGCAATTTCTTCAATAACTTGTTTAGGACTAGGCTTACGTCTAGTATTGCGGGCTTGAGTGGCTCCTCCAAGTATTTGAGCAACCAGCTCGAGCGATGGTTTTTCATTATGTAGTTCACAGTGCATATATACTTTATTAAATCCGCCTTCAAGCTCACGAATATTTGTAGCAATACGCTCAGCAATTTCTTCGGCAATCTCAAGTGATATAGAAAAGTTCTTTTCCTCTGCCTTAGCCTGAATAATTGCTACTCTAGTTTCTAGGTCGGGTGGCTGAATATCTACCACCATACCCCACTCAAATCGACTCCTCAGACGTTCTTCTAGCTCTGGTATTTCTTTTGGTGGTCGATCAGAGCAAATCACAATCTGTTTATTAGCTTGGTGGAGAGCGTTAAAGGTATGGAAAAACTCTTCTTGAGTAGTTTCTTTCTTTTTAATAAATTGAATATCATCCACAAACAAGACATCTACCTCACGATATTTATTAGTGAATGCCTCAGATTTTCTCACCGAATCAACAAATGTTTTATAAAATTCTTCAATCGTAATATACATCAGTTCAAGATTTTTATTACGCCGAGCTAGTTCACCGTAAATTCCCCACATCAAATGAGTTTTTCCAACACCAGCCGGGCCGTATAGAAAGAGGGGATTGTAGTCGGTACCAGGCTTTTCCGTTACTAGGCGAGCTGCCGAATGGGCTAAGCGATTAGATGATCCTACTATAAAGTTATCAAAATTATATCGTTCAACTAGATGTTGCTTTTGATTGAATAGGTTTGGCTGAGGAGCTGTTTGTCTAGAGCTGGGTTTATTGTGGCGCTTACGACTTATTCCTTCTGGGATATCGAGGTTAGTTTCTTGACTAGTGGAGCTAGATCGAATAACATAGTCAATTTTTTCAATTCCATCAATGTGTTGAGCTAGAGCATTTAAAATATCAGATTCAAACCGAGCCTTAATTTGGGCACTCGAAAATGGATTAGGCACCACCAGTACAGCCGTACCGCCAGTAACCGACTCCAGGTTAACTGGTTTTACAAAAGTCTTAAAACTGTGCCCACTTAGTGAAACCTCAAGTTCACCAAGCACCGTTTGCCAAATCGAATTTAAGTCAGAGCGTTCTTGCCCCATACTCACCACTCCTTCACATAGCTTTACTCAGTATACTACTAGTTTTCCACAGGTCTGCCAAGTACTTATCCACATATTAGCCACAATTTTATTATAGCCTGTGGATATGTGGATACATTAGGGTTGAAATTTATTGCAAAAGTCGGTATACTATTGCAGATATGAAACGAACTTATCAACCAAAGAAACGTCGCCGTCAGCGCGTACATGGATTTATGGCTCGTATGAAGACGCGAGTTGGCCGGGCGGTTTTAAAACGTCGCCGTCTAAAAGGTCGCGCGCGCGTAGCTATCTAGGAGTACTTGAATAATATGTTTGCGCGCTCACAGCGCCTACGTAAAAACTCCGATATATTACGTGTGTATAAGCGCGGAAACAGAGCTTATACTAATCACTTAAAGCTACATTATGTTGTTAACCCAAGAGGTACTCGGGTGGCTGTAGTGGTTTCAAAAAAAGTTGATAAACGAGCTGTTATTAGAAATACTGCAAAGCGTCGAGTGCGGGAGTTAATTCGAGAAGAATTGAAAGTTTTATCCCTAACTCAATTTGATATAATAGTTACTATACAAACAAGTCTAATTAACGTTAGTGTGAGTGAGTTGCGTAGCGAGGTTAGGCAACTGTTGGGAAGGATGAGGTAGTATTTTAATTCGATTTACACAGAAGGCTATTCGGGTATATCAATTTAGCTTATCTCCAGACCACGGTTTATTGAAAGTATTCTATCCGTATGGCTGTTGCCGATTTTATCCAACCTGCAGTGAGTACGCGCATCAGGCTATTGGTGAGCATGGTGTGGTACGTGGTGGTGCACTGGCAGTGAAGCGGTTGGGGCGCTGTAATCCATGGAACCGAGGTGGAATAGATTTGGTTCCCAGTATAAGTAAGAAAGGTTAGTGTATGTTTGATGCAATTTTTGTTCAGCCGTTGATGAATGTACTGTTTTTTATCTATGGCATAATTCCTGGGCATGATTTTGGTATAGCGGTAATTATTATGACAATCATAATTCGTTTTGCGATGTGGCCAGTTATGGCGAAGCAACTACACTCACAAAAGAAGATGCAGGAACTACAACCAGAGATTGCTCGAATAAAATCTGAGGCAAAAGGCGATAAGCAGCAGGAGAGTGCTCGGTTAATGGAGTTATATAAGGAAAGAGAGATTAACCCTTTAGCTTCTTGTTTGCCATTAATTATTCAGTTACCTTTTTTAATTGCATTATTTGCCGTCTTTAGTCGAGCAACACAGGGAATTGAAACAGTTGCACCGCTACTATATGGGCCAGTAAAAAACCTTAGCTGGATCCAGCAAGTTATTCAAAATCCTAGCCTATTTTCTGCCGAATTGTTTGGAGTTGTCGATCTAGCTGCAAAAAATAATATCGTTCTAGCACTACTGGCTGGAGCGACTCAGTATTATCAGGTTTGGCAGATTACCCCCAAGCAAACTACCCCAAACGATCCAAGTGCTGCAGCTAATAAGATGATGACTTGGATGTTTCCATTAATGACAGCCTGGATTGGCTACACGCTTGTGGCGGCACTTCCGCTGTATTGGGCAGTATCAAATGGAATAAGTATTTTACAGCAAACTCTGACAATGCGCGAAGAAGTTGATAAGATGGAAGAAGCAAAAGTTGTCACTAAGGTGCGAGAAGCTACAGGTAATACAAAGAAATCTAAGAGTAAGGGTAAGGCTAAACGAAAGAAAGGGTAGGGGGATGAAAATTTCGGAAGAGCACATTACGCAGGCTAAGCAGATAATCTCGGCAATGCTAGAAGCAATGGGGTTTGTGGAGTACACCATTTACGAGGATCAATTAGAGAGTCGGCAGATATTATCAATTGCTGCCGAAAACCAAGCAGTATTAATTGGTCGTAAAGGGGAGAGTTTAACAGCCTTCCAAACACTCTTTAATGTTATTTTAAAACACCAAGATCCAACTGCACCATTCATTACTATTGATATTGCGGGGTATAAAAAAGAGCGCATTGAGAAGGTGATGCGGATTGCTGAAGATACGGCTAAAAAGGTACGAGATTATGGTCGAGAGCAAGAAATGAAGCCTATGAATGCATTTGAGCGACGGATTGTCCATACCGTACTAGCCGAGATACCAGAACTAGAAACTGAGAGCGTTGGTGAAGATCCTAATCGTAAGGTGATAATTAGACTAAAACAAAGCTAGTTTACTGGCGGAAAGTCCAGCGATGATCGATAGGTTGTGTAGAAAGTAGTGGTTTTAGCTACTTTTTCATTTACTATAATATCTCGGTAGAAGACAGTCTTTGATGGCTGAGTGGCATCATTACTACCGGATATAAAGTATGGTCCCCGAATAACTCCACTTTTCTCCTTTGTGCCATAAAAGCGAAACTTCAGCGTGGTACCAACCATCTCGGTTTGGATGAGGATATGATTGGCGGTATCATTTCTAAATTTAAAATCAACAGATGGATAATAAATAGTTGCATCAACCCCAGGAACACCATAGGGCTGAGTGTAGTAGTCGACAGCAAAAGAATGATTGTAGCGCTCTAAGATTGGTAATCCAGCCAAAAGAGCGGCTCGGAAGGCGGTGGAGCTAACCTGACAAAGTCCACCTCCGTACTGGCTTTCGGTTCGCCCTTCTAAAATTACTCGGCCCTCTTTGTAGCCTTGTTCGGGACCAACCTTGCCAAGCAGTTCACCAAAACTAAAAACCTGGCCCGGTTTTAAAAGCACTCCATTATACCGATTTGCTCCAATTCGAACGTTTGTCATACGATTAGCCGAAGACCCCGGAAAGTAGGAGACCCCTTCCGATAATAGTTCCTTAATACCGAGCTGTTCGATTGTGTCACTGGTAACATCTGCTTTTGTCACAACCACAGTGAGCGGTATCGTATTGGTTGGTGATGAAGCAAGGAGATTATCAACAATTGCTTTAGCTGTGATATCTAAATCGACAGCTCGCCCATCCTGATTTTGTTGGAATATTGTAGCTCGCCCATTTTCTATAGTGAGCTTAGCGTCTATAGCTTTCTGGTTAATTTCTTTGGTGGTGGTGCTGATATAGCTTTTAATGCGTGACGTATCGAATCCTAGTTGTGTATTAGATGGGGGTTGCTGATGATAATAGTTATGTAGAATATCTTCCCGGAGTGGAGTGATGCCACTGGTGTAGCTGAGCCAACTTAGCAGATCATTTGTTGGTATTGTCCAGCTTTTTTCTCTGTATGACACAGACATTGGATTGCGGACAAATTGCTCTAAATTATTTTTATGTATTTGCAGAGAGTTACTAGAGACGGCTGCTGGTTGAATATTTACCTGTGCTGTAATGTTATTTCTCTGTAATAAACTAACCGTTTTAGTGTAGCTATCAATAAAATTCACTAAGTTAAGGCGATTGCCAGCTTGCTCGCCTTGAATAGCGAGTGCACCTTGAGGGGTAGCTGTAAGACTGGCATTTTGGCTAGGGGTAGCAAGGCTTTTTGAGATAGGTTGAATAATCGCATAGAGCTTAGTGGAGTTGTAATTAATATGAGCGGGCTGGCTATTATTCAAACCCACTAAAAGTTGAGCTTGAGTAAAGAGCTTTTGTAGTAATTGACCGTCTCGGCCTTGTTGATAGGCAGTATCAACATCCGACTGAATATCATATGTGAGCCCCACCTCAGAAGCTGGAATCATTGCCTTTGTATTAGATGACTGGGTATCTATTATAATTGTTGAACTATCAATATATTGAGTCGTCTCTTTTTTTAAGAGGGTTGTTGCCTCGTCTTTAGTGAGTCCACCGACATAAACTCCATATATTTTAACTCCAGGCATAAAGCGGCTCTGATAAGTTAGGCGAAGTATGCTTAGTAATAAAACCACAAAAACACAAACACCAACCAACACTATTAGTACAGTGTGCCAAAGCTTGAGCTTATGATGACTAAATAGTCTGTGCTGGTGAGTGGAATTCATAATTACAATAACCCCGCAGTCATTTATAGTATAACTGGTTTTTGTTCGGTTAGCTAATTAAAAAAGCCCTGCATTTTAAAGCAGGGCAATAGTGTCTTAACCGGTCCTACCAGGCCATGACCCGTCCGCCCACGCCCAACCGGCGTAGGGTCCAAAAGCTACGGTGTTGAGTCCGGTTATATGGACTGTTTTGCCAGAGCTAATGAATCGACCGCCACCAATCGAGAGCATCACATGGCCATAGTAGCCATTTTGCCGAGCCGGTCCGAAGAAGGCCAGTGCTCCGGCCGGAACATTGGTGTCACCACTATGGAGCTGACCAGAAGTAATCTTGCTATTAAGATTAGCTTTAGCGCTATAGTAGCGCCCAGTTGTACCAAAGGCATTCTCAACAAAGCGCTCGCACAGGTTGGCATAGTTTCTATTGCCTATCATGCTATGAGCCCAGTTGATGGCACGTAGTTCGCGCACGCTCGTACAATCTGGTGCAGGCCCACTAACCGGATAAATAGCTGTATAGGCTTGAGCCATCTCAGTCGAAACTTGTCGTACATTACCCCATCCGCCAAAACACGAATTGAGTTGAGTGGTGCTAGTAACTATGTAACTACGTCCACCCAATACGACGTAGGTTGCGGGGCCATATCCTGCCGAATAGTACAGGTTGCGTTCAGCTAGAGGGATAAACGGCTTAGCGCCCAGATCGGCTCGCCAAACTATTGATCCGCCCTGGAAGTCTTGTCGGATTACACTACCCCACGAATATTCATCACTTCTGGGGTAGCCGAGCCAGCTATTTGCCCCACCTTGCGCGATGAAGTAGTCACGAATACCACCATGCACTCCATAGGCCTGACCAACTGCGTCGCCACGCATAAGTAGCGTCCAACCCCAAGCACCATAGCTAAAGTCTTGGGTCCAGCCGGTACCCCAACGATGAGAATCGTTATATGGGTAGCCAACATAATAGCTATTTACTCGGGCTACATACTGCCAGTGTTGGCCAACTACCGGAAAAACCAAACTCTGATTGCAGGTGGGGGACATCAGGGCGGCATCACTAAATGATCCGCCAACGTAATCCTGCAGACAGCCATTATTCCACCAGTGTACACCATTTTCAGCGCCACCAATTGTGCCACCGCCACCAATGCGGTTGTAGGCATTGGCCCAAGCAGCACCAGCACCGCCCTCGCCAACAACAGCAGCATCAGCTATTGGCGAGTTGGTTATCCCGAAGACCATGCCTATGAGTGCTACTACTAGCACCCGTAGGCTCACCCTCCAGGTCTGTGAGTATGTCGCCATCGTACCCTCCTATAGGTCGCGTGGATGGGACCACTTCACCATACCTAGATAAGCGTTTTATCTGCAAGCATGTGCAACATCAGGGTAAAAATATCGGTATAATAGGTTTATGGCACGGATACTTATAGACGGCAGATGGATTAAGGATAGCGGTATTGGTCGCTACGTCGAAAATCTCACTACTGAGGTTATTTGCCAGGATAAGAAAAATACTTACATTATCTTGGTTAAAAAAGGTGAATCTGGCTGTTTGTCAGTTCAGGACAATCGAGTTGAATATGTCGAAACTGATATTGGTTGGTATACACCCCAGGAGCAAATCGCGCTACCTAAACTCTTAGAGGCTCAGAATCCAGATTTAGTGCATTTTACTAACTTTAATATTCCACTAAGCTATCACAAGCCATTTGTAGTGACTATTCATGACCTTACTCTTTTGCGCTATAAAAGTATAAAAGGTGGGCTACTAGCTCCATTTACTTATCACCTAAAAGATGTTGTCATGAGACATATTCTAAAAACTGCCGTCAAGCGTAGTCGGCGTATTTTTACACCAAGTCAGTTTGTAAAAGAAGATGTGGTGGGGCGGTATCACTGTGATCCGCAAAAAATAATTATTACCAATAATGCTGCCGATAAACATATTGCCAATGGCCGCATTAATCTCAATCAATATGGGATTACCCAGCCCTTTATTCTTTGTGTGGGTAATCCTTATCCGCATAAAAACTTAGATCGCCTACAGAAGGCTTTTGCTCAACTTACTCAAAATAAAGACTTTAATTGTCAGCTGGTGATAGTGGGGCGGGATAATGAATTTATGGATCGTCAGAAAAAACTTACTAAAAAATTAAAACTTGAAAATAGGATTAAATATACAGGGTACATAAATGACGTAGAGCTAGCTGGAATATATAAAAAAGCATTACTGTATGTTTTTCCATCGCTATCGGAAGGCTTTGGTATCCCGGGGTTGGAGGCGATGAGTTACGGGGTGCCAGTGGCGAGTTCAAACGCTACTTGCCTACCGGAAATTTTTGGTAAAGGTGCAGCTTATTTTGACCCAAAAAATATTGATATGATGGCACGAGTGATCGGTGATTTAGCCCTAGATGATACTCGGCGCAAAAAACTAGTCCAGCTTGGGTATGGGCAGGTACAAAAATACTCTTGGGCCAAGTCAGCTCGAGAGCTAGTACATAGCTATAATGAAGCGCTAAAGAGTTAGCGAGCCAGCTCAGCCCGAACAGCCTCCCACATTTCGGGCTGGTTTTGGCTATGTTTTAGCCAGTACCACCACTCAGCACCCCATAAATACATAGTTTTTATTTGAGCCGAGCGAGCATAAGCTAAATTGTCTCGTAGTTGGTCGGGATTCATTGAACGCTGAGCCTCCTCCCAGCTTAAGTCTTCATTACCTTTGGATCCCCAGGCTTCGCCCTGAAGTTCATGAATGGTCACGCGAGTATTCCGATAGGCTTCAATTAATGATGCTTTCCACCAGGTGTAAATCCCGGTTTGTGGGTAGGTGTAGTAACCAAACACATTATTATGCACCACTCGATACATCGAAAAGCCAAATGTTTCGGTGTTTGGGCCGAAGGCAGGGAAGCCATTTTGATTAGATTGCGTGAGTTCAATTGGGTGAGTGGAGTCGATGGCGCGAACCGTCTCTATTTCACGAGCTAAGGCTTGGTTGGTGAGGTTTTGTTTTGGGCATTCCCCAAAAGTTTTGAGCAAAAACTCATTTTCAACCTGCCAAGTTTCAATGGCTGGGCTATTTTTATAACGATTTACCGTAGCAGTAATTAAGGCATTAGTTTTTTCAGCTACCAGGCCTGAATTATTTTTATCAAGCCAGGTGGGGTAAAAACATTCTGGCCAACGGATTACTTTTTGACCTAAAACTAACTTTATTTTCGCATTCCGTTTTTCAGCTTCCGCAACCATAAAATCAAGTTCCGAAAAATCATAGTTACCGGGAGTTTTTTCTATCCTATCCCAATAAGTTGCAACCCGGATGTGTCTAAAACCTAACTCATCAAGAGTTGCGGTGTAGGCCTTACGCCAATCTATGCCAAAACGATCAGCCTGAACTTGTGAGAAGCTAACACCAATCGTTTCGGGCTCATCTTTGTGACGCACATAAAAAATTACCATGCATATCATGCTAATCATAAAAATAAATCCCAGTATCGATGCGATGATAGGTAGGGTATAGGCCAGCCAAGTTAGTTTGACGGGTGGTTTTTTCATTATTAGTAGCATAGCGCGCCTGGGTTCAGTTGGCGAGTGACCGACGTTGACGCTACATCTGTTGACAGGTATAATATGTCAGTCTTTCGTAAATAAAAGATGTACCAAATAATCCGGGGTAGCTCAGCGGTAGAGCAGTTGGCTGTTAAAGGCAGCCTACTTAAGTAATTAAGTAGTGAAAACAGGGTGAATTGCGGGAAGCCTACGTCCAAAGAGAGTTGTAGGATATGGTAATCCGCAGCCAAGCCGAGAATGGGATAAAGGTTCTCGGAAGGTTCAGAGACTAGAGAGTGAGCCCAACAATAATCTCTCAGATAGCGCCCTGCATCCATAATGGATGATGAGATAGTCCACTCTTGTATGAAAATATGAGGCAGGTGTAACCAATTGGCCGCCGGTTCGAATCCGGCCCCCGGAGCCATGGAAAAAGCCAGACCAACGGTCTGGCTTTTTCCATGGCTTCTGCGGAGCAGAATCAAACCGGAGGTTCGTAGTAGCAAAGTGAAGAAGGGCAAAGCCCGCTATCCGGCCCCCGGAGCCAAAGCAAGTGATCGACAGAGGTAGATCGGTCCCCGTGACCAGTTTTTGCTTTTTCTGGATTTACCCCTGACTCCTGTAAAAAAGTCTGTGTCTTATCTTTCTGTGTCAATTTAATAATGATTTTCGTGAGCTTATATTATGGCTTACCATAGTACTTGGTCATAAAATATAGCTATCGTAAGAACTTATTTTCGATATTGTGTTCGCCTTGTGATTGGTAACTTTTTGACCATTAGCCGCATAGAAGTCTGCCCGTGGTTTAGAGTATTGAAAAAAGCTCATCTAAGTTTAATGTAGGGCTAAAAGAATTATATGTAAAATATTTTATATAAATGATGTAAAGCAATGTATAGAAATAGCTTATGCTTTTGTTGTAGTATGTTCTACATAGGTATTTTTAATCTGTGAGCCAATCTATTTATTAGGAGAATAAAATTTTGAAACAAAGAATTCTTAAGTTTAATCAAAGATCATCCAAAGCCCTAGCCGGATGCTTTCTTATTCTAGGTATTATTTCGTTAAGTTTGTATGCGCCAGGAGTACATGCGGCACCAACTGATGTGCCGGCGTTTCATTCTATGATCAATCGGTTTGACCCGGCATCTGCTAATGGAAAGTTTAGTGATGCTTACGGTGTTGCGATTGATTCGTCGGGAAATATATTCGTACTAGACCGAGACAACAGCCGTGTGCAGAAGTTTAACTCTAGCTCCACATATATCTCGCAGTGGGGAACCTCTGGTAGTGGCGATGGCCAGTTTGATTATGCGCGCGATATAGCCATTGACCCAGTGGGCAATGTTTTTGTGGTAGACACCGGCAATAACCGCGTACAAAAGTTTGACAATAGCGGTAACTACATCAGCCAGTTTGGCTCGCAGGGGAGTGCTGATGGCCAGTTTGACACTCCTAACGGCATAGCCATAGATTCAACTGGCAATTTATTTGTAACGGATGATGACAACTACCGCGTGCAGAAGTTTGACAATAGCGGTAACTACATTAGTCAATTCGGCTCGCAGGGGAATGATGATGGCGATTTTGATGGATTAACTCGTTTAGCGGTTGACTCTACAGATAATGTCTATGTCGTAGATGCAAACAACTACCGTATCCAGAAGTTTGACAATAGCGGTAACTACATTAGCCAGTTTGGCTCGCAGGGGAGCGCCGATGGCGAGTTTAACAATGTCTATTCTGTAACGGTGGATGGTAATGGGAATATCTATGTCGTGGATAGGGGTCAAGATCGGGTGCAGAAATTTAATTCTAGCTATGATTTTCAATCTAGCTTCGGTGTATACGGCGAAGATAGCGAAGATGGTGCATTTGATAACCCCAGAGGTATAGCACACGATGCATCTAATAATATATATGTCACAGATTCTAGCAACGAGAACGTCCAGAAATTTACCAGCAACGGAACTTTTGTAAGCCAATTTGGTGAATATGGCGAACTAGATATTAGTCCGTCTAGCGATAATGGCAAATTTAACGCACCGCGAGACATGGCTCAAGATAGCCACGGTAACATATATGTAGCGGATGGGGCTAATAATCGCATTCAAAAATTTACTAGCGGTGGCGTGTTTATAGAAGCATGGGGAGCCAATAGTGGTGATGGCACCAATGGTACTGGAAATGGCGAGTTTGACTTCCCAGAATCAATCATAATTGACTCGTCAGATAACGTATATGTTGGCGATGCTAATAACTACCGTGTCCAAAAACTAGACAGCGACGGTAACTTCATTGCTAAATGGGGCGCTAATGGCGGTGATGGCTCAAGTGGCTCGGGTGATGGTGAGTTTAATGGTATACGAGGCATAGCTATAGCTCCCGATGGCAATCTATTGGTGGTAGACGAGGGGAATTATCGCATCCAGAAACTCAATAGCACCACTGGCGCGTTTATTTCTAAGTTCGGTACATCTGGTAATGCCGATGGTGAATTTAGCGCACCAGCAGGTGTAGCTACTGACTTTAGTGGCAATATCTATGTAGCCGATATGTATAATAACCGCATTCAAAAGTTTAGCAGCAACGGTACTTTTGTCTCCAAATGGGGTGCTAACGGTGGTGACAGTTCAAGTGGCTCTGGTGATGGCGAATTTAGCGCTGTTAGCGCCGTAGATGTTGATAGTCAGGGTAATGTCTATGCCCTAGATTATGACAACGCTCGTGTACAAAAGTTTGATGCCAACGGTAACTTCCTAGCAAAATGGGGTTCGCCTGGAACTGGTGATGGCCAGTTTAATCACCCAGAGGGGTTGCAAGTATCAGCCAATGGCAATACTGTGATGGTGGCCGATAGCGACAACGAGCGTATTCAGATATTTAAGTATGGCCCAGATGAAGTTAGTACAGACCTAAATGGCGACAGTATAGCCGATAGCACTCAGCCAAACGTTGGTGGCTACACTAACCCAATTACTGGTAAAATTACAGCGATTGATGTTGGCAATGCTTGCGAATTGACCACCGATGATTATGTTCTTGAAGATCAGTTAGCCGTCCAAGACTCTGCTTACAATTACGAAAGTGGACTTTGGGATTTTGAGGCAGATTGCGGTACTCCAGGCTACACCACAACTATTAAACTGTATTATTATGACATCTCACCAGATGGTAGAGTACTGAGAAAGCATAATCCTAACACAAATGCCTATTTCACCATTAGTGACGCTAATATATCAACTCAAAACATTAACGGACATACGGTAACGGTGGTTACTTATCAAATAACTGATGGCAGTGAACGGGATATTGATGGTCTTGTAGACGGCATAATTAAGGACCCGGCCGGCCTAGCTCAATCAGTAATCGGCGCACCAAATACCGGATTATAAATTAGGTTTGTGAAAGTGCCTCTAGAAGGTTTGTAGTTATACATTGGAAGGCATTACATTCATCAGGACTAAAACTAACAAATTAAGAAAGATATTGATTATTTCGGATATAGCTTTTAATCATCTAGTGATATCTGGATGAAGATTATTTTGTATAATTGATTCATGAACTACATAGCTTTGTTGCGTGGCATAAACGTTGGCGGGAAGAATAAAATTTCTATGGCCGATCTCAAGCAACATCTGGAGAATGCTGGATTTTCAGGTGTGAGAACTTACATCAATAGTGGCAACGTATTGTTTCAATCGGAGCTTAGTCGGAAGGAGTTAGAAGAAAAGATTGAGGCTACGATAGTGGGCAATTTTAAGCTAGATAGCTCAATTATTAAAACTCTTGTTTTAAGTGAGGGGGAGTTGCGGCGAATAATCGAGCATAAGCCCAAAGGTTTTGGTGTACACCCAGATAAATATCACAGTGATGTAATTTTTTTGATGAAGCTAGGGGTGAGTGATGCTCTAAAAGTTTTTCGCCCTAAAGCTGACGTGGATAGAATTTGGCCTGGTGATTGTGTAATTTACTCACAACGGGTTAGCGCACTACGCACTAAAAGCAATCTTAATAAAATAATCTCTACGCCAGAGTATCAATTCATGACGATTCGCAACTGGAACACAACAACTAAACTTCTGGAGTTAATTTAAGAAGTCCGTATGGCAAGTCCAGTATTGAAAATAAAGAAAGCTATACAAAAACATCGCAGAATTTTCGGTACAGTTGGTGCGGTGGTGGCGCTAGTCATTATGGTGGTGTATATATTTATTTTGCCTAAAGGGGCTGACTCCGCCACAGGTTTTCAAAAAGTTATATTAACCTATACTCACTCAATATGCTGGTTTTTATTAGGAATAGCCAGTTTTTTATGGAGCAGTAAGCATAAGAATAATTGGCCTCAATACTTAGCTTATACAGCATTGGGTATTTATTTTATTTTTATCATTACACTTATGTCGAGCTGATGTGCAGATGGCAAGATCATGCGCAGCAGGGTATATAATAGGTGTATGTCAGATATTTTTCTCACAATACATAGTGTAATCGTGGCTGATGCGCAAAATGTACAAATGCGTAAAAAGGGGTATGCCCCTCTATATACGGCAGCCGCCGGTGCAAAAATTGTAATAATTGGACAGGCCCCAGGAAAAAGGGCACAGGAATCCATGCAGGCTTGGCGTGATAAAAGTGGAGATACCCTACGCAGCTGGCTGGGTGTGAGCGAGGATCAATTTTATGATCCCAACGTTATTGCACTATTACCGATGGACTTTTATTTTCCTGGAAAAGGTAAGAGTGGAGATTTACCACCGCGCAAAGGTTTTGCCGATAAATGGCATCCCAAACTATTAAACGAAATGCCGAATATTAAGCTAATAATTTTAATTGGCAACTATGCACAAAAGCACTACTTAAAGGAAGCTGCTAAGAAAAACTTAACTGAAACTGTTCGTAACTATAAAGACTATCTGCCAGAATATTTTCCACTAGTTCACCCTAGCCCTCTCAATTTTCGCTGGCAAGCTAAAAACCCATGGTTTGAGCTGGAAGTGGTGCCAGCCTTAAGACAGAAGGTTAAGCAGATGCTACAGTAATGGTAAAAGGAGAGTAAGTGATGATTTTAACATTAAAAGATAAAGACATTCAGCTTAGCGGAGTAACAATTTTTAAGTTTGCACCAGAAAAACCTGTGGCTTGGCGGGCTGGTCAATATATAAAGTATCACTTACCACATCAAAATAGTGATGAGCGAGGAGATAGTCGTTGGTTTACGATATCTAGTGCGCCATTTGAGCAAGATATCTGGCTATCTACCAGAGTGGATGCTATGCCATTAAGTAGCTTTAAGCAACACCTTATTGGCTTGGAGCCTGGTGATAAAATTGAGGCCGGTGAGCCAGAGGGTGATTTTACGTTAGAAGATATTGGTCGAGATTATGTATTTATAATTGGCGGTATTGGCATTACACCTATTCGATCTATCTTAAAGCAATTAAATCATGACTCTAAACCAGTGCGAGTAAGGCTTTTGTGGGCTAATCGCAGTGCGGAGTCTGTACCATTTAAGGATGAGTTTGATGCTCTAGCAAAAGCCAACCAGGATCTAAAAATTAGCTATTTTTATGGTGAGCAAAGAATTGATCGGTTTGCCATAGAGGAAGTCTCGGCTAAATTAAATAGCCCAATCTACTATGTTTCTGGGCCCGAACCAATGGTTGAAGCATTTGAGGATTTGTTTAAAGATATGGGGATAGACGAAGCGCATACTAAGTTTGATTATTTTCCAGGCTACGAAGCTAATAAGGGGTAATATTGTAGGCTCGCTAGCCTAGCCTGAGGTTTTAATTAAAGAAGATTACGTAATGTATTTGCATCGCAAATAATAATTTGCTTTTGCTCAATACGAATTAAATCTTTAGTTCTCATTTCTCTAATTATTTTATTAACGCTAACACGCGTGACATGCAGGAAATTAGCAATACCTTCTTGGCTGATTGGGATAGTGATTTTTACTTCATTATTTTTTGTCTGACAACCATAGTACTTGGCCATAAAAAGTAGCCATTTTATAAATTTCTTCTCCGCCCCGTTTTCACCCTGATACACAATTCTATCGATTAAAAATATTTGATTACGTAAAACCATGTCCAAATAGTCTGTATTGAACTGTTGATTAGTTTGTAGCTGTTTCTGAAATATGTCTCTAGATATGTGATAGATAGTCGATGGTTGCACGGTGGTGTATTCTAATTGTCCGCCATCGTCCTGAAAGAAAGATCCACTTTGGGCAAAGGTCATACCAGGTAGAAAATAGCCAATTAGTCGTTCGCTTCCATCTAGCAAATTGAAGGAAACCTGCACCAAGCCCTTATACAGAAAGAAAACATTTGTATTATCTGATAGGTTATTAGTAAGTAGTTGACCCCGTTTTATTTGGCTGGCTCTACCTTGAGCCTTAAAAAACTTTTCATGGGAGTGGGCATATTGAAAAAAACTCATGACTGATATTAATAATATGCTAGACAGAGATTTTTGTAAAATATTTTATATAAATGATATAAAGCTATATACAAATAGCTTATACTTTTGCTGTAGTGTGTTCTACAGGGCTATTTTTTATTTGGCGCCTATGCTCCAAGAGCTAACACTGCATCGAGTGATAGTCCGAGCTATACTTCAAGCTTTGGTTGGGACTACGGGAGTGAGTTTAGTGGCTTATTTGATGATGTCTATGGTGTAGCGGTAGACGGTGCAGACAATATCGCTAAAGTCAGTTGGATTAGTGCAGAGCTTACGGTTGGAGAACCCAAAACAAGATTGCAGGGGTAACACAAGCTTGAGCTAACTAATGTTGGTTATGTGTGCTTCGTGCATTATTAGTATATCTATTAGATAAAGTAGTTAAGCATTGTGTAAGAAGCTTATGGTGGGAGGTGTCACAATGACTGCGCAAGCATGACGAGATTAGCTACTACAGCTTATTGATTGGTAGTGTAACATGTACTGAAGTGCCATTTTTTGGCTTTGATTCTACTTTGATAGTACCGCCGGCTCGGTCCACTATGAGTTTATTAATATAGAGAGATAGGCCAGCACCCTCATAATCATAAGTGAGAGAGCTAGTTCCGCGCGAGAATGGCTGGAAGAGGCTCTTGGCTTTTTCTGGATCAATGCCAGCCCCGGTGTCGGCTACAAGAAGATGAGCATTATCTCCCTTTTGACTTAATGAAAGGGTGACTTTACCTCCGCTAGGCGTGAATTTTACGGCATTACCTATGAGTGAACCTATCAGTTGAGCTAGGCTATCGACTGGCAGCGCAATGGCAATATTACGATCAGTTTGAGCTTCGAAGGCTAAATCTGACTCCTCTACAAAGACTTTAATTTTTGGAATGTTTTCATCGAGCCAAGGTGTCATGATGGTTGGTGGCGTTTCGGCTGGTTGATCGGTGGCGGATTCGATGCGCTTAAGGTTTAATAGGGTGCCTTCGGCCATGCCTAGTCCACTGGCAAAATTAGGTACTTTTCCAGTGGCTATTAAGCGGTGCGCTGAGGTGCGGATGGCGTCGAGGTCTTCTTGAAGCTGGCGAGTGGTAGTTTTAATAAAATTAATTCTATCTTTATCAAGTGACCGAGTTAGGCTTAGGGTGTACTCGGCCTGTTGTGATAATCGCTTTAGGCGGACCTTGGCTCGGTAGGTAAAGATTAGGATTGCACATACAAAGATGAAGAAGCAGATTTGTATGCCCAGTATGTAAGGGTTGCCACCCATTTTACCGACTAACAAGACGGTTACATCGAAGATTATTAGCAGTATGGCAGTACTGACAATTGGTAGCCATAATCCTGGCCTGCGTAGCAACCCAACCCAACTATCTACTTTAGTGGTCTCAATAGTGTGGCTGATTGGATTAGGTGGTTCGTTGATGGAGTTAAGAATCGCCTTGGTGTCTTCAGCCATAATCCTCAGCGAGGCATCAAGGCTATTTAGCTGTGATTGCATGGTCGGCAGGGTGTTTCGAGCTAGTTCAACACTGCCTTGCATAATTTGAATTGGAGTATTTAGGTAGTGTGAGGCTATGTTTGTAAAATCGTCTCGGAGTTGTTTAGTAGTTTGATAGCGGGCTGTAATTTTTTTGAGGCGTGCTTGGGCTTGGTATTCGCGCCAGCTTTGGTATAGGTAGAAAATAGCCAATAGTAGCAACAGCAACAGTAAGCTGTTTCCAATCATAAGGGCGCTAGGAGCTAAGGCACCAATGAAGGCACTTATTTTTTTAAGTAGACTACCATCTCTGTCAGAAATTTGAGTTGTGCTTGGAGTACTGGTTGGTTTGGCGCTATGGCTACCTGATCCACCGGCATTAGGGCTGACCGTAGGCGAGTTACTTGGACTGACGGTTGAGCTAGGCGACTGAGTAGGGGTTGGGCTTGGCGTTGAGGTCGGTGATGGGGAGGGGGCTGGAGGTTGTGGCGGAGGGGGTGGCGGCGGAGGGGTTTGGGGTTCAATGCTACCAATGAAGTCAGGATAAGTATTGTAGTTGGTTTTCCAGACGCTCGTAAAATCCCAAACATTGAGAGGCGGATTAGTATGGTTATTTATAAAATAGTTGGGTTGTGTGCCATCAGTATTTACTACCTGACAGTCATTTACTGGACGAGTATCGGTAATGACATTAGTTGGCATTCCATTTTGAGTAGCAGGTGGATCAAAGCTAACTAGAAGGTATTCATTACTGCATACATTCTGGTCGACTCGATTCATATCATAATAATTATTCTCGAGAGATTCCTCCGGCGTAATAAGTAAATTGGGATCTAAATTAATGGCATTGCCAGATAGTGGCAGAGCTATTGATAGATAATCATAAAAAATACCTACGAGTGAGCCCTTATTGCCGCTACTGGGTCCTTCCACCTTGCTTGTCGTAAAGGAGTTCTTAATATATGAGTTGGCAATATAGAATGTATCGTAATCTGGAGGTAGCATTGAATAGTAATTTTGTGAATATTGGCCGATTAGCCCACCGGCAATACTACCCTTTGGCGTCATTGACCCTATGAGGTCATAGGTTGAGCTTATTTCAAAGCCAGTATAGTCCACTCCATTAGATGCCCGCACAATACCTGAAGAATATGAATTTTCAATATTTACTCCAGAGGAGCCACCAATTAATCCACCAGCAATTCCAGAGAACCCAGCCTTTATGGGTTGGCCATCTAACTCGGTATCAATATAAAAATCTTGAGCAGTTACAGCGCTGGTACTATAGGTATTTTTTATAGTGAAAAGATTATCGCTAGAGTTGACCGTAGTACCACCTAGGATATTACCTACCAGGCCACCAGCATAAGAACTATCAACATTGCCGGTTGAGAATGAACGTTCAATACTTCCTCCGCTTGCCGATACAATTAATCCAACAAGACCGCCACTTCCACCACCAAGACCAGCATATGCGCCACCAAGACTAAATGCTGGACCAGATACGCTTGCGCTACTGTGGGAATCGGCAACATTAATCTCGCCAGTGCTATTAAAACTACTGCGGAAACTACCAACCAGTCCACCAAGGGAGGCGGATCCATAGAAGTAGCGGTGTGAGTCTTGGTCTGGTAGGCCTGATTGAGTCATGATATTGCCACTTGATGAGCTGTTGATAATATTTAGAGCTATTCTGCTCTCGGCTGATCCAATTAAACCTCCTGCACTACCGGCACGTGCGCCATAATTCAGATCTCCTCCGCGAACCCCATTGAGGCTAATGTTGCTTGATGAAGTACTGTTTTCAAATCTTGATTCGTCGTAACTAGTAGCCGACCCAATCAAGCCGCCTCCCGCCATAGTCGATATAGAGCCACTAGTAGGTATATCGGCTCTCCCGTCAATGGTAATGTCACCTGAGCGAGTTACATTAGAGAAGTTTTGATATACATCACTTACACCAAGTATGCCACCGGCAAATATGGTACTAACTCCTTCAGGGGTGTAGGTGTTTACAGAATTGTTAGCACTTACTGATTCAATGTCAATAATTCTACTTCTACCTATTACGCCCCCAGCAGCATACTCGCTGCCAGTTGTGCGTGGAAGGCCCATCTGATCGGTAAGGACACTGCCATGTACGGTCACACCACTTAAAGCTGCACTTTCAGCATCACCGATTGCACCCCCACTTCCGCCACCGTTTTTAGCTATAGATGCGTGAACATTGGCCGATACCGAACCGCCATTAATTACTAAGCCTCGTTTATTTAGGTAGTCTTCAGGTATGATGTCGGAAGGATAGGTGTACCCAATATTTGATGAGGAGATGCCGACCATGCCACCAGCATAGACGGTGCTATCATCATTGTTGTACGGGACTGCAGCAATATCTCCATTGAATGTGGAATTTGAGATGCGTAGAGCTGAATAGTAACCTTGGAACCCGCTAATACCACCGACTGCAATTTTTACCTGCGTTGAGGTGTCGAGATAGTTGCCCCCCTGACAAGAGAAGTTACCTTGGGCGTTTGATGTGTTGATATCGGTACCGGCAAGAGCGATACCAATTATGCCTCCTGCTATCTGGCAGTCATTATTAATAGATGTGTTTGTGTTGACACCTTCAATTGCGAGGCCTGGTATCTCATTAGGGTCATCAATAAGTGTATAGTCGCCACGTTGCATCCCAACTGTACCACCGGCAAACTTTGCGTTTAGGTGGCCATCAGCTGAACTACTTGTGATATTTACTTTATACGGATTATTATCTTCTTTTCCGTCTATCTTCCGTAAATAGGTGAGTGTATTTTTATCAAAAACCTTAACGGTAACATAGCTCTGATAGTAATCAGCCACATATAAATTATTATCTTTGATAATTAGTTTATTAGGACTAATTACTGCACCCGCACTATATCCAGGCTCAATAAGGCCAAGCACGGTTCCCGTTGATGAATATTTAGTGACGTCATGGGTTTGACTTCTTGCGACGTAGATATTGCCATCTTCGTCTACGGATACACTATCGCTATAGGTAATCGATGGTATCGTAAGCTCTAGATTACCACTTAGGTCGTACTTGTAAATGCCGATAGAATTAAAGGCATATAGCTTTCCATCTTGACCTATTACTAATCGATTACCGTAATTTGCACCGCCCAGCTCAAAACTTCCGAGCAATATACCATTAGAATTATAGTGCCGAACATTACTATTGTATTTTGCAGAAACGAATATGTCTCCATTGGGCGCTACAGCCAGATCGTTAATCTGATCATCGATGTGGCCTGGAATCTCATCTTTAGTGTAGAATTCGGCAAGTAGTGTGCCATCGCTACCTATCTTTTGAATAGCCTTAGGAGTTCCGTTCCAGAAATAGTCAGTAGACCCAGTTAGGTATAGGTTGCCAGCATGATCAGCATATAGATGTTGTCCAGAATAATTATATTGAGAGAGTGGTGTACCGGTACCACTAAACTTTTTTATACCTAGAAAGTTAAGATTGTCATTGGAGTCCATTGTCATTTCGCCTGGGCCATAATACCCAAAATCGTTAGCTGTACCCCAAGAGGATGTGAGCTGTCCGCTAGGGTTAAATTGTAAGATTTTATTATTGGTAGAAGAGGTATTTATAGCATAAATATTGCCGAGTGAGTCAATCTCAAAGTCACTATTTGAGAAAGTTCCAAGTTTATCATCTCCACCATAAACTTCACCTATAATGCCGCCTACCGGCCCACCACTGTAAGTTTCTTTTTTGGAAGTAATATTAACGTGAGAGTTGATATTGCTTAGATTGGTATCATCAACGAATGCCTCTGAGTAACCAACTAGTCCACCACCAGCATAACCAGAGAAAACAGACCCACTGACCGT
Source organism: bacterium (assembly GCA_016700035.1). Lineage (NCBI taxonomy): Bacteria > bacterium. Next base: position 886,674 of record CP064998.1, on the reverse strand, counting down.
AACATCTGATATGTCTGTATCTGATCGCGCTATTCCAACAAGCGCACCAACACGGGCACCAGAATCTCCATCATCTCCATAGAGCGATAGGCTTCCACTAATGTTGCTATTATCAAGTGTGAGGTTACCGATACTGGCATGCATCGTGATACCGAACATTCCTACAGGGACTTCATCGTCATTGTTGATAAACATATTGCTTATACTATGTCCTTGGCCATCAAATGTGCCCGAGAAATAATAGTCTTCCGTTGTGACGATTGGGCTCCAGCCAGCCCCACTATTCCAATTCACGGTATCGGAACAATCTATGTCTTGGAAGAGTACAAAGTGGGGATTAATAGCGATATCATCATTGGTTATGCCATACATTGCCAATAGGTCATGTAATAATTGGCAATCACTGGCAGTTAATGCGGGTACATAGCTAATCGGCTGCGTAAATGGCCCTTGCCCAACGGCATTTACTCCAGCGACCCTAAACTCATAGGTTTGACCAAATATTATTCCATCTACAACTTCGTTAAATAGAGCATTTTGTTCGGGGGTGTTATTGTTCGAGTTTTGAAAATCCATACCATCAAATCCAAATTCAAAATCTTGATTCGTACTAGTGGATTGGCCATCGGTATAATTGCGCCAGTTTGTTTCTCCTTGAAGCTTGAACTCAATAACATAATCCGTGAAAGGCGATCCAGTAGCTGGGGAGTCCCAGCTAAGATGAGGTAGTACTAGGGGTCCAGCACCTAAAGAGGGGACAATATATTGGTAATTGGTGGCAATTAAATTGCGTGGCTCAGAGGGAAGTATATTGCTACTGGTACTAGCGGTAATTGGGCTAGTGAAGCTACTCTGGCCAGCATTGTTAATTGCGGCGACTCGAATATCATAACTAGTAGATTGAGATAATCCGGTAATGTTGGCGTTAAGACTTGTATTAATGCCATCATTGAAAGTAGTCCAATTACCACCGCTTAGTCTATATTGAATAACGTAATCAGTGATGGCTGACCCTCCGTTAGAGGCTGGTGCCTGCCATTGGACACCAATACTGGAGCTGGTTATGGTGGTGGTAGTTAGATTTTGTGGTACAGATGGGGCTGTAGGGCCAACTGGAGTTCCGCTACCCACAAAGTCAGGCGGGGAAGTGGTGTTGGTTTTCCATATATTCGTGAAGTCCCATGAGGTTAGTGGTGCATTAATAATATTATTAAAGAAGTAGTCGGGCTGGTTGTTGCTGTCATTGACTGTCGAGCAGTCATTGGCTGGGGCTGAACCTTCCATTTCTGTTTGTAGGTATAGATACACTCCCACACATTCTAGCTGGGTACTTCTAAATTGATCATAGTAGTTATTGTTGATTGTTGGGAAAGGATCATTCTGGTCTGTGGCGCCTACTATTCCAATTAGGCCTCCTGGATTAACCTCAGCTGAACCATAAAGATCGGTTGAGCCCGTAACTTCTCCCATTGCGAAAGAATTATTAATATCACCAAACGTAAAGCCAACCAATCCACCGACGCCTGAGAAAATATTATCACCAGCAACCGTAACTGCTCCAGAAGCATAAGAATTATTAATTGAGCCTTGAGCTATTTGTCCGCTTATACCCCCGGCACCAGTAAAGTAAGCTAAATCTTGAATCGCAACATTAGTATCTCCTTTTGTGTAGGTATTATTTATTTCTAGATTACCACCGCCAGTCAGGCCTCCTACCATGCTTTGCCCAACAAAGTCTGGCACATCTAGATCTATATCTATATCAGTAAAGGATTGATTTATGGTTGTTGCATCTCCACTGGAGCTCCCTATATCAGTACCACCTATAAGCCCACCGATTATATACCCTCCGGAATACGGCACATTACCCCATCCACCCCACTTAGAGATAAAGTTACCATTGCTTGATAATTTCTGAATATAGTTTGTGTCATAGTCAGATATTATCATCTGTCCACTTGAGTTAATGACAATATCGCCAATCGTTATGAAGCTACCGTCAGCTAGCCCTTGATTGGCCCATGAATTAAGATAGGTACCATCTGACAAAAATTCTTGAATGCGATATTCATTATCGACTGCATAAATGTGTCCGTTGGGTGTAATAGCTATATTGCTTATATTTTCAAATTCACCGTTGCTGGTTCCAGAAGTACCAAACTGAAGTAGGTAATTACCATTACTATCAAATTTTTGGATACGACTATTGTCTTGATCGGCAATATAGATGTTATTTGTATTGTCTATTGCAATATATAAATAGTTACCAAATTGGCCATTTCCCGAACCCATTGATCCAAATTGAGAAATATAATTGCCATTGTTGTCAAATTTTTGTACACGGCTATTGTATGAGTCGGCAACTAATATATTTCCAGAGCTGTCAACAGCCAATGAAGCTGGATAAATGAACTCACCATTCCCTGAGCCATATGCCCCCCACTGGGATAGATAACTACCTGAGCTATCATATTTTTTTATTTTATACTCATCGGTATCAGCGACAAATATGTTGCCGGTGGCATCAACTACGACATCTCTAGGTTCTGCTATTGAAGAATAGTAGTCTAGTGCATTTGGACTACCTATGGTTAGTAGGTAATTACCATTACTATCAAATTTTTGGATACGACTATTATAGGTGTCGGCAACATAGATATTATTATTAGTGTCTCGTGCAATACCAGATGGTCTATTTAGCTTACCATACCTATAAGGTTCACCGGTTGTTGTGGTGCCTGTTACGGAACTATTTTCTACAATCGATCCCATGCTAAGCATTCCAGCTAAGCCAGCATTGACTCCTGGATAGGTAGTCATATCTAAGCCTGTAAAATGAACATTTTCGATTGCCACTGCCATTCCAGCATTGACTAAGCCAGCATTTTGAGCCAAGCCGTAACTACCAGAGCCCCCAAGAGTATTTGTAGTTGTGCCTTTAAGGGTTGCATTGGAAAATGTTACATTCTCAATTGTTGAACCGGCCACAGCTGCAAAGATACCTGAGAAGGGTGCCAAGCCCTGTAAGTCTTGATAGACATTAGAAATTGTGTGACCCTGCCCATCAAAAGACCCAGTAAATGGCTGGCCATTCGTAATATCCATTATGCCAAGGAAGCCAAGTGGCTCATCTGGAGCTACTGGAACAAGTCCATCCCAAGTCCAGGTGGCGGTTTCCGAGCAGTCTATATCGTTATCAAGGATATAGTTGCCAGTAAGATCGCCAGACTGAAAAGTGTAGGGATCAATCATAATGCCTTGCAGTTCGGCGCAGTCGGTGATGTGATATGTGGATTGAGTTAGTGTTGTGGTATTTGTAGTAGCCCAGCCACCTTGTTCGCTACTGGAATTTATTGCTGCAACTCGAAAATCATAAGAGGTGTTAGTAGCTAGTCCAGAAATTGTTGCCGATGATGAGTATACGTCATTGGCTACAGTCCAAGAGCTATCCGAGGAAACTTTATATTCGACCGTATAATGATCGGCACCAACTACATCATCCCAGTTGAGGTCAACCCTATTGATTTGCGGAGTGGCATTTAGGTTTTGTGGTGTGCCAATACTTGGCCCGGGTGGTGGGTCGTCAGGAATGGGTGGACCCGATGGGTTAGTGGCTGCACTAGCTATGTCTGACCAAGCTCCAACTCCAATAGCGTTGACTGCAGCGACACGAAAGTCGTAGCTAGTATTTGTATTTAGCGAGGGGATTATACGTGTTAAGCTACTGGCCGGAACATATCCGTAGCTTGTCCAAGACCCATCACCAAGAGTGGGGCGATATTGAATAGAGTAATTTGTAATTGGTGAATTACCGTTGGAGATCGGCTCAGCCCAGCTAATTCGTATTTGACTAACTGAAACACCCTCGCCAAAGAGGCCAATTGGTTCGGATGGCGGTGTAGGGCTAATATTGGTTTGGGCCTGAGCTGTATAGCTGGTTGGTGCACTCTGGCCTATTGCATTGATAGCAGAAATTCTAAAATCATAACTTTGTGTGCCATCAAGATTCGGTACAGTCACATTGTCATTACCACCTAGAGGGGCATGTGTTAGGGTGGTCCAGTTGACGTCTGAGTTGAGCTTATATTCAACTAAGTAATCGGTAATAGTCGATCCACCGTTATCCTGCTGAACTACCCATCTTAATTTGAAGTCATTAATATTTTGCCAGTTGCCAAATAGAGTGAGCGGAGCGCCAGGAATACCTTGAGATTTTAATGTGGGGTAGGCGGCTGAGTTTTGCTGCCAGTAACCGTTAAAATCCCAATTATTAAATGGCGGATTAGTGCTGTTATCCTGGAAGTAGCTGGTTGAGTTAATCCGTGTTCCATAGGTTGCAGTCGACGAGCAACCAGTGCCATTATAGAAGCTATTGGAGACAATGGGGGGGTTAATTAATAGGTTAACATAGTAAATGAGTCCAGAGCATTTGGGGATCATACTACTTGATGTTACAGAAGAAAAACTATCGGTAATGTTTGTTTGATCGGCCATGTAAGTATCTGAATAACTACCAATCATGCCGGATCCAATAGGGCTGGATGAATATCCCATTGTACCGGTGAAGGCAACTCGCTCCAGTGTACTGTCATATTCGTTTCCAACAATGCCGCCACATGCGATGGTGTAATCATGTTGCCCGCATGTGGTGGTGCCTGATGCTACGCTGTCACGCAGCTTAACACTATGTGAATTTCCAATAATTTGCCCAGTAGGCTTATAGCCACTCATAGTACCAGGGCTAACATTACCGGAAAAGCTGAGTCGTTCTAGTGTGGTTCGGAATGGTGCAGGAATAGCAGATCCACCATACGAAAAGCTAGTTGAGGCATCATAGTTGCCAGTGGCAGTACCAATTAAGCCACCAGTAGTGAAGCCACTCGAGACATCTGCATTGGATGATATATTTTGAACGGTACTACCATTTTCATGGCCGGCAATCGTACTGGCTAGAGTAGTGCCATTCTTTGTGTTTCCAGCAACCAAAGATCCACCAGAGAATGATAGATTAACAACTATTGCACTTCCAAGAGTATCAAAGAGCCCTACAGATGAAGTAATGAGCGAACAGCAAAAATAGCCATTTGGATAGGCAGTAACACCCGCTCGCGACGACTGATTAACGTACAAGCTCTGAATTGTATAATTACGACCGTCTAGTGTACCACTAAAGCCACTAGCATATCCGGTAGGCCCAATGATCTTATAGTCTCCAATCGGAGAAAATCCTTCACCAGAATTCCAACTCGATGTACCGCTACAGTCAATATTATTACCGAGTGCGTAGTGCGCATCTAGATCATTATTAATTTCTTGCAGTTGATTGCAGGTAGTAATTATATATGGATTAGTTGGTAGGCCAGCTCCAGTTCCAGAAAAATTTGGCGCTGTTGAGGCTGTAATAGTATTTGACCAAGTGCTCTGACCAAGGGGACTAAAGGCTGCAACCCTTACTTCATAGGTGGTGTTTGGTTGTAGGCCAGTTATATGATGTACGGGACTTGGAGATCCGGTGCCTGTTTGGTAGTAACTGCTACTAGTGTTTCGATAGGCGGTGAGCCAATTAATATCGCCCTGCGCACGATATTGGACCGTGTAGCCCGTTACATAATGGGTGTTGTCGGCGGTAACAATAGTGTCGGAGTTACCATCGTTAGCTGGTGGCAGCCAAGTGACCGTGACCGATGACTGATCTTGTGCTGATTTATAAAGAGCAGTAACTTCGTCAGGGGTAGTGAATGGTGTTTGGGCTTTATGTTTTGGCGCAGCACTAGTTTGTGTGTCCCATATATTTACAAAGTCAAATATATTTAGTGGCGAGTTAGATGTATTATTAAAGAAATAATTTGGCTGACTGTTACCACTATTAACTCCAATACAACCAGCATATCCCGCTCCAGTTGAACTACATGTATTAGATCCACTTCTGCTGATATCAAAATAAATTACAGGAGAAATTGATGGATCGGCCGATCGACCAATTGCCCCACCAGCACCAGCAGTTAGAGTGGTTAAACTAAAGTTACCACCGAATGTATATGAGCCATCTTGACCAACCCAGTCTTCCACGCGACCAATTAGTCCACCAATATCTTTTTGAGTGTTCCCTAGGTTATCACTTATGCTACCGCTAGCATAAGTATTTGATAAATATCCATCTCCCATTACACCGACTAAGCCACCGGCCTGATTGCCACTGCCGGTTAGGATGGTGGTGGCATCAGCGTAGCTATTGTTTATTGTTATGATTGGGTACTCATTATGGGCCGCTAGCTTACCAACCAATCCGCCAGCTACATTGCCACTATTGATTGATCCGTGGTAGCTGGAGTTGCGTATCCCTGTATTTGGACAATAGTGATTTTGATTACTAGAGCATTGAAGTTCAAAGTAGCCCACTAGCCCACCAGCAGTATTGTCGCTAATGCCAGATCCAACAAATTGAGTTGAAGTATTTGCCGACACTGATCCGGAGTTAATCTGCACCTTTTCAATTGCTGCATTTATTGAATGGCCAACCAACCCACCGGTATTTGCCGTACCGCCCACAATAGAAAGATTAGTAATAAGAACAGAGCGCACAAATTGCCTGCTAATCGATTGGGTATCTGCGGTATTGCCGAGTTGGCCAAAGATACCCACCGGCTGAGTGGAGCTCGGCCGATTAATAGTAAGGCCGTTAATTGTGAAGTTGTAGCCCTCAAGTGAACCAATAAAGGGGCTTGAACTAGTGCCAATTGGCTCAAAGCCTGCACCCGAGTTCCAGCTTGAACTAGCGGTACAGTCGATATTGGCGACTAGGGCATAGTTAGCATCGAGGTCATCACGCATTTCCTGTAGTTGGTCACAAGTTGCTATCTCATAAGGAATAAAAATTGTTCCATCGCCAGTACCACTAAAAGCCTTACCGCCGTGACGATCATTTAGTAGTCCAGCATAAAAGAAGCTTATTACGGCAATCGCTACGGCCACAATTGCAATAAACATTTTCTCGCCTGGGTTGCGTTGAGATGTTTTTCTTCGTACCTGTATAATTCGACTAAGTTTAGCCTTAGAGCCTGACAACCGACTAAACTTATGACTAGTTAAGGGGTTCAATAGAATGTCCTTTGTTAGATAGTGTGTTCAGTAAATTATTCTGAAGGCATGTATAGCCACCAGAATATTGTAATTCTATATATCCAAATAAATACTCCATCACCTAGATTGAGAGTTTACCTTTCTAGTGTTTAAGCACAAACTTTCCTTTTATGCTTAAGCTAAGTATAGCTGATTATGGGGAGCCGCGGGAGGGATACTTAATAATTACAATTTCAAACATCTGTTCATGAGTCACAATATTGTTATATAATGCTTATGAAACTAGATTTCAGAAGTCTATTGTATTGAGTGGAATAAGGAGGATGATATATATGAATGACAATCCAGCTGGACAAGTACAGCAGAATCGTCGTAAGCAAAAAAATCTTAAAAAGATTATTGTGGTGGTCATTGCAGTAGTCTTAGTTGGGGCTGTAATTGGCGGGGTATACTATGCAGGCTTTAAGAATGGCGAGAAACAGGGCCAGGCAAATGCTAAAAAGGAGATGGCTGCAAATCCATTTGCTAATCTTGGTGATGCAAATAGGTTTTTACCAAAATACAAGACAGGGGAGATAGTTAGTATTAGTAAAGACTCAATCGTTGTTAAGACAACTGATAAGGATGAGAAGTTTACGGTTAGTGATAAGACTAAAGTTACCAGAAAAACTGAAACTTTAAGTTTATCTAACCTTAAAAAAGGTGACAAAGTTACAGTTTTCACTGCTAATGATGGTGTAGCTACTCGTATCGTATTAAAGAGTAATTAGGAAAGATAAACATATTTACCATATTCATGGTGTTGATGGTGACAACCACCATATCTGAGTCTTCGACTATCTAGAAGGGGGGTGGTAAAGATAGTGACTACGGTGATTTAAATAGTGATACTATTTTAGATAGTGCTCAACCCAATATTGGGGTTATGTCGGTCCGCTAACTAATTAAGACAGTAGAGACCGATATGTATGTAGCTGTCTGCCACGGCTAACGACATGACTTCAGAAGATAACCTGGCAGTCCAAGACTCAGCCAGGTTAGCTACAGCTACCGTTGGGACGCCTAATACTGGACTGTAGAGGTCTGATAGATTGATGTAGGCAACTATGCTATATTACTAGCATAAGTATTAATGTCTTAGAAGAGGATAATATGCCAAAAATAATCAGAAAAAGCAATGAAGATAAGACAGTTTAGTTCTGGGCTGCAGCTCGTATTATGCTGGGCCTAACTTTCTTCTGGGCTTTTCTAGACAAGCTGATGGGCCTGGGTTTCTCAACCTGCCGAGATGCCAAAACTGATGCCGTCATGATAATGTGTGAAAAAGCCTGGATTAATGGCGGCTCACCAACCGACGGTTTTCTAAAGTTTGCCACCAAAGGCCCACTAGCCGATGTTTATCAGAGTTTAGCTGGTAATCCACTAATTGATATTCTTTTTATGGCAGGACTTTGCCTAATTGGCTTGGCGTTAATTCTTGGAATTGGTATTCGTATTGCCACAATCTCTGGCGTGACACTGATGCTGATGATGTGGTCGTCAATGCTACTGCCAGAAAATAACCCATTAATAGATGAGCATATTATTTACTCAATCATTATGCTTGGGATATTGTCAGCAAATAAGCAGCAGGTTTGGGGGTTTAGAAAACAATGGGTAAGTCAAAGCATGGTAAAAAAATATCCTATTTTGGAGTAATGCTGGGTAATGAGTAGTTTAGCCGATGACCTGCGGAAGATTATCGCTGGCGATGTAGCCGATGATGATAAAACAAAGGAGCTATATAGTCATGACGCCAGTCTTTTTGAGCTTGTACCAGATGTTGTGGTGAGTCCCAAAGATAGCAACGATGTCTGTAAACTGGTAGAGTTTGTTAAGAAAAATAAAGCTAAGTACCCCAATTTATCCTTAACAGCTAGAGGTGCAGGTACTGATATGTCGGGCGGAGCTATTAACACCTCCATTATTGTTGATTTTAAAAAATACTTTACCAAGATTGAAACAATTGATGCTAAAAATAAGTTTAGCCGACTACAGCCTGGCGTAATGTATAAAGATTTTGACGAAAAGGCTAAGAAAAAAGGTGTTTTGATGCCAACTTACCCTGCCTCGCGTGATTTATGTACGGTTGGTGGCATGGTAAATAATAATGCCGGTGGAGAAAAGTCGATTGAGTTTGGTAAGGTTGAGAACTTTGTTAATAAACTTGAGTTTGTGTTTGCTGACGGCGTGAAGCGTGAGGTAAGACCCTTAACTAAAGCTGAGCTTAATAAAAAGATTAAGCAAAAAGATTTTGAAGGGAAGGTTTATAAACAGCTCTATGAGCTGATAGAAGCCAACTATGATCGAATTAAAAAGGCCAAGCCAAATGTTAGTAAGGATTCCACCGGTTATCATTTGTGGAGAGTTTGGGATAGGGAAGCAGGGATATTTGATTTAACTCAAGTAATTACCGGCGCTCAAGGTACACTTGGCTTTGTTACTGATATAGAGTTTAGGTTGACCGATGCCCGGAGTGAAGAGGGGTTGTTGGTAGTGTTTATGAAAGACACAAAAAACCTCGGAGAATTAATTAAAAAAGTAGTTGCTAAAAAACCATCTAGATTTGAGTCTTTTGATGACAATACGCTATTACTATCAATTAAATTTATGCCCAAGTTCTATAAACTACTTGGTTTGAAAAAATTTATACGATTACTAATTAGTTTAATTCCTGATGGCCTACTGTTATTAAAAGGGGTGCCACGTCTGATTTTAATGATTTCTATTAAGGGTAATAGTCCAGAAGAGGTGGAGTTAAAAATTAAAGAGCTGCATAATGAGCTTAAGGCCGATGCAAAGAAGTTTAGCATCTCCGGCTTTGAAGAGGCGCCCAGGGAAAGGCAAGGTGAAAAGTTTTGGATTATGCGTCGGTATAGTTTTCAAATTTTACGTAGTAGCGTTAAAGACAAGCATACCGCACCGTTTATTGATGACTTCATCGTACCGCCAGAACACCTGCCAGAGTTTTTGCCAAAGCTAAGAAAAATTATTTCTAAATATAAGCTATTTGCAACTGTTGCGGGGCATATGGGCGATGGTAATTTTCATATCATTCCACTGATGAATATTGAGCTCAAAACTGAGCGGGCTAAGATTATGCCAGCCATGAAAGAGGTTAATGATTTAGTGTTAAGTTATGGAGGTAGCTTAAGTGGTGAGCATAATGACGGCATGATTCGAGGCCCATTACTAGAGAGTATGTATGGCAAAGAAATGTTTAATATACTAAAAAAAGTAAAGCATATCTTTGATCCAGATAATATCTTTAACCCTCATAAAAAAACCGATGCATCTTGGTCATTCTCAGAGAAAAATATCAGAAAAAACTTTGATTAAAAATTATATCTATAATTATGGCTAGGAGTAGTATTTCTAGTATCTGGCGTATCGGCAAAGGCGACTTTTAATCAAGCCTATTCCAGGTATGTACCAAGCGCTATGCCTAGGGCTTATATTTTTTATCAAATCCCACCATTGCCAACGGCAGATGCGGAGTTGTTTAAACTGCTTAACGATAATACTCAAGGCGATCCATTTATTGCCGCAACCGAGAATAGTTTTGATGGTGCGGTTATCCAGCTTAGTACCGGGCGGGCAGCCTTAGCCCTCGGCGGTTTTGATGGCCATAATGAAATTGTCAATAAAGCCAAAGTAGAAGAGCTAATTAAACAAAACAAAGTCCGCTATTTTCTTGATTGGCAGTCGAGCGACATTGATGTAACTAGCGATATCACTAAGTGGGCTATTGAGAGGTCGCATAAATGCAATGTGAAAAGCGATTGGAGCTTATATGCCTTTGAAGGCACTAAATGTCCAAAGTAGGCTTAGAGGATTATTTACTTAATAAACACAAACCTCTATAAATCTCTCCAATGTCAAAAGCATCAAAATCAAGCACCCTCAAAAAAACACCCAACCCACTCCTCACACCCAATCTGGTTATGCTACAATACTAGAAAGAGTATAAGAGAAGAGTATTAAGAGGGTGTATAAAACAAGTGATATCACGCAATAAATTACATACTGTTAGTTCTAAATTTAATAAAAAGCTACTACTAGCCCTTACATTATCAGTCCTATCTCTAGCAGTAGTCTGGACTACTGCCATTCTAACCGAAACACATATTGCTCAAGCTGCCCCGGGTGATTGGCAATGGCAGAAGCGTAGTAATGGGATTGTGGGAGATGCCCTATATTCATTGTCTATAGCCAGCTCCACTGACGGCACTAAACTAGCTATGGCAGCAATAAATACTGGCTACATCTACACCTCCACCGACTCTGGTGCCAGCTGGACAGAGCAAACTAGTGCTGGTCAACGACTTTGGTTCTCTATCACCAGCTCAGCTGATGGCACTAAGCTAGCCGCTGTAGATGGTGATAACGGCTACATCTACACCTCCACCGACTCCGGTGCCAGCTGGACAGAACAAACTAGCTCCGGCCAGCGAGCCTGGCAATCCATCACCAGCTCGGCTGATGGCACTAAGCTAGCGGCTGTAGATGGTCTAGATAATAACGGCTACATCTACACCTCCACTGACTCTGGCGCCAGCTGGACAGAACAATCTAGTGTTGGCCAACGAAGCTGGCGGTCCATCGCCAGCTCGGCTGATGGCACTAAGCTAGCAGCTGTTGATAATAATAACGGCTACATCTACACCTCCACCGACTCTGGCGCCAGCTGGACAGAACAAACTAGTGCTGGTCAACGAAACTGGAACTCCATAACCAGCTCCACTGATAGCACTAAGCTAGCCGCTGTAGATGGTGATAACGGCTACATCTACACCTCCACTGACTCCGGTGCCAGCTGGACAGAACAAACTAGTGCTGGTCAACGAAACTGGCAATCCATCACCAGCTCGGCTGATGGCACTAAGCTCGCAGCTGTAGATAATAATAACGGCTACATCTACACCTCCACCGACTCTGGTGCCAGTTGGACCGAGCAAACTAGCTCTGGCCAACGAACCTGGGCATCCATAATCAGCTCAGCTGATGGCACTAAGCTAGCCGCTGTGGCTGCCATGGGTTCGGTCTATACTTCAACAAATTCCGGCGTTAGCTGGACTGAGCAAACAGTAATGGGTAGTAGAATGTGGTATTCGGTTACTTCAGATAGTAGTGGCACTAAGCTAGCAGCTGCATCAATCTACGGCTACATCTACACCTCCACCGACTCAGGTGCCACCTGGACCGAGCAAACTAGCTCTGGCCAACGGACCTGGGCCCCCCCGGCCGCCCCCGCGGGGGGCAGCGGGCGGGGGGCGGTAGAAAAAACGGGCCCCCCCTCCCCCCCCCCCGGCCCCGGCGCCCGCGGACAGCAAGGTGGAGAACCTGGGCATCCATAATCAGCTCCGCTGATGGCACTAAGCTAGCAGCTGTTGATAATAATAACGGCTACATCTACACCTCCACCGACTCTGGCGCCAGCTGGACAGAACAAACTAGTGCTGGTCAACGAAACTGGCAATCCATCACCAGCTCGGCTGATGGCACTAAGCTCGCGTGTTAATAACGCTACATCTACACCTCCACCCCTTAACAACACCCTAAGCTAGCAGCTGTTGATAATAATAACGGCTACATCTACACCTCCACTGACTCTGGCGCCAGCTGGACAGAACAAACTAGCGCTGGTCAACGAGGCTGGTACTCTATAGCCAGCTCGGGTGATGGCACTAAGCTAGCCGCTGTAGATAGTAATAACGGCTACATCTACACCTCCACCGATTCTGGCGCAAGCTGGACTGAGCAAACTAGTGCTGGTAGTAGGCTGTGGATTTCGGTTGCTAGCTCTAGCGCTGGAGATAAGCTAGTAGCATTAGCTCATTTTGGCAACATCTACACCGGCACCATAGAACAAGAAGTAGTTGACCCACCAGAACCTCCAACTCCTCCAACCTCCAACACCTCCAACCTCACCACTCCCTCTAGCCCTATCTCAGCCTTCTCTCTCCGCCCAGTCTCTATCTCTACTCCCACAGGTACTAACATAACCTCTAGCTCTACAGTCCCAGAATCTAGCCTAGTAACTCAAGACCCTAACAACCAATACCCACTAGGTCTAGTAAACTTTAGCTTTACTACTAACCAAAGCTCTAACCAAGTAGTCCTAACCTTCATAACTAATCTAACCCCAAACCAAGTAACACCCAAAAAATATAACCCTAGTACTAATACCTACACTAACTTACCAACTTCTGCTAATGCTGTAGTGAGTGAAACTACCATCGATGGTAAACATGCTCTAACCCTAACCTATACCATCATCGACAATGGTGAACTAGACCTTAATCCTACAGCTGGTACTATCTCTGACCCAATCGGTCTAGCAGTATCTAACTCTACCTATGACCAATTAGCAAGTACGGGGGAGAATGTTTATTCCCTCCAACTCCTAGCAGGCATACTAGCCGCACTGAGCATTGGTATCACTAGCATTGTAGTGATACGGAGTAGGAGAAGAAGAGGATAGGGTTTTAAAAAAAGGGGGAGTGAGCTAACTGTGATGTTCACTCATCTTGTGCGGTGAAAGAATGATACCCAGCATAACCCAATATAGTAGAGATGTGGTAAACTAAAATATCTATTATTCTAGGGGTCTCGAGTATGGGGCGTGAGTGTATAATAGTTATAGATGAATATTCGTAAGGTAGGCACATTGCTGGGGTCTAAAAAAATAATAGTGGGAGGGGTAGTATGCCTTATTTTGCTAGCTGGATTATTTCACTATAGATCTGAGTCATCATTTGTGGATAGTGGTGGTGTGGTTACGTATTCTACAGAAAATCCAGATGAGAAAAAGCCTACGGATAACTTTCAGTGGAAGGGTGGAGTAGAGGATCCTAAAAAGATAATTATCTCATCAATTGGAGTTGATGCTTTTATTCAAAAAGTTGGAGTAGATCAGAATAAAGAGGTAGCGGTACCGAGCAATGTGCATATGGTGGGCTGGTTTGTGGATACTGTGCGGCCTGGTCAAAAAGGCTTGAGCTTGATTGATGGACATGTTTCAGGGCGTAAAAATGATGGGGTGTTTAAGGATCTGGAAAAACTTAATGAGGGGGATCAATTTTTAGTCCAACTAGGTAATGATAGCGAAGTTAAATATAGGGTGATAGGTAAGCGTTCTGCGCCGGTAGCGGACTCGGTTAGTATTATGTTTTCACAAAACCCAAAGGTATCAAGCCAGCTTAACCTTGTAACCTGTAGCGGCAGGTATGATGAAAAGACTCGCTCCTATGATGAACGCTTGACGGTGATGGCCGAACGTATTTAATGGGCGGTTAAGCTATCCTCTTAGATATAATGACCTAACCCCTGGAGTGGTATAATTGGCGCATTATATAAAGAGAGGAAATTATGGCACAAAAAATTGTCGCAAATCTATGGTTTAACGGAAATGCCGAAGAGGCAGTAAAATTTTATACAGATACTTTTTCTGATTCAAGAATAATATCAACCGAATATTACCCCAAGGCTCAAGAGGAAGGTTTGGCAGACTTCCAGCAAGGTCTGGCTGGAAGTCTGCTTACAGCTGAATTTGAGTTAATGGGTGTGCGCTTTACAGCTATAAATGCTGGTCCAGAATTTTCATTTACCGAGGCAATTTCTTTTGCAGTGTATTGCAAAGATCAGGCTGAGATTGATTATTACTGGGGCAAATTATCATCCGTGCCGGAATCTGAGCAGTGTGGTTGGTGCAAAGATAAGTATGGGTTGAGCTGGCAAATTGTTCCAGCAAACATGGAAGAGTTAATGAAGAAACCTGGTGCATTTGCTAAGCTTATGGATATGAAAAAGATCGAGATAGCTAGCTTTTAGTTAGTGGTTTATTTTGCGCTTTGCTAGTATACCTTTAATGGATGGACTAATCTCTTTATCAGTGCGGTGAATACAGCCAATCCAACAGCACGGCCGGCGCTTGCCTTCTTGAATTTCAGCAATAGTGCGCTTAATGTGATTGGCGCGCGTCGAAGCTTGTTTGACGGATATGTTCCAGCAAATAAATTCGTTACGAGCTAAGGGAGTAAGGCTCTCCCAGGCTTTTACGGCATTTGGCACATTCAGCAGGGCTTCTTTTAGGTCGGTCGGTAGCTCGTGGACAGTGCCACCAGAGATGGTATTTGTAGTCATACTTTAATTATACAATATTTAGTTATGCTAGTAGATGAAGTGATTATGATTTAAGTTTATGCAAAAATACTGATCTAAATATATGATTTCAGGATAAATTATCATAATAGTTTAGTATTTTATAGATTTATAGCATAAATTTTTTATATTTTTTCGCTACAATTAAAAGATATGCAAAATTCTGATAAGAAATCTCGTCTGTTGCATCTCGATTTTATGCGGGGGATATTTTTGTGCGTGATTATAGTGGATCATTTGCAGAAATTTCCGGGTTTTTTTGAGCTATTTACGGGTCGAGGATTGTTGTGGGCATCAGCAGCTGAAGGGTTCTTTTTTCTTTCCGGTATTCTTTTAGGGCTGGTGCGCGGCAGACGATCTGCGTCACAGCCAATGCTGTCTGTCATGAAAAAATTATGGGGCAGGGCTACGCTATTATATATATGGAATGTTCTATTAACGCTACTGTTTACATTAATTGCATTTGTTTTTATCGATAAAGTTGGGTTAAAACCAGGCTACTCAACATCAACATCGGTTAGTTTAATTGTGCAAGAAACATTGAGCTTGCAATATGTTTATGGCTGGGCTGATTTTTTGCAATATTATGCAATTTTCTTATTTTTCAGCCCAGTTGCAATTTGGTTACTGAGAAAAAAATATTGGTGGCTAGTGCTAATTATTTCGATTGGAGTTTGGGGGTTGTGGGGTACGAGAAGTCATAATTTTTATTTAAGTTGGCAACTACTATTTTTTAGTGGAGCAGTTTTTGGGTTTTATGTTGAGCAGATCCATGCTTGGTTTAGGGGCTTGCAAAAAATTACTCAGAAGCGGGTTCGTAATGTAGTTATTGCAATGGCCGGGCTAACATTTATAGCCAGCTATATTTTTGTGATTGGGTCGATCTACATTAAAGATTATCCTAACTGGGGATGGCTTTCGATGTTACCGGCGCAAAAGATTCTCGATCTGAACACTTGGCTATCTCCGGGTTTTGATAAGCCAGGGCTAGGTGTTGGTCGTCTAATTACTTTCTATGTATGGTTTTTTGCTATGTATTTTGTAATTAAGCGATTTGCATGGTTGTATGAGAAGACCAAAGTAGGCCGAGCTATCACTGTGTTGGGGCAAAACTCTTTGTATGCTTATATTGTGCACAGTATTTTATTGTTTACTGTTGGATTGTTGTGGCCAGGTAAGTATGGGATTGTGCTTAACATATTTATTAATGTTGGTGTTATAAGCTTAATTTTTGTGCTTGTTCGGAAAAGAGTATTTTTTAACTACATTCCACGATAGTCAACTTTAATATGTATACTAGAGGTCTATGAATCAATCTTTAGCGTTAGAAATTATGCTTTCTGGTGAGAGTGTTTTATTAACCGGTGCGGCTGGGTCGGGAAAAACTTATGTATTAAATAAGTTTATCAAAACCGCCAAACGTGAAGGTAAGACAGTCGCAGTTACTGCCACGACTGGGCTAGCCGCAACGCACTTGAGCGGCACTACTATTCATGCCTGGAGTGGTATGGGTATCCATGCTGTTTTGCCGCCACGTTTTATCGATTCTTTAGCGCAGTCTCGTAAAGACCTGATAGAATCAGCCGATGTGCTAGTGATTGATGAAATTTCTATGCTACATGATTACCGGTTGGATTTGGTTGATGAGATTACCCGTCAAGTACGAGGTAGAGACGAGCCTTTTGGAGGCTTGCAGATAGTCTTGTGTGGTGATTTTTTTCAGTTGCCACCGATTAATCGCGACGGCGAGCGTGAGGGTGGATTTGTGGTGCATGCAAAATCATGGCATCAACTCAGTCCGGTGATTTGCTATCTTGATGAACAGCATCGCCAGAATGATGATAGTTTTTTGGATATATTAAACGCTATGCGGGCTGGTGATGTGCGTCGGCATCATGTTGAACGGCTTTTGGAACAGAAGGATGCTGAGTTGGGTTATGGTCAGGAGGTTACAGAGCTACACACAACCAATGTTGATGTGGATAGTTTGAATAGCCGTAAATTAGCTGAGCTGAAAAGTGAATCGCAACACTATGCTATGCAAACGACTGGTAAATCAAATTATCTCGATACTCTAAAGCGTTCGTGTTTGGCGGTTGAAGATCTGGAGCTTAAAGAAGGTGCTCTGGTGATGTGTATTCGTAATAGTCCAGATAAAAAGTATGTTAATGGATCTTTAGGGGTGGTGACAGGCTTTGAAGATGAGACGAATTATCCGCGGGTTGAACTTTTGGATGGTCGTAAAATTACCATTGAGCCGGCTACCTGGGAATTGCGGGATGGCGATAAAAAGCGCGCGTCAATTTCTCAAATACCGCTGCGTCTGGCCTGGGCAATTACAGTCCATAAGAGTCAGGGTATGACGCTTGATGCAGCGCGGATAGATTTACGCCGAGCCTTTGTTGAAGGTATGGGTTATGTGGCGCTTTCTCGGGTAAGAAGCTTGGGAACTCTGAGTTTGGTGGGTATCAATAACATGGCGATTCGCGTCAGCTCAGATGCAGTGCAAATAGATGGTGTATTACGCCAGCAGTCGCATGCCGATGAGGGGCGGTTTAGTCATTTAAAAGCTTCTGCAGCGCAAAGAGCAGTTAGTGTTGAAGAAAATAGTAAGGCTCAAAAACCGACTACGAGTTGGGGAGAGCGATTAGCGAAGATGAGAGAAGAGTATCCACGCGCATTTACTCCATGGAAACAAGCTGATGACGCAGAATTGAGGCGTATGTATGATGCTCAGATGAGTGTAGCCCAGATGAGTCAAACATTGGGCCGACAGCCCGGTGGAGTACGGGCTAGGATAAAAAAATTCTATGGCGATGATGCACTTTTAGCGCACAAGTGATACTATCAGGTGTATGAGTAAAAAATCACACGCTAAACATGAGCACGCCCAGCAGGTTCAGCGCAAGCATCACAATGAAGATACTGCTATCGAGCCAGATTTTCCACAAGAACATCGCACGCTGATGATTGTAATTTTGGTTCTCTTTACAATTATGAGTACGTTTGTGTTTGCGCTCTTCTATATTTTTGGCTAGCCATTAATAATTTCAAAAACTATTAGGCAGGCGCTACAAATCGCCCCCATTAACGGTATCCAGCGCGGAACCTTAAGTGTAGATTGTCTTTTTTGAGGGTGACCCTTAATGATGTATAGGGAGATATTAACTAGTACAAAAATACACAGCACTATTAGACTTGTGGCTCGAGCCAGCATTTCAAGTGGCATAAAAATAGCAATTATGGTGGTTGTAATGGCAATTACTAGAGTGGCGACAACAGGGGTGCGAGTGTCGGCGTGGACCTTTGCAAGCTCTTCGCGTATCCAGCCACGCTTGGCCATACCGTAGAGCATGCGTGAACCCATGATGATATGAGCTAAACCGCCATTAATGGCAGCTGATATACCAATAATAGTGATTATGAATGCGGGCGCCGTGGTGAGTCTTGAGAAAACTAAGGTCATAGGAGCTTCACTGCTTGCCAGCTCAGTTGGATTAATTGTGTTGGTAGCAATAATCGCAACAGCAATATATAAGATAGTGGCGGTCACTAGGGCGATTATTATAGCTAGTGGCATAGTGCGTTCCGGCTTTTTTACTTCCTCAGCCACGTTAACCATATCTTCAAATCCAATAAATGCATAAAATGCTAGAAAAGCGCCAGCCAACACGCCAGCCAGCCCAAACCTTGGGTCAATCGCAAAGGTTTGGGCTGGGTTTGCCAGACCAGTAACCAGGGAACTCTTACCAAACCATATGATTAAACCTAGTCCAATGAGCTCAATAAAAGTAAAAATAGTCGCCAATGTGGCCGACTCCTTCATGCCTTTGACTGCCACCAAGGTTAGAATCGTAATAACTACAATAATAAGAACTGGCTCTGGCAGGGGAACAATTAACTGTGTGTAGCCGGCAAACCCACGTGCTAACACCCCAGTTGAGACTACACCGCTGACAACCATTAAGATGCCGATTATTCGAGATAGACTAGATTTATTGAAGGCACCATGCACAAAAGCTGTGGCTCCGGCGCTAACCGGGAAACGAGCTGACAGCTCCATATATGAAAGCGCTGTCAGCCCAGCTACTATACTAGCAATAACAAAGGCTAGGGCGGTGCCATATCCAGCTTCACCGGCAACTTTACCTATTAATACATAAATTCCAGCCCCAACAATATTGCCTAGGCCATATAATGCCATGAGCCAAAGGCCAAGACTGCGTTTTAAAGTGGGGCGTGCCATAGTGTTCTATTATATAGCCTATGCTTGCAAAAACCTTGCATTATGGGGGTATAATAAAAAGGTAAATTAACTATGTAAGTTTAAGAAAGAGAGGTATGTTATGGCGTCAAAATCTAATGATATTACTAATGTGTCTGGCTGGGTAGGTTGGGTCTACTTTGCTGGTATTCTAATGGTTGTAAATGCAGTTTTTGCAATTATTTCCAGTTTGGTTGCATTGTTTAACGATGAGCTTTTTGTAGCCGGAGCAAATCGACTCTGGATAGTTGATTTGACTACCTGGGGATGGGTACACTTACTACTCGGTATTATCCTATTCTTTGCTGGCGGAGCGGTTATGGCTGGCAAGATGTGGGGTCGTGTGGTTGGTATTATCTTGGCAACAATTGCCGCAATGGTAAACTTTGCCTTCATTCCAGTGTATCCAATCTGGTCGATTCTAATGGTGGTTGTGAGTGGACTTATTATCTACGCTCTTGTTGCTCACGGCAAAGAAGCTGCAAACTTAGAATAAGACACTAGTCTTTACTAAAAAACACCTTGCCCTTAAGCTTGGTGTTTTTTAGTAAGTTCTTTTAGCTTTTTAGTATCTATCTTCGGAGCTGGCTCTTTTATAACATCTAGGTTTAGTGATTTTTTAGAGAAAGCTAAAACTAGCATACCAACTGGTGCTCCAATGGTTAGCCAAAAAGAGGAAAAGGCCGGGCTTTTACCAAAAATTTTCCCTAGCCTGATACCAATTGGAATAGAATAGATTGGCCCCAAATATGGCACAAAGGCTACAGCCTGCCATGATTTTGGTAAACCCAATATTCTGATGAGTACAATATAATTGTAGGCTGGGATGTAGGCTGGCCACATGCGCTGGCCAAGTTTACGAAATACCAACCCAAGACCTAGCATGTATACCAGATAGGCCAAGATGAGAGTTAGCCCCACGCCAAGTATGAGTTGCCAGAGCCACTGGAGAAAATCAATAATCATGTTTGTATTGTACTCGTTTTTTTATAAATAGTCGCATTGATGGTTCTTACGCTACAATATAGGTATGCAACATCAGCCAATTCGTGCACGTAAACTGCAAGATTATTCACAGTGGTTAACATTGAGGCAAACAGCAAAACTTGAAAAAGAAGCAAAAGAATTTCAAGGTATGCGCATTTATGAGATTAACTCCACAGCCGAAGGGGGTGGTGTGGCAGAATTGTTACGCTCTCAAATTCCACTGATGCGAGGACTGGGCATTGATGCTCGCTGGCTGGTTATTCCTCCAGATAATCGTTTTTTTAATATTACTAAGCATTTTCATAATGCCTTGCAAGGTGGTCTAGCCGGCTTGCCGGATGATCTGGAATATTATGATGAGTATACTCGAGCTATAGTTGATAGCCTGCCTCGTGATGGGGATTTGTATATCTTGCATGATCCACAAACGCTCGGTCTGATTCCGTTTCTTGCCGATAAGCCAGTGGTGTGGCGATGTCATATTGACCTAACTTGTGCCGATCCACATGCTTTTGCCTGGCTTAGGCGGCGATTGCGCGCGGTTGATAATACAATCTTTTCGCTGCAAAGTTATGTTGCTGGTATTGCTAAGGCCTCGATTGTGTATCCTTCGATTGACCCATTACAGCCCAAGAACCAGCCACTCTCAGATATTGTAGCCAATAGGTTAATTAGCAATTTAGGGGTTGACCCTAGTAGGCCTTTTATTACTCAAATTTCCCGTTATGATATCTTTAAGGACCCGGTAGGGGTATTGGAAGTTGCGCGGCGATTGCAGGCTCTCTTGCCTGGCCTGCAATGTGTGTTGCTGGGTAACTATGCTAGTGATGACCCGGAGGGGAAAGTCATGTATGAGTCGGTCGTGGAGGCAGCTAAAGGTATGCTCGACACCCATATACTGGTTAATGTTGATGATAATGAGCGCGTGGTGAATGCCTTGCAATCGAGAGCTGCAGCTGTCATACAGTATTCTTCACGCGAGGGGTTTGGACTTACGGTGACTGAAGCGATGTGGAAAGAAGCGCTAGTTTGCGCTCGTCCAGTTGGGGGAATTTCATTGCAAATTAAAAATAGGCAGACAGGTATTGCGCTGAGCGGTAATCATGATCGCGATGCACGACTTATTGCCCGCGCCCTTAAAGATAAGAGCCGTATCAAGAGGCTAAAGACTTCCGCTCGAAATCACGTTGAAAAGAATTTTATTACACCCGTAATGCTGACGGAATATTTAAAAGCTTATCGGCAGGGGATACAGTCGGCTAGGAGCTAGCTTTGCGAGTCGCTAATATTTCAACGATACTGACAAAAATACAATAAGCTAGTACTGCCTGAATAATTGTCTGCCAAGTAATTGCTGGTTTTAGAATAAGAGCTAGAAAAGCTAGCACAACACCAGCAACCCTCCAGCCTAGTATATTTTTACGCAGCCAGATTCTTGAAAGATTTAGCGCCTGGTAAAGTCGAGTGTTGCTAAATTTATCCAATCCGACCATGTGACGTAACTTTTTAGCCCAAGCAAATGGACCAGCTAGAATTGCTATTCCTGAAGCTATAATGCCTAGAATTAGTGCATTGGTAGTTACATTTTTAAAGCCAGCAGTAAGTGCATCCCAAATTACACCAGCGGCCGATTGATAGGCAACTGCTACATTATTAATTATTTCGGGACGGAAAGCTTTAAGTAGAATTAGCTCCAGAGCGGTGATCACAACAATAGTCAGAGTGATTGCCAAAGTTGTTTTCCACCTTTGACGGGCTACAGCAATTGCACCTAGAAAAGAGGCGGCAAAGAGCATCGGTAGGATTACATAAAGAGCTTGCGTGTATTGATAAGCTATCCGCATAGCTTGAATACGGTCACGTAAGTTAACAGCTATTTCAGCGGCCTGACTATTACGAATAGTGCTTGAAATGGTTCCAGTACCACCAGATTGCAAACGGTCTCTTATTCGCTCCAAGAAGGGTGTGATATTTACACCGAATACGGCTCGCTCTTTCTCGGTATTGAACTCAAACTGCGGACGCTTGAGGGTTACCATTAGTCGTGAGTGGGCAGTTTCGTTAGCTGATATCCAAACACTATTAAATTGGTCACTAGCAATTAGGTTAGTACCAATTCTCTCAGTGGCAGAAACCACCTGATTAGCTAGTGGGGGTGCGATAAACGAAGCTCTTTCTGGTAAGGCCTGCTTTATCTCGGCTTCTAAATCAATCGAACTATACAGTTTTTCAGTGGCGTATTTACTCAGTGCTGACGCAACCTCACTATTCTTTGTTAAGGGCGCAACTGTTTTGACATAATTTTGCGTGTCGAACACATAGACATTAAGCCAGCGCAAAATTAGCCAGTTGGCAAATGCAATAGTTCCAATACCTACGAGTAACCCCACAACAAATAGGCGCCAACGGTTTGATGCTGGCTGCTTAGATGGTTTTTGGGGTGTAGTTTGTTTAGCCATGATGATTACAATTTAACTATATTAGTATTAGTTAGTTATACGACCCATCTGATGCTAGGTCAAGCATAAGCAATATTTAAAACTTTTTATTTTTACCAGATTACTGTACAGTATGAACCGAAGAGGTAATCATCAAGATGTCTAAGAAAGCTAAAAAACTGCTCATTTTGCTGGCTGCAGCACAATTTATTTTTACTCTAGATTCTACCGTGATGAATGTATCGATCTCGACACTTGTTCAAGATCTCAACACAACTGTAGGTGATATTCAGGCGGCAATTGCCTTCTACTCCTTAGTGATGGCGGCCTTTATGATTGCTGGTGCAAAAATTGGCGATATTATTGGCCGCAAACGGGCTTTTATTGTAGGTATGTGTATTTATGGTGTGGGTAGTTCGCTGACGGCTCTAGCGCCAAATGTGCAGGTATTAAAGTTTGGTTGGTCATTTTTGGAGGGAATTGGGGCGGCACTGGCAATTCCAGCCATGCTTTCATTAATTGCTGGTAACTTTACTAAGCCCGATCATCGGTTGAAGGCCTACAGTACTGTGGCCGCTATGGCGGGGATTGCCGCCGGCTTGGGGCCAATTATTGGTGGGTTTTTAACGACTTATGCAACCTGGCGTCTAGCTTTTGCCGGAGAAGTGTTGGTGGTGATATGGATTTTGTTCCAGCAAGGGCTTATTAAGGACGTAAAGTTAGAAGGCAAGAAGATGCGTTTGGATAAAATTGGCGTGATATTGTCAGTTGCTGGTTTAGGGGTAATGGTTCAGGGTATTCTGATGGCCGGCACTTACGGCCTGTTGCGAGCTCGTCAAGATTATTCGCTTGGCTCGTTCACGTTTACTGCTGGAGGCATATCCCCGGCGATAGTTGGAATTGCAGTAGGAATTTGTATTTTGCTCGGATTTGCTGTCTGGGAGGCTCACCAGTTTCGTAAAGGTAAGGATCAGCTTGTGAACTTAGATTTATTTAAGATCCCAGCCGTTAGTGGTGGTACACTAACGATTCTTTCACAGCAATTTGTCTTGGGTGGCCTGATGTATGTCATGGCTCTTTTCTTGCAGATCCAGCAAGGTATGTCAGCCTTCCAGACCGGTATCGTTCTATTACCACTCTCACTGTGTCTACTGCTAGCGGCATCACGTGGCAATGTTTTAGCAAAGCGGTTCGATCCACGCGATGTAATTCGAGTAGGCTACTTATTAATACTTTTTGGCGTGTTGGTAATTGCAGCTCGCTCGCGTGATATTGCCGCTGATCCAGTCTTTCCAATTTCATTGGCTGTGGCTGGTGCAGGAATCGGACTAATTGGCTCACAGTTGCAAAATCTTGTTCAATCTTCAGTTACAAAAGAGCAGTCTAGTGAGGCTTCCGGCTTGATGTCAACTTTTCAAAATCTCGGTATGTCGCTAGGAACTGCGATTGCTGGAGTGGTGCTAACAGGCTTCTTAATTAGCGTCAGTACACAGTTAATTAGCGAAAACACTACCCTTACGAGTGCTCAAAAACAGCAGTATACATCAGCCCTACAGACCCAGGCGCAGATAGTTAGTGATACGGCTCTTCAATCTGCTCTTGATGATGAAAGTCCAGAAACAGCTCAGCAAGTCGTAGAAATTAACGCTCAAGCTCGGGCTCAGGCTCTGACGTATTCATTTGTAGCTATTGCAGCTTTAGGTGCATTGGGTATGGCGGCCACAACTCGATTACCAAGACGAACAGCGACTTCAAAAGCCTAGAGTCTTACTAGATTTTACGTCTTACCATCGGTAAGTTCTCTTGATAGACCCGATAGTCAGCTTCAACAATCTCCAAGGTCTCTTTACGCAGAGGAGTGGTGGCTAGTTTATTAAAGTTTTTGATCATTCTTACGCTCATTTAGGCGCATTGTATCAAGCCGTCTTGATTGACAGGAGTATAATGAAAGTTATTGAACAGGAGTTAGTTATGGCAACGCAACGCACCGAAGAGTTTAAAATTTCTGGTGGCGATATTATGGCTAAGCTCAAAAAGCTGGTCAATGAGGGTAATGTGCGCAAGATAATTGTGAAGGATAAAAAAGGCAAGATAATTGCCGAATTTCCCCTAACGGTTGGTGTGGTTGGCGCCCTGTTGGCTCCAATACTGGCAGTCGTGGGCGCGATTGTAGCTCTGGCTGCGGATTGCGTGATTAGTGTTGAGCGTACGGTTGAAGCAAAAAAACCAAAGACTAAGCTAGCCAAGAAGGATAGTTAGGTAGAAGTGACGAATGCGCTAGAAATAGGTGGAATATCCAAATCATTTGGTAGCCACAAGGCTATAGAAAATATTACATTTCAAGTAAAGAAGGGTGAGATTTTTGGCTTTTTGGGGCCCAATGGGGCTGGCAAGACTACTACTATTCGTTGTTTAATGAATTTTATTACGCCCGATACAGGGAAGATAAAGGTACTAGGTCAAGATGCTCAAGCCAGTAGTGTGGCAGTAAAAAATATGATTGGCTATGTGGCGAGCGATCATCACTTGGTAGAAAAATGGACCGCCCGCGAGCATATTGACTACATCGTGCATCTCAGGGGTGCTGGTGGTGATTATAGGGGTTTGCTCAAGCAGTTTTCGCTAGATTTAGATCGTCGAGTTAAGGTGTTATCGACTGGTAATCGCCAAAAACTAAACCTTATTTTAGGGCTGATTGGAGAGCCAAAAGTTTTGGTTTTAGATGAACCCACGCAAGGCTTGGATCCGCTGTTTCAAAATGAGGTTTATCGCGTGTTGGAGGATTTCCGAGAGTCTGGCGGGACAGTTTTTATTTCATCACATAATTTAGCGGAAGTTCAGCGGATTTGTGAGCGGGTAGCGATTATTAATCAGGGTCGGCTGGTGGCGGTTGAAAATCTTGAGTCATTACGACAAAAAGCTCAGTATGTAGTGCGTGTTCGTAGCGCTAAGCCATTACCGAAATCTGTCTTGCAGAGCGATCAGATAACTATACGCAGTCAAGCCGAGCATGAAGTTACTTTTTTGGTGCGAGGGGATTTGAATCTAGTCGTCAAAATGCTAGCTAAGCATAAATTGTCCGATTTAGAAATAGCTCACGCTAGCTTAGAGGAGGTATTCCTGGAGATGTACTCATGAATTCGGTTATTATTCGTCGCTATCTGCGCGACCGTCGAGTGTCGCTTGCGGTGTTTTGTTTTTCGGCCCTAGCCTTTGCCTGGATGTATGTAGCGCTTTTCCCATCTCTCAAAAGTCAGATGACGGCATATCAGGACATTTTTAAGTCTTTTCCTAGCGCCATGATGGAGGCAATGGGGATATCTGATTTAAATATCGGTAATTTTGCCAGTTATTTTAGTGCCGAATACTTATCAATGGTATGGCCACTGCTGGCAATAATTCTATCTATTTCGTACGCCGGCAAGGCCCTGGCCGGTGGCGTGGAATCGGGTACCATCGGCCTTGAGTTAGCTCAACCCATTTCGCGCACCAAGCTTTATTTGTCAAAATACCTGGCTGGACTAATCGCCATTACTATTTTTACAGCAACTACATTGCTTGGCGTAGTCCCATTGGCTGGACTCTATAATATTGAACTGGAGATTGTGCATTGGTTGCAGCTAACAGGTATGGCCTGGTTGTTTGTTATGGCGATCTATAGCTTGGCCTACATGTGTTCGGCTATCTTCTCTGAACGCTCACGTGTTTATGGTGTGGTTGCTGGGGTTCTACTGATGATGTATGTGGCACGCATTATAGCTAGCTTGGAGGATCAGCTCGATTGGTTGCGTAGCCTATCTTTCTTTCATTATTTTGAAGGATCTAAAATTTTGACTGAAGGCAGTCTGAATAATACTGGTGCAGTAGTTTTTGCTGGAACCATCATCTTAACTATCGTTGTTGGTGCTATGTGGTGGAATAGGCGAGATCTAGCAGTTTAGTTTTTGATTGAAGGCTTTTTAGATGACAGCATCCAGGCCGTCACCATCGAGTTAAGGCGACGAATCCTATAAGACACTCGGTGTCCAAAAGTGCCACCAAAATGGAAGGCCAGCCATTCGCCAGCCCGAGTGTAAGCTTCAACAAAAACGGCTAAGTAGGGGCGCTGCTTGAGGTTGCGCATAGCTGAGCTGGTTTGAGCGTAGAGTGAATCGCGGTTTTTGCCACCAGTCTTACAATGGATAGCAAAGTGTTCACAATTGTTATAGATCAGGTTATATTTCATTTTTTTACCAGCTTGAGCGGTGGCAGTTTTTATCACTATATCAACCGGAGCCGATTTAATATCTGGGTAAACCCAGTGTTGAGGCTCGCGACCACGTAAAAATTCTTCCCAGCTGGTTCGATGCACAATGCTATCGTCTCGGTAGTGCACCACTTCATTGTTGCCGATATACACCCCCAAGTGAAAACCCGATCCAAAATAGCAGGCATAGAGCTCACCTCTTTTACGGCGTACCACCTCTGGCTCGATCTCAGTAAAAATTATCGGTAGGCTATTGTCTTTACTACGATAAGCCATTACTAGCAGAATGGCGCCAAAAGATATGAGTCGTGCTGTCAGTAGAAAAACTACACCATTGACTCGCAATTGTGGGATTAAAATAATGGTGCTGAGCCCTAAAAAGAGAGTGAAGCAGGCGTTGAGAAAAAATAAAAAACGTGACTTCGTACCTCGAGAGCGCCAGGCTACCACAAACTGAACGGCTCCATCAAAAGTGAATAGTATCCCCAATATTAGTGCGATAAAGCCGATTGATAAGTTGTCGTACGTGAAAAAAATAATACCGGCGCCAATATCCAATAAAGAGTGAATGAGGATAAGTATAATACCGCGCAGACTGTAGCCTTTGGAGCTTTTTCCTAGCACCAATTGCACTAGCTTTAAGCCACCGCTTAATATCAAGCCAAAGCTTAATATGATTTGCAAAGGGTTAAAGAATATATATGGTGCTTGCAAGATCATTAAGCCAGCCAGTATAAAAATTGATCCAATAACAGCCAGCCTAATACGGTGCTGGCGGATAACAAGTAGCTGAACGCTGGTAGCGTCATTTGTGATAATATTTTTCATCGGTACTATTGTAATAATAATACTAACAGATTGATATAGAATACTGTTCTCGGATAGACGAAATCTTTTTTCAGGTGTAGTATGCAGATATGGCGCGCAAAAAAGATATTGCAGGTATGAGGGCGCGGATTGCCGAACAGCTAGCTTTACGCTGGGGGATTATTAGTGCCCTAGTAGCGTCTGCGATTTCTGTAGCCTGGTATTTGGGCAATGGAGTAAAGTTAGTACCAATTACTGGCAGTCTTTCAATTACTCGTTTGGCAGTTTATATTGGCGCGCTAGCAAGCTTTGTATTTTTTGCCTATTTTTATCGTCAAGGGGAGCGTTGGATGCACGAAAATGCTAAGCAACCCTTGCCAAAAAGCTGGATATTTTGGCGCGATACCATTACCTTAGCTTTTGCCTACACTCTGGTAGCTGCAGCTGTTATGGCACTTACGGCGTTTGTGTTTTCGCACGCCTTCATCGGCCTGGAGTTGGACTCCTATAGTGCGGCCCTAATTACTGGTGTAGTGGTTGGCGGTTGCTCATATATAATTATCAATCTGGCCTACACCGTTTCGGTAAACCGTATTTTAGCTATCTTAGGGATTGTTTTGGTGGGTGGTGTGTTGTTTGCAATGGTCACAAACGGCCAGGCTGACTGGTGGCAGGTGCATTTTAGCTATTTGGGTATGGAGCAATCCAATGCTGCTCGAGCGTTTAATTTTACACTAATCTTTTCGGGGTTAGTGATGTTGGCACTAACAGAGAATCTATTTAATGCCCTAGCTCCAGCGTTTGAGGGCAGTAATTCTGGTATGCGTCTCAATGTCATTAAGGGTGCCTTCGTATTTATTGCAATTGCTCTAGCCTGTGTGGGCCTGTTCCCTTTTCAGGAGGGAACCATCTATGCTACTCTCCACAATGCGTCGGCTTACGGCATGGTGCTAGGTTTTCTTTTTCTAATCTCTACCTTGCGCTGGACATCACCCCGCTTGTCACCTGAATTCTTTATTTTGTCATACATTATGGGCGCCTCACTGATTGTTTGCTATGTGCTTTTTGCGATGGTCGGCTACCTAAATCTTACCGCTTTTGAACTCTTAAGCTTTGGAATTAGCTTCGCATGGCTTATGCTATACCTAAAGAATCTGTCACAATTAATTGAAAAGGGGTAGAACATGGCAAATAATACAGTTCAACGTAATATGGGTGATACCAAATCAGCACAGGGTTGGCAAAATGGGATGTCGCTTATTGTCGGCATTGTAATTATTCTGATCGGAGCAGGGTTTTTGTCGGCAATTTTGGCAAATTCCGATATGGCAAACTTAATCCCGCGTCAGACGGTACCTATTTTGGTCTTTTTGGGCGGGATAATTATGGCCGGATCTGGTAAGGCGGCTCAAGGGTTGGGCTTGATGGCGCTGGGCTTTATCTTTATTTTGCGCAATATGGGAGTTTTTGATACTGCTACTTTTGATACAGCTTGGTTTGGAATCCTAGTATTAGTTGGCTTATTATTTGTACTGATGGCCCAAGTAAAGCCAAAGGATAAGCTCTAAATCTTGTGAGATTTTTCACGTGCTCTTGAAATGCTTATGGTATAATAATGTCTGTAAATTCGGGGGAATATGGCTTACGGACCAAGTTTAAAAACAACATCAACGCGTAAATCAAAGCTCAAGTGGCTATTTATTATAGTGGCTGTTTTGGCGGTTTTAGGCGCGGGTGGAGTTTTTGGTTACAAGTGGTACCAAGACAGCAAGGCCGAAGATCCAGTTGCGGCTCAAGATCAACAAGATAGCACCCAGGACGAAGAAGTTGGTGTGCAAGATAATCAAACAGCTACTCCAACGCCCAGTGTTTCTGCTAGTCCGATCAGCAGTGTACCCGAGCAAGAGCAACGGGCCGCCTCCAGTACTGGCATAACTATCACTTCACCTAGTTCTGGAGCTACAGTCAAGTCTGGTACTAAACTAGAGGGTACGGCACCAACTTCATATACAAAAGTTTCGTATCGTATTCAAAGTGATGAACGTGGACTGGTCGGACAAGGCGAGTTAAATGTAGTTAAGGGTAAATATTCGGGAACAATTGGTTCTGGCGGGGCGAGTGGCAATGGTTATATCGAAGTTTTTGTGATAGATGCCAGTGGCAATGAGGCAAAGCACACAAAGGTAACAGTAAGGTTGGGCGGATAGTATGAGTTGGAGGGTGAAAACTATGAGGCGAACATTCGGCATGCTGATTGCTAGCTTGGGTCTTTCTGCTGCGGCTGCATTGTTTGCTACACCGGCGCATGCAGCCTATAACTCCAATAATATTATTGATGATGGACGTTTTACGAACCACACGTCCATGGATGAAGCGGCGATCCAGGCCTTTATGAATGCCCGTAACAGTGGGCTTAAGAACTATGTCGATCCATCGGTAAATCAGTCGGCTGCTAAAATTATTTATGATGCCGCCTGGGACTTTGGCATTAACCCACAAGTTATTATGGCGACTTTGCAAAAAGAACAGTCATTAATGACCAATCCTTCGCCATCGGCTTCAAACATTAATTTTGCCATGGGCTATGGCTGCCCAACGACCGGCAGTTGTTCATTTCCTGGCTTTTACCAGCAAATTCGTAATGGTAGCTGGCAGTTGCGGTTTAATATGCACCGAGCAGCTGGAAATAACGGCACTTGGGTCGGTCCAACCGGCCAGACCTGGGGGAATTCTTCGATAGCATACGCCTGTAAAAATGCTACTGCCTATTACAGCACGGGATTATTCCCCGGCCGAACAGTGACGTTTTATGCTCACACCAATGGACAAGCCTATGCTAATGTGGCGATCGCTAATGCCGCAACAGCCGCCATGTATTGCTATACACCACACGTTTATAACCCCAGCGGTGTACCGGTTTATTATTCGGGCAGTAAGAATTTTGTAAGTTTTTACGAGCAGTGGTTCGGGCCGACTACTAGTGAGGCATATAAGTCTGAGTATGCTGGGCAGTCTAGTTATAAAACCCTTTCCCCATCGGTAACAACTGCAGTAGGACATATCCGCTATCGTAATGTTGGTAATGACACCTGGTATGACGATGTTGGACTATCTACCGCACCGGTAGGCACTAAGCCGGTACATTTAGCTACTTCCAATCCCCTTAATCGCAGTAGCTCTGTGGGCTACCCTTGGGGTGGAGATCGAAATCGTCCATCTGGTACTTTTGCAGCAGTGTATGAAGCGGATGGTGTGACCCCGGCAGCCAATCAGCATAAAGCTACATCTGGTCAAATTGTTCAATTTAATATTAATTTTGGCGTTGATAGCACTACTCCAGAGGGTGTGTACCGCGAATTCTTCCAGCCAATTGTTGAGGGTTGGTCTACGATGAATAACCCTGGTACATATTTGGATATAACTGTAGAGAAGCCTACATACACCTCTCAATATGCTGGCCAGTGCGCATACCCAACAATGGTAGCCAATAACAGCTCTGCACCATGCTTCTTGCGATACAAGAATACTGGGAATGTTCCTTGGTATGATAGTTCTTCTGCAGTAGCAAATAATACGAAGCCAGTAGTCTTGTCTACCGGAAGGTCGGTGAATCGCTATAGTCTACTTGGCACACTATGGAATCGTGATCAGAACCGTGCATCTACCCGTTTTGCGGCAGTATATGAAGCAGATGGAACAACACTAGCTGCAAATCAAGCAGTAGCTCAGCCAGGTCAGATTGTTCAATACAACTTCAACTTGTGGTCTGCTGAAGTTCTCAGGCCGGGTGTATACCGCGAATTCTTCCAGCCAATTGTTGAGGGTGGTGCAATGATGAATGACCCGGGTACGTTTATAGATATAAGGGTACAATCTCCTACATACACCTCTCAATATGCTGGCCAGTGCGCATACCCAACAATGGTAGCCAATAACAGCTCTGCACCATGCTTCTTGCGATACAAGAATACTGGGAATGTTCCTTGGTATGATAGTTCTTCTGCAGTAGCAAATAATACGAAGCCAGTAGTCTTGTCTACCGGAAGGTCGGTGAATCGCTATAGTCTACTTGGCACACTATGGAATCGTGATCAGAACCGTGCATCTACCCGTTTTGCGGCAGTATATGAAGCAGATGGAACAACACTAGCTGCAAATCAAGCAGTAGCTCAGCCAGGTCAGATTGTTCAATACAACTTCAACTTGTGGTCTGCTGAAGTTCTCAGGCCGGGTGTATACCGCGAATTCTTCCAGCCAATTGTTGAGGGTGGTGCAATGATGAATGACCCGGGTACGTTTATAGATATAAGGGTTAATCGTCCATAAGTAGCTTTACGGCGCCTTATCTTGATACAATCTAGAGTATGTCAAATCTTTCTAAAGTCTTTTGGAAAAATAAAAGAGTTCTCGTAACGGGTGGCTCGGGCTTTCTTGGCTCGGCACTTGTTCGACAGCTTGAAGTATTGGGTGCAGAAGCCATTACTCCATCGCATGCCGACTATGATCTCGTGAGCGGTGACGCGGTACGCAAGATGTATGCCGACCATTCAGATACAGACATAGTTATTCACTTAGCCGCCAAGGTTGGCGGCATAGGTGCAAACCGTGAGCATCCAGGCTCTTTTATG
The DNA here is from genome assembly GCA_016700035.1 of bacterium. Classification (NCBI taxonomy): domain Bacteria; species bacterium. Next base: position 854,022 of record CP064998.1, on the reverse strand, counting down.
TACGACAATCTCATGATGGGTACGCAACTTATGCATGAAGCTCATCTTGCAAAGATACCCAAATTTGTAGCGCTTGGTACAGTGTGCGCATATCCAAAACATACGCCAGTTCCATTTAAGGAAGACGATCTTTGGAATGGCTATCCAGAAGAAACCAATGCGCCTTACGGACTCGCTAAAAAGATGATGCTTGTGCAAAGTCAGGGCTACCGTGAAGAATACGGCTTTAACTCCATCTTTCTTTTGCCGGTAAATTTGTATGGGCCAAATGATAACTTTGATCCTGCTTCGAGCCATGTAATCCCAGCGCTCATCAAGAAGTGTGTCGATGCAGTGGAGAATAATGATAAGGAAATCGTAGTGTGGGGAACTGGTAAGGCTTCTCGAGAGTTCTTGTATGTAGAAGATGCCGTGGAGGGGATATTGCTCGCTGCCGAACGATATAATAGTTCCGAGCCTGTGAATATTGGCTCCAGCTTCGAGATTACTATTAAGGATCTTATCGATATTATTGTCAAAGAAACCGGCTTTACAGGGAAGATTATATGGGACACCACAAAGCCCGATGGTCAGCCTAGGCGTAAACTGGATGTGTCTCGTGCAAAGAACGAATTTGGCTTTGAATCGCAGACCAGCTTTGAAGAAGGCCTCAAGAAAACCATCGCCTGGTACCGAGATAATCACACTAATCTGTAGTATAATTATCTACTAGATGGAACACGTTGTAGTTATTCGTCCTAAGAAACGACTTGCGATCGACTGGAAGGAGCTCAAGGAATACCGCGAGCTCTTCTTCTACTTTGCTTGGCGCGATGTTAAGGTTCGCTACAAGCAAACCGCCATCGGTATTCTATGGGCAGTCTTACAACCATTTATCCAGATGGTGGTGTTTACACTGTTCTTCAATAAGGCGGTCGGTATCGAAACTGGCTCAGCCGTCCCGTATGCGATTTTTTCCTACACTGGCCTTTTGTTTTGGAACTATTTTTCGCAAGCCTTGCAGCGTTCGGCCAATAGCCTGGTAGATAATCAAGCGGTGGTTACCAAGGTGTATTTCCCGCGTATTATTCCGCCAATCTCTTCAACAATTGTTTCGTTCATAGATTTCTGTTTTGCCTCAATTATTTTTGTTGGGCTGATGATTTATTTTCAATTTACACCATCTTTGCTTGGAATTTTACTGGTTATTCCAGCTATTTTTGTGACGTTTCTGGCCGCCACTGGCCCAGGTCTATTTCTAGCTGCAGTTAATGTAAAGTATCGTGACGTGAAGCAAGCTCTGCCATTTTTAATACAGCTTGGTCTTTTTCTCACACCGGTTATTTATCCTGTTACGGCTATCCCAGAGCGCTTTCAGTGGCTACTATATTTAAATCCAATGACCGGTGTGATTAATGCTATGCGAGCGAGTTTTCTGGGCGCCGGAGAAATTGATTGGCCTCTCACGGCCCTATCGGTAATTGTGGCAGTACTATTATTTATTGGTGGCCTGTATTACTTTAAGGGTCGCGAAAAGGAATTTGCGGATATTATATGAGCAAAATTAAACCAGCTATTGAAATTAAAGGTCTTTCCAAGGCATACATGATTGGTCATGAAAAAGAAGCAATGGCTGGTACGATGACTTTTCGAGATTCTCTTACTAATATGGTGCGAAAGCCAATCGAGCTAATCACCGGTCATCAGCTTAAAAAAGAAAAGTTTTGGGCGCTAAAGGACGTAAATCTTAAGATAGAGCGCGGTGATGTAGTTGGTATTATTGGTCGCAATGGATCGGGTAAATCGACACTACTAAAGGTGCTCTCGCGCATCGTTGAGCCCACCAAGGGGGAAGTGATTATGCGGGGTCGGGTAGCTAGCCTTTTGGAGGTTGGTACTGGCTTTCATCCAGAGCTGACTGGACGAGAAAATGTTTATTTTAATGGTGCTATACTCGGCATGACGCGTAAAGAGATACAATCTAAGTTTGATGAAATTGTTGCTTTTTCAGAAGTAGAAAAGTTTTTGGATACACCGGTAAAGTTTTATTCATCGGGTATGTATGTGCGGCTTGCATTTGCGGTAGCAGCTCATCTCGATCCAGATATCTTAATAGTTGATGAAGTGTTAGCTGTGGGTGATGCGGCTTTTCAAAAGAAGTGTTTAGGGAAGATGCGCGATGTGGCAGGGCAAGGCAGAACGGTGCTGTTTGTGAGCCATAGTATGGACTCGGTTCGAAAACTGTGCACAAAGGGTATATTTATTAAAGATGGTAAGATTGAATCGACAGGTAATATCAATACAGTCATTCAAGACTACATGAGTTTCAATGGTGAGAATAGATCTATTTGGACGACAAAAGAATATAATCTTGATAAGAATGAGTATCTGGAGATATCAAAAGCTAGCTTATCTTTTAAAAACCATCTTGTAAAAGGCAGTGTTCGTAATAATCAAGAGATTACAGTAAAAGTTACTGGTAAAATTTATAAACAAAGTGCCAGCCTCAATATTGGCTTAGCAGTTTATGATATAGATGGTAATATTATTTTTTGGACATTTACTACCGATATGGCCAATGACGAAAAAGACAAGAGTATGCCTACAGGAAGTTTTGAAGCACAAACAGTGTTTCCGACAAATATACTAAATGAGGGTGATTATATTATTGAGATTTTGGCTAGCTTACATAATCAAAGATGGTTACTTGAGCCAGGTGGTAATGTGCCAACATTAAGCTTTTCTATTAAGGGTGGGTTGAGTAATTCGCCATATTGGCAAGATAAGCGACCTGGTATTATAGCTCCAGTACTTGATTGGAATATATCAAAATAATGCAATTTCCAAACAAAGTAAAAAGCATAAAAGATGGTGATAAAGTTCTTGAAATAGGGCCGGGCGGTAATCCATTTAATAGATCTGATATTTATCTAGAATTGAAGTTATCTGAAAAAGAATTGGCAGCCCAGCGTGGGTACGCTCAAAAACCTATTCTTAATGGTAAAGTTGTGTACTATGATGGAAAAAAATTTCCTTTTAAGGATAATGAATTTGACTATGTAATATGTTCACATGTAATAGAGCATGTGCCTGATGTGAAAAAATTCTTATCAGAGATGTTTAGGGTTTCAAAGAGTGGGTATATTGAATACCCCACAATATACTATGAATATCTTTACAATTTTGATGTGCATTTAAATTTTATGAAATTCGATCACGCTTCAAGTACCATGAGGTATTTGCCAAAATCTAAAACTAATCTGCAAGAGTTTTCGCCGGTTCAGAAAATAATGCGTGAATCTTTAGAGAAGGGACACGTAGAATTAGTTGATAGTTTAAAAGATATTATGTTTGAAGGGTTTGAGTGGTCTAAGAAATTTGGTATAGAAGAAGTGGATACCGTGAGTAAAATTGCTTTTATAGACAATAGTATTGAAGTTTATAGCGTAAATCAAGGATACATCGGTAAGCGTAGACGATTGAAATTACTGCTAAAAAAATTAGTGAGTTAGAGGTGTGACTAATGTATAAACAGTTTAGAAAAGAAGTCAGAAATTACAAAAAAGAATTAGAATCTTATCATAAATTGATATCTAGCTTGGATATGAATATAGAAATTGAAAAATTTCCACAGCTAGATGATCGTACGACTGAAACTGGGTTTGATGCACATTATACATATCAGGGGCCATGGGTGATGAGGAAATTAATCCAAGCTAAACCCAAAAAGCATATAGATGTTGGTTCTTGGGTGACGTATTTAGGTTTTTTTTCTGCCCTACAACCTACAGAGTTTGTTGATATTCGTCCCGCTAGATTGGATATTCCAGGGCTATCACCTAAGGCTGGATCAGTCTTAGATTTGCCATTTAAGCCAAACTCAGTTTTATCACTTAGCTGCTTGCATGTCGTTGAGCATGTCGGGCTAGGTCGATATGGCGACCCATTAGACCCAGAGGGTACCACAAAAGCAATTACTGCGCTTACAGAAGCTATTGCTAAGAATGGTAATCTCTACTTATCGCTACCGGTTGGCAAGGAGGTGACTTATTTTAATGCACATCGAGTTACTAACCCAGCTAAAGTAGTAGATTTGTGTAAGCCACTAAAACTCAAGCAACTTTCGGCTGTTATGGATGATGGCCGATATATAGAGAGAGCCACGACTAAGCAGTTGGCCAACCAAAAATATGCATTGGGGTTATATCATTTTGTTAAAGAATAAAATCTTAAGAGGTATTATATGTTCAGTAAATCTAGGGTAGGCACAAAAAATCAAAGCAATAGAGAAGAGTGGCTTGAGGCTACTTTAAAGAAGATACCAAAAGGAAAGCATATTTTAGATGCCGGGGCGGGTGAGCTGCAGTATAAGAAATTTTGTGAACACCTCAAATATACCAGTCAAGATTTTGGACAATATGACGGTAGGGGTAATGATAATGGACTGCAGACACAAAGTTGGGATAACTCAAAGCTAGATATAGTATCCGATATAGCAAGTATTCCGGTTAAAGACAATGAATTTGATGCTGTTATGTGTATTGAGGTTCTAGAGCATATTCCTCATCCTGTTGAGGCAATTAAAGAGTTTGCACGAATTATCAAGCCTGGTGGGTATTTAGTACTAACTGCTCCAGTTTCATCGTTAACGCATTTTGCACCCTATTACTTCTACAATGGGTATAGTCATTATTGGTATGAGAAATATCTTGCAGATTTTGGTTTTAAGATAGAGGACTTAGATTTTAACGGCAATTGGTTTGAAGCTGTTGCGCAGGAGATGAGGCGCATACCACATATTATCAATGAATATTCAAAAGGTGCTTCTTGGAAAAAGAGTGATCAATTAGCCTTGAATAAATTATTGTCCACGATGGAAGATGCGTCATCAAAGAATAGTGGCTCGGAAGAATTACACTCGCATGGCATCCATGTCTTAGCTAGGAAAAAACGTCGGTGATACTAGTCCAGCTCCAAGGCGGTCTCGGCAATCAGATGTTCCAATATGCTGCTGCGCGTGCTTTGGCGGAACGCAATCATACAAATGTGCTACTGGACTTATCTTGGTTTGAGCAGAGTTTTGATGAAACTACAACGCCAAGGCACTATGAGTTGGACTGCTTCTCTCTAGATAAGGGGACAGAAAAATTTCAAAATACGGCCCGTCAAAAAATACAATCTCGTCTAGCAAAAAAATATACTGAACCACACTTTCATTATGATCCGGTATTTGTAAATCTACCCAAAAATACTGTACTAAATGGCTATTTTCAGAGTGAGAGGTATTTCAAAAATATTCACAATATTCTATTGCAAGATTTTTCTTGGGCTAAAGATCCTACCGGGAAAAATAAAGAATTACTTAATGTGATTAAAAAAGATGCTTCAAGTGTTTCAGTGCATGTCCGTCGTGGTGATTATGTCTCAAATAAAAACGCAGCAAAATTTCATGGCTTGACGGGTGTGGATTACTATAAGGCAGCAGTTGGTAAAATATCAAAGCAAGTAAAAAATCCAAATCTGTATGTATTTTCGGATGACCCCGATTGGTGTAAGAAGAATTTAAAATTTACTCAGGCTACTACATATATTTCCCACAATACTGATGGCGCGGAAGATATGCGGCTGATGTGTGAGTGTCGACATAATATTATTGCTAATTCAAGCTTTTCTTGGTGGGGAGCGTGGCTTAATACAAACTCTGATAAAATTGTAATAGGACCAAAGCAGTGGTTTTCTGGGCCGGATAACAATACTAAAGACGTTCTACCAAAGTCATGGCAAAAGATTTAAAGAATAAACCTAAACCTAAACCTATCTCAAAGCCACCCCTCGTCTCCGTGGTGATGAGTGTCTATAATGGTGAGAAATATTTACGTGAGGCGATAGATTCTATATTAAATCAAATCTTTACTGATTTTGAGTTTATCATCATTAATGATGGGTCGACCGATGACACTCTAAAGATCATTAAGGACTATAAAGATCCTCGTATTGTGTTAATTAGTCGTAAAAACAAAGGCTTGGTGGCATCGCTAAATGAGGGTATTAAAAAGGCTCGAGGCAAATACATTGCCCGAATGGATGCCGATGATATTAGTTTGCCAGAACGATTCGAGAAACAAGTAGAATATTTGGAGGGACATCCGGAGATCGATTTGGTGGCAAGTCAAATTCAAACTTTTTATAACAATAGAGATGAGCTTATAGTTTATAAGCCGATTACTAGCTATGAAATATATTACTTACTCGGGGCGGGTTCAATAATTGCTCATCCATCGGTGATTATGAGAAAAAATGCTGTCAAAAAAACTGGTTTATACAAACAGGCCATGTGGCCAGCCGAAGATTATGATTTGTGGAGTAGGATTGTAAATAAAAGCAACGCTCATAACTTACCGGAAGTTTTATTGAGGTATCGTATTAATAGTCAGGGTATCTCTGACACAAATAAGGAATTACAAAATCAGCAAACTGTCATAATTTCTGGTAAGATACGCAAAGATATTATCGGGCTAAATAGGTTATCTCTCTATATAAAACTACTATATCTACAAAAGAGTGGTAAAAAGCTATTGCCAAATTATTCAACAAAAAACTATATAGTTGGATTGGCAACAGGGGTATTGCAAGATATTAGAGATGATACCTTAATAAATAAACTACTATCAATAAAGATAAAGATAATATTAAAATTAGTCGCGAGCTATAGAGATGAAGTCAAAAATTAGATCCAAAACACCTCTCGTCTCCGTTGTAATGAGTGTATATAACGGTGAGAAATATTTACGTGAAGCGATAGATTCTATCCTCAATCAAACCTTCACTGATTTTGAGTTTATCATCATTAATGATGGATCGACCGATAATACGCTCAAAATTATTAAGAGCTACAAAGATCCACGTATAGTGTTAATTAGCCGAGAAAACAAAGGTCAAGCTCTTGCGCGAAACGCTGGAATTGCACTGGCAAGAGGTAAATATATCGCTATGATGGATGCTGATGATATTAGTTTGCCAGAACGATTCGAGAAACAGGTAGATTATTTAGAGGGACACCATGATATAGGTGCAGTAAGTAGCTTCGTTCAAAATGTTGATTCAAGCGGTAAGCCAATTGGTGCCTGGGAAGATGATGTTAATGTTAAGACACCTGAGCAGATCAGAAATACAATTGCCTATAAAAATTGTTTTAGTCACGCACCAACAATATTCAGAGCAAAAAATATCAAGCACTACCAATACCGAAATATCAAGGCGGCTGAAGATTATGAATTGTGGCTCAGGATGATTAGCGACGGTATCAAATTGGCAAAAATACCAGAGTTTTTATATTTATATCGACAGCATGATAGCTCTACTATGGCGGTAGCACAGGTTATAGATTTTGACTGGCGTATGGCTAAGATGAAGCTAAATTTTTTATGGTATCGGTTGGGTCAGTTTAAGCTAAGTATGTTTGATTTTCGAGTATTTGGCGCTGTTATAGCCCACATATATTATTGGCTACCTAGAGAAGCAAAGAAGATTATTAAAAGAATATTATTTATTAGTTCAATAAATAATGACCGTGATAAAAAAACTATATTACTAATATCTACAGCGAAGTCTATTGGTGGTGGAGAAATATATGTTCAACAAATAATTAGGCATCTGCATCTAAAATATAACTTTATTTTACTTGCCCCGCGCCAATTACATGATAAATTCGGGGATGGACTCACCTATCGTAGGATTAATCTGCCAGACTGGGTATATTCATTAGGTTTAAGAGGGTCGTATATGGTGCAGTCTTTATGGCTAAGGTCACTCAGGCTGAAGCATGTCGATCTGGTTCATATGCAGCAGCTTGATGATGTGTTAACACGATTTTTCAATGGTACTGCACCAATTATCTTTACTGCACATTCGCGACTTCAACTAAAAGGTATCCAATTGAACTTTACAAAGAAGATAGCTATGCGTCTTAATGCCACTATTGCTGTGGCAAAAGTATTAAATCCTGACCTTAAGAAGTTAGGACTGACCTCAGATAGGATTATAAATATACCTAATGGAGTAGATGGTGAAGGTTTAACTAAGCTTAAAGCGAATAGAGTGTGTAATGAAATAATTTGGGTCGGTCGGTTAGAAAAAAATGATAAAAATCCTGATTTATTTTTAGAGATAGCAAAAAAAATGCCACAGGAATCATTTTGTATGTATGGCGATGGAGGATATAGAGATGAGCTTCTAAGTATAATTAAAGAAAGAAATATTAATAACGTTTATATAAAGGGCTTTGTTGATGATACTAAAGAGATCTATCGCAAGGCAAAATTACTATGCTTAACTTCGGAAAGTGAGGCAATGCCATTAGTGGTGCTTGAAGCATTAGCCGCAGGTGTGCCAGTTGTATCGACAAAGGTTGGCGACGTTGAAGCTGTATTAAGCTCTGGTGGTGGAGTATGTGTATCTAAGTCGAGAGCTGATAGTTTTGCTAAGGAAATTAGTCGGATATTAGAAAGGCGTGAGAAATACGCAGAATCAGCGCGAGAGAATTATTTGAAAAATTACCAAATCCAAAAGATGATAGCCGGTCTAGATAAATTCTATGGAAAGATGGTAAGGTAGTGCAATATATGATATCTCTACTAATTAAATTAAATAATATAAATCTATCTAGAGTACTGGTATGAAAATCTCCATTGACTTACGGCCGCTTCAGAGCGGACATCAGCATAGGGGGATTGGTAAATATATTGCCAATGTTGTTCCTGCTCTTTTTAGGGTAGGTAAGCAGCATGAATTTTATTGCTATCATTATGGCGATGAGCCTCCAAAACTTTCTTATGTGTCTCCATCTGTAAAATTTATAAGTCTGGGTAATTATGATCCGGGTTCATTTAGCTCTAAGCTTTACAGAAAGTTATTTATGCATCAGCCTGGGCTCAAAGAGTCGGTGCAGGCAGATGTTTTTTTTCAACAAGATATCGGCTTTGGGCTCAGTAAAAATACCCCTACAGTAGTTACGCTGTATGATCTTATACCAATAATTTACCGTGAAAAGTATTTTGTGCCTAGGAAGAAGCCAGGTTTTCTGCGGCCTTTTTGGGATATGCGTAATGAGCAGGTGTTTCAGCAATTTATGCGCTTGAACGCAAGATACGCATTGGTAGATCGTATAGTCAGCATCTCGCAGGCTTCTATTGATGATTTACATAAAGTATTTCCCAACACATCTAGCGTGCCCCTATACTGTAACTCCATTAGCCGCACAGGAGCTCCCTGCGCCGAGCAAAAAGAAAATGAACAAAAAGCCTTACATGCTCTATGTGGGCGGGACTGATTCCCGAAAAAACCTCATGCAATTAGTAGATATGTACGAAGAAGCACTTAAGCGCGGAGCTAATGTCGATTTAGTTTTTATTGGCTATGATTTTGAGCAGTCTAAATTTTACGACACGGCTCGTTTGTTAAAGCACATAGACAAATCCCCAGTAAAGAAAAGAATAAAAGTCATTGGGTATGCGGATGATGCTGATTTGGCTACATATTACTCGCAGGCTCAAGCACTATTGTTTGCCTCGGAATATGAGGGCTTTGGTATGCCAATCTTAGAGGCGATGCAATCAGGCTGTCCGGTAATATGCTTTAAAAACTCGTCGATACCAGAGGTGGCAGGTGATGCTGCAATAATGGTTAGCACGGCAGATGATTTTATTGATGGTATTGTTGAGCTTGCTAAGTCTGAAAAGCTACACCAAGAGCTTGTTCGTAAGGGTAAAAAACAAGCAGCAGGCTTTACTTGGGAGAACACTGCCATGCTTACACTCAAAGCCCTGGAAAATTCAGCCGATAAAAAGAGTATTAACCGATAATGAGTTGGCAAAAAAAATGAGAAAGGCCGGCTTAATACAGGCCAAGAAATTTAGCTGGAATACAAGTGCCACTAAGATGAAAGAAATTATTAATTCAATCTTGTAAGTTAAAAACTATGTATGTCTATACTTTAGTATAAAGAGAGATAAAGTAAATATGCCCTCAATGAATCTGTAGAGTATATAATATTTACCCCATATCCTTATGGGGTAAATATTATTATAGAGAGAATTGTTGAAACCTATAATATCAGCTGAGTTCAGTTAAGTCGGCATCAACCATCATCTTCACGAGCTCTTCAAAACTTACTTTTGGTTCCCATTTGAGCTGTTTTTTGGCATGGGCCGGGTCACCGATGAGCAGGTCGACTTCAGCCGGGCGGAAGTATTTCTCGCTGACTTCCACGTACTTTTCCCAGTCCAGACCTACGTGATTAAAGGCGATCTGACAGAACTCTTTTACGGAGTGCGTTTCATTTGTTGCCACCACATAGTCATCTGGCTTATCGGCCTGTAGCATAAGCCACATAGCTTCTACATAATCGCCAGCAAAGCCCCAGTCGCGTTTAGCGTCCAGATTACCGAGGAAGAGCTTATCTTGCTTGCCGGCTTTAATGGCGGCCACCGCTCGAGTAATTTTACGGGTTACAAATGTTTCGCCACGGCGCGGACTTTCGTGATTGAATAAAATACCGTTGCAGGCAAACATATCATAACTCTCGCGGTAATTTTTGGTGATCCAGTAAGAATAGACCTTAGCAGCACCGTAGGGTGAGCGAGGGTAGAAGGGCGTCTTTTCGGTTTGTGGCACTTCCAAAACTTTGCCAAACATCTCGCTGGAGCTAGCTTGATAAAATTTGGCTTGTGGTGCGGAAGTACGGATAGCTTCTAATAGTCGCAAGGTGCCAGTGCCGGTGACATCGGCGGTATATTCCGGTACATCAAAAGAAACTTTTACATGGCTCTGGGCGGCTAGATTATAAACTTCATCCGGCTGAATATTGGCGATGATATGCTGGAGCGAGCTGGAGTCTGCTAAATCACCATAGTGCATTTGGATATCATCAAAGATATGTTCAATCCGACCAGTAGTAAAAGTACTGTTTCGGCGCATAATACCGTGCACCTCATAGCCTTTATCTAGAAGTAATTCGGCTAAATATGAACCGTCTTGACCGGTAATTCCTGTTATAAGTGCTTTTTTTGCCACAAATCCTCCTTCGTTATCTGCACATTGGGTATAATATACAGTATATATGCGTGTAGCTATTTATCACAATCTACCAGATGGAGGAGCCATAAGGGCACTTCACGAACTAGTTAAGCACTCTTATGAAGAAGTTGACTACGATTTGTACCAACTTTTTCCAGCTAATGATGCATCTCGTTACAATTTTCGACCATATGTAAAAAAATATAAAAGCTATGATTTTAGCTATGATCCTTCAAGATTAGATATGTTTATAGAAATAGTAACGCGGTTCGCAAAGTTACGTCGTATACAGAAAAATATTGCCGATGAGATTGACAGTAAAAAGTATGATGCAGTATTTGTCCATCACTGTGCAATAGCGCAAACACCATTTTTGATGCAATATCTAAAAACTAAGAACCTATATTTTATCCAGGAGCCCAGGCGTTTAAGCTTTGAACAAGATTTTTATAATAAATCAAAAGAGATGATTCCCAAGGCTCTTCAAGCACCGTGGATTATTCGGCAAAAAATACTGAAAGACCTAGATGTGGCAAATGCTCGTAAGTGTTCGGCTGCACTTTGTAATTCAAAGTATGCGCAAGGAAATATTACTAAGGCTTATGGTATTGATGCTGAGGTGTGTTACTTGGGTATAGATCAAGAAAGATTCTTTTACGCTAAGTCAACCAAAAAAAACCAGATCGTTGTAGTTGGTACACTACATCCTGCTAAGGGTCAGGATTTAGCGATCAGGGCTTTATCGAAAGTTAAAGCTATGCATGGAGTAAGGCTAGTTTTTGTTTACGAAAATTATGATACAAGATACAAGCAAGAATTAGAGGTACTTTCAAAAAAGCTTGGCATGATAATTGAATTTAGACAAGGCGTTACAGATGGGCAGCTAGCAAAAATATATAGGGAGAGTATCGTAACGCTTGCTGTGGCCACGAAAGAGCCGTTTGGCTTTACCCCTATAGAATCAGCTGCATGCGGAACACCGACTGTAGCAGTAAATGAGGGAGGGTATCTGGAGACCGTCAATCAAGGTGTAAACGGATTATTATGCGAAAGAGAAGTAGACCCTCTAGCCCGTGCTATTGATGAAGCAATTCAAACTGAGTGGAGTCCAAGTAAAATGAGTAAGGAAGCTAGGGCTCATTGGAGCTGGCAAGCTTCGGCTAAGACCTATCTGACTGTGTTAAGGAGTCTAATAGATGGTTAAATCTAAAGTTACTGTGGTTTTGGTTAATTGGAATGGGGTGGAGATTATTTCAGCTGCTCTGGATTCTTTAAAAGTACAGACGTTTAAGAACTTTGAGATAATAGTTGTAGACAATAGCTCTCAAGATGACTCCATTAATTTTATCGCCAAAAACTACCCAGATGTGCATGTGATAGCTGAGAGTAAAAACCATGGGTTTGCTGAAGCAGTTAACATTGCTATTAGGGATGTTCATACAGAGTATTTTGCGTTACTGAATACAGATGCTATTGCTCATGAAGATTGGTTAAAACAGCTTGTAAAGATTGCTGATGCCGATGATAGATTGGCCGTTGTGACATCTGCATCTATATTGCCTGACGGAAAGACAATTGACGCATTGGGTGATGATATGAGCTGTTGGGGAATTGCTTCTCCAAGAATGAGAGGAAAGAGTGTTGCTTCTGTAAAAAAACAATCTAGCCAGGAAATATTTTCTGGATCGGGAGGCTATTCTCTTTATCGGACTAAAGTATGGCGCGAAATTGGAGGTTTTGATAGTCTATTTTTTATGTATTACGAGGATGTAGATTATTGCTATCGAGCTCGTCTCAAAGGCTACAGCATCGGATTAGCTCCCAAGGCCTTAATTACACATGGTCTGGGTGTATCTTCGAGTAAGCGAGGGAGAAATTTTTCTCGCCGCTATGTAATACGAAATGCTCAATATGTATATTGGAAAAATACTCCATCTGGAATAATATATCGCACAGTGGCTAAATTCTGCATAGCTAATATTTATATGATTGTAGCTGCCATCAAATCTTTGGCATTTAGAGAAGTATTTTTGGCATACCTCGAATTTGTTAGAGCGGTACCTCGCATCCGCAGAGAAAGAATACACATCCAATCCGAGAGAAAGGTTAACTGGCTAGATATCTACAGTGTCATGTCTCCAAAGTGGCCATTTGGGAGAGGGGATAATTAATGCGATTATCAATTATTTATGTTAACTACAACACAGAAGATTTATTGATAGATAGCCTAAAAAGCCTAAAAAAGAATTTAAGTTTAAAGCTCGATGACTATGAAGTATTAGTTATTGATAATGCATCCAAGCAGCTTAACAAAAAAAGAATTAAGCGAGTATGTAAAGATGCTAAGATTATTGAGCTTAGAAAAAACTACGGCTTTGGTCAGGGGAACAATAAAGGGGTGGGTCTAGCAGAAGGGGAATATATTTGGCTCCTCAACACAGACACACTCGTGCCTAAAGAAAATAATCTACATAAATTACTAGACTTTCTTAGTAGTAATCGAGATTATGCTGCGGCATTACCACTACTCACCGATGAGCAAGGATCTATACAGCCAACACAGATAGACGACTTTCCTTCGCTTTACAGACTTATAGTGTTAAAACCATTCAGATTTTTTAGTAGGTTATTAATGAGTAAAAAAAATGCTATGCCGGCTGTAGATCAGGATGTAGATGTTGCGGTTGCGGCGGCACTTGTGATCTCTAAGAAGGTTTTTCAGCAGATAGATGGTTTTGATGGGCGCTACTTCATGTATTATGAAGATACAGACTTGTGTAAAGCAGTTGCTGCGGCTGGTTATAAAATTAGGTTTTTTCCTTCTGCCCACATAATACATTTATGGGGAAGAAGTATTTCTTCGTCCTCCAGTAGAAAAAAATACTACTATGAATCACAAAATAAATACTTCAAAAAGTGGCATGGAGCAGTTGCTGCGGCAGTATTACGGATATTTCGTGCACCACTCTATATTAAAAATGTAATTTTAGCTGGAACAAATGAGAGAAAAGATACATAACATTTTAAAATACATTCGTAGCAATCCAGATCTCACTCTTTTGCAGGGGATGGTGTTAGTGCTACCTTTTGAGCGAATACCATCTATAGATGTATCCTTTATAACTTTGAGACCTAGTTTATTTATTGGTGGATTATTAATCTTGCGAGGACTGTGGATTCTTATTAAGTCCAGGAAATCTGGTTGGCTACCCATTGAAATAGTATTATTAGGCTTATTTATATTATGGGTTAGCCTAATAATACCTATATCAATTAATCAAATCAGGGCTATTCAAGTAGTTCTGTATACGGTATTTGCTATTGGTGTGGGGATTAGTGTCTTTTATTTATGGAAAAACATTGGTGAATTATCTAGAAGAAAGGTAATAATTACTTTATATATTGCCGCAATCATAACTTCTGTATTTGGAATATATCAATATTTTGGTGATTTTTTTGGGCTCAACTCTTCTTGGACTGGCCTTTCAGAAAGGTATAGCTGGAGGGTATTTGGCTTTGCGCGTATACAGTCTACAGGGCTAGAGCCGTTATATTTTGGCTCATATTTGTTGTTACCAACACTATTATTGATAAATGAAGTTTTATATAGAAAAAAAATAATCAGATATAGTGGGGTAGTCTTAACATTATTTATTGCCACTTTAAGCCTCACTCTATCGAGGGGGGCAATTTATGGTTTAATTGGAGCACTTATCTTAACTTTTGTTTGCACTGCTATCTACAGGAGAAAGCTTGTATCGGGCAGATTGGTAAGAGTTGCGCTTGCTATTGCTATTGGATTTATACTAGCACTATCCTGCATCCAGCTCTTTAATCGCACTCCATTAATAAGTGATAGCCCCGCCGAAGGCAAGAAAGCTGCAGGCGCTTATGTGCAACAGCTTACAAATTCTGGAGTGGAAGGATCTGGTGATGATAGGAGTCGTTTTCGCCTAAAGGCAATTCGTCTGTCTACATCGGACATGAATGTTTTACTGTTTGGAATTGGACCAGGGCAATTTGGCCCCTATATTCAAGGGCCTAATGCCGTAGGTGGGTGGGCAATAGTCAATAATTTACCACTAGAGATCTTACTAGAGACTGGACTTGTGGGATTAATTTTATTATTGACATTGATTATTCTATTGGTGCGACAGTCAATAATGTACTTACGTAGGCCAAACAGTCGCGATACTTATTTAGTGGCAGGATTGCTTACTTATATCTTTTCACAATTAATCCAAGCACAAACTTTTTCCACGCTCTACATCATGCATATTTGGGTGGCGATTGGGCTGCTGATGGGGGTTGTTGTGTCAAATAAGGATAATCTTAATGGCCAGGCTAAAAAGATTAAGAATACAACTAGTAAAAATTAACAGTAAGCTTTCTACTTTTATTAAAAAATATCCAGCCATAGTCATCCCGCTGGTGTGGATTATTAGTATGGTTATTTTACGGTTTTTTGTTGTATCTGTAATTCACCAACCTGGGAATACGACCTATAATCCACCCATTATAACTGGATTGATTGGTGCTATTAAGTGGGATGGGGTAAGTTATTTGGCTATTATTCAAAAAGGCTATGACCTATCTAGTTTTAATACTGTATTTTACCCCGTATTTCCTTTGATAATTTTCCTACTGCATAAAATTGGCATCAACATAGTAGTAGCAGCTCAGTTCATTAATGCCATAGCATTACTTATTGCATCGCAAGGTTTGTATTTACTGACAATGGAAGTTACTAGAAAGCGTAAAGTAGCAATCCTGACCATACTTGCCTGGCTGGCCTTTCCAAGTGCACATTTTTTTATTGCTTTCTATACTGAAGCAGTTTTTGTTGCGTTGGCTACGTGGTCGTTATTGCTATTGCTGCGCAAAAAATATTTGGCTTCTGGGATTCTGGCGGCATTAGCTGGCGGTACGCGAGGTGTGGGGATTATATTTGCCATAGTTATTGCCGCGCAGTATTTATCTGATAAAAATTGGTCGTGGCGTAAGATTGATTGGCAGATTGTATCTATCCCGGTAGCTCTTGCTGGAACTGGTACGTATTGGTTGTGGCTCTATAGTAAAACCAATGTGTATCCGTGGGTTTACTTTGCAAGTATCTATGATAAGTATTGGCCCTATATGGGCTTTGAGGCAAATATTTTTCGCACCATATATAAAGAAACAACTGGCATGATCGGGCTCGTGGGGTCTACGGCTTGGTTGGACGATTGGTTCAGTCAGCTATTTACCAGGCTGCATTTTTTTATAGCTTGGCTAGCAATTGCGTGGAGTGCTTGGGTTGGCTGGAGAAAGAAGTTACCAATATCTTTAGTGGTATATTCCGGATTAACCGCACTAACATTGGTATTAACCGGCAATTTTGTTTCAGATAGTCGATACATTTTAGCGGTATTCCCGGTTTTTATCCTCATTGCGATGTGGTTGGATAAACAAGCTGAGTGGGTGCGAACATTGTATTTTGTCTTATCGGCAGTTGGGCTCGGTGCGATGCTCACGATGTTCTCTAATGGCTACTGGGTTGGTTAGTGGGGTGGTGCTGATAAGAAAATGCTACGGTACAGCTATGACTTTATAAACAATACACACTTACTACATCTACCTTTTTAGCTTTAGCATGATACGATATAAGTCAATGCAAAAGAAGATAACTTCATTCGCCATATGCCTGACTGTCTTTTTGGCTCTACACTATACCTGGACGCAATGGGCGGCAGATGGGATATATAGTCGTGCACTAGAGCCCTATGCAACGGCTGGGTTCTCGGCAGTATGGTTTATGGTTTTTGGACTATTTTTTACGGCTGGGCTAGTTTGGTTAGCATTGTTTTCTGGCGATAAGCGAGCTGGTATGGGCAAATCGCTCCTGCGAGCTGGAATTTATGGCTTAGCAATATTTGGCCTCAGCAATATTAGAAATTTACAGCTTTTTTCTGACTGGCAGCTTGGTATTTCTATAATTGACACTGTGTGGGGTGTGGTTGTCGCCACAACTAGCGTGGCCTTAACAATAATTATTTTAGAGAAGCTAAATGAGAAAAAGATAGGAGCCCGACATCGATCCGATTGAATATCACAAAAAGTATCATGGCAAGATCCACATTGAAGCTAATGCCGAACTCACGCCCGAGTCTTTGACGGCCTTTTATACGCCGGGGGTTGCTTTGGTTTCCAAAGAAATTATTGAAAATCCAGAGCGTGTTCGGGAGCTAACCAGTACAGCTGGGGCAGTCGCAGTAGTTAGTGACGGCTCGGCGGTGTTGGGGTTAGGCAATGTGGGGCCGCGGGCCGCTTTGCCGGTGATGGAAGGTAAGGCGATGTTGTTTCGCGAGCTGGGTGGGGTGAACGCCTGGCCAATTGTGCTGGCAACGCAGGATGCGGAAGAAGTGGTACGGACGGTGCGTGCGATCGCGCCAGGCTTTGGTGGGATAAATTTAGAAGATATCGCAGCGCCAGCTTGTTTTGAGATTGAGCGACGCCTGCAAGAAGAGCTAGATATTCCGGTGGTGCATGACGATCAGCATGCCACGGCCATTGTTGTACTGGCAGGGTTATATAATGCCTTAAAGGTGGTGGGTAAGGATTTGGCGCAGTGCAAGGTGGTGGTGAATGGTGCTGGAGCAGCTGGATCGGGTATAGCGCGATTGTTGCATGCTGCGGGTGTGGGTGAGTTATTGGTGGTTGATTCAAAAGGTATTTTATCGACCAATCGTACGGATTTATCTTCTGAGAAGCTTGCATTAGCTCAGATTAGTTCCACTCAACAAATGGGCGACTTGCGAGATGCCTCAAATGGAGCAGATGTACTGATTGGTGTTTCGGTGGCGGGAGCTTTTAATGAGCGGATTATCCGAGCTATGAATAGTGAGCCAATTATTTTTGCGCTGGCAAATCCGGAGCCAGAAATATTGCCGGAAGATGCTAAAAAAGCTGGTGCTACAGTTGTGGCTACTGGTCGATCGGACTTTCCGAACCAGATCAATAATGTGTTGGTGTTTCCTGGATTATTTCGCGGCTTGATGGCTGCTCGAAAGAAAAATATTACAGTAGACGATAAGTTGCGCGTTGCTCAAGCCTTGGCGGACATCATTGACGAGCCTACGGTTGATAACATAGTGCCGGATGTTTTTGATAAACGAGTCGCCTCCTGCGTTGCTCAGGCCATTATAGGTGGTACAATATAGCCATAAGAGGTATATATTATGGCAAAGTTACCAGCTGGTCCATCAAAAAATAATACAAAAAAACCCATGTCAACTGGTGTCAAAATAGCCATTGGTGTTGCTGGCGTTGTAGCCTTTTTATTTGTGGGAGCTATTATTGCTGGCATTTTTGCAGCTAGTACAATTTTTGGTTTTGTGCGAGATAATAAAATAAAAGTTGATGAAAAAAGTGGCTCCATAGAAGTGACTACTCAAGATGGGCAGGGGACATTTTCCAGTAAAGCTGAGCTGCCCAAGAATTACCCTTCCGATATTCCAGTGTATCCTGGCGCAACGGTGGTTTATTCTGTGGTCAAAGAGGGTGAAGGGTCAAATGTTACCTTGCAGTCTGCCGATGATGTGCAGAAGATAACTGCATATTATGAGGAGCAGTTGGCGACTCAAGGTTGGGCGAAGTCCGAAGGTCAGTCAAGCTATTTTGCGATGGGAGTTGGTTTTGCTGAGAAAACACCACGCAAGCTATCGTTTATTGTGACGCAAGATACTAAGGAAGGTAAGACCATGACGGTGATTGTTGTGACGGAGAAATCTTCTTAAAAACTCCTATGAACGAAAAGTATCTTGTAACGCCACAAACATCGGCTCAAATTCAACAGCAAGCCGTCATGCAAGATCCCGGGCGTGAGCTACAAGAGGCTCGGGCTCGAAGCTATGCGGTTGCTGCGCCAGTGGGGTTTATAGCCTACATTGCAACGTCTATCCTGTACCTAGTAGCAGTTAATATTAAGACGATCGCTAAAGTTTTGAGTGGTTCGACGAGTGTTGATTCGGCTGCCCTAGCTCAACAGATTGGTAGTCAGCTGATGGTATATGGTGACTTACAGATAGTAAACTGGATCACTATTGTGCTTTTTTGGGGCACAGTGGGGCTGGGGGTTTATACGCTATTCTGGCTAGGTATGGCCTTCTTTACTACTGCCCGTAATGGCCTAATTGTAGAAACAGCCTTTTCTAACCGAGGGCATTTTCAGGATAGGATTAGGGTGCCTCTCATAAAGCTATTGTTGCTTGCAGGAATGATTATCACTTTGATACTTACGATTAAGTGGCTAGGGCCATTTTGGGCTAACTTGTTTGCCAGGGGAGTATATTCATTGTCATCCCAGGTGATTATTGGTGTAGTTGAGATGTTGGCCGCTGTAGTCGGAACTTTTTTGAATATTTATATTATTCGCTCACTGATAGTTTACTTCAGACATGCAGACGCAATATTCTAGTCGGTAGTCAAAATAGCGATATCAGTAGCTAGTTATACTTACGGATTAGACCAATTACTACTCCTTGAATTTGGAGATCCATATCTGGTGTTATATAAATGGGGTCCATAGTATCGTTGGCGGGCTGCAGACGTACTCGACCAGCTTCTTTATAGTAGCGCTTGAGGGTAGCCTCCGAGCCATTAACTAGTGCCACTACGACTTCACCGTTAGAGGGCACTTCTTTTTCTTGCACCACTACATAGTCTCCGCTGTGGATGCCGTCGTTAATCATAGACTGCCCCTTAACTTGCAAGACGTAGCTATTGCGTTTTCCAACCATGAAAGGTGGAACTTCCAGAGTATCTGGATGGCCAGAGACGGTTTCAATTGGCGAACCAGCAGCGATGAGTCCTAAAATAGGCAGGCGCATACCAGAGTCGGTAATAGTAGCGGCCTCAACTTCGCCAACTGGGAGGAGGGAACGAGCAGAGTTATTTCCTTTAGTTAGAAGGCCCTTTGCGACAAGCGAGTCGATATGCTGGGCGACAGTAGCGACAGAATTAAGCTTTAGTCCATTAGCAATCTCACGGTAGCTTGGTGAGTAGCCGTGTTGCTCGATAAAAGACGAAACATAATCTAGTGTTCGCTTTTGTTTTTTAGTAAGTGGTTTGCGGATCATAATCCCTCCTTTATGAATACTGCTCTTAAATCAATAATAACGAACAAGTTACGAACGTGTCAAGTCTTGTGTTTAATGTATTTTCGGCGTTTAATAAAAATATGAAATCCCCAAAAATCCTAATTAGCTTAATTATTGCTTTATTTGTGGTACTATTTTCGGTTGGCATTGCGCGAGCTGCCGATACTTTGGCTGAACTATCAGCCGACCAAACAATAAATGGTATCTATATTAGAGCTGCTGACAAAATATTGATTAAGGGGACTGTGCAGGGTGATGTGATAGTCGCCGGTGGTGAAGTTGAGATTGATGGCTCGGTTAAGGGGAGTGTTTATGCGGTGGCAGAAAAGGTGGTCGTTAGGGGGAGGGTTGACGGCAATATTCATGTTGCTGGTGCTGATGTGGAGGTTAGCTCTCAGGATTCAGCTTCAGTTTTTCTTGCCGGTAGCACTGTTCAGCTGGGCGAGCAAGCTAGTATTCAGAATTTGTTTGCTGCTGGTGGCGAACTTTCAATACGCGGTGACGTGGATCAAAGCATTTATGTAGCTGGCACCGAGGTGGTAATAGCGGGCAAGACTGGTGGAGATGTTACGGTTGCGGGTGAGAAAATCACCGTTCAGGGATCGAGTGAGATTGGAGGAAATCTTAACTATAGTTCACAAAATCAGGTTGCTATCGAGAACGATCGTTCAATTCAGGGTTCTATTAAGCGGGCTGAGCCAGATCGTGCTACTTCAACTCAAGAGCGTATCATGATTCAGTTGGTAGATTTGGTGTATTGGCTAATTGCTAATATATTGATTGCCAGCGTATTGCTTTATGTTGCGCCAAAACTATTTTTCAGTACCGCTACTGGTCTTAATAGGAGACTATTTTATGATTGCCTTAAGGCTGTGGCATTGGTGGTGATTGTACCAATAGTGTTAATCTTGATGCTATTTACGATTATCGGCATACCATTAGCTGCCGTGTTGGCGCTACTATTTATATTAGTACTTGTGATGGCTCCTACAGCTAGCGCTAACTTTATTGGTAGGCTAATTATGGAAAAGCTTCAGTCAAATAATAAAAATACAAAGACAGCCAGCTACACTACTGAGCTAGTTGCTACGATAATTGGGTTTGTAACTTTAGCGGTAGTCGGCTTAGTGCCGGTACTTGGTGCAGTTATTAGTTTGACGGCTTTCATTTTGGGGGTAGCATTAATTGGCGGTAGAGGTATGGATATTTTGAGGCCAGAGCGGACAAAAGAGATGTCTATCAAGCCTTCGGCAATAAAAAGTAATGGGTGAGATAGTCGAATGATACCAATTATATTTTAAGCTGTCCTAACCTGTAGATCAGAAGAAAATATAAAAAAGTTTGCGTAAAGGTGTTGACAGGTTGGCTCTCCTGGCCTAACCTGGAAACATAACTAGTAATAAGGAGTGAAACAAGATATGGCATACCAGCACACTAATTCAAAAGGTCAAACTTACATTTTGCACCAGCGCGACGTAACCCTAAAGGGTGGTCGTCAGCAACGTATTTACTTCTTCGCTCGCGAAGCTAAGGAAGGTGCAATTGACGCTTTGCCAGAGGGCTACATGGTTGTTGAAAACACCCGTACAGGTCTTCCAATCCTCAAAAAAGAGAATAAGTAAGACCGATTCTTTTAGAACGCAAAAACCCACCTATATGGTGGGTTTTTGTTATGGTTGGCCCCTGATAAGTAGAACTGATATAATCGTAGTATCCCATACTAAATTACCTAAAGGAGAAAAGATTTTATGGACCCACAGACACAACCAGAACCAGCTACGCCAACTCCTGGTGTAGTAACTCAGCCAGATCCAGCAGGAGCTCCGGTAGCTGCACCAGAGCCAACCACACCAGAGGCACCAGCTGCCCCAGCTCCAGAAGCGCCAGCTGTAACTGAGGCGCCAGCCGCTCCAGAAGCTCCAGTTGAGCCAACTCCGGACCAAGCAGTTGAAGGAGCGCCCAATCCTATACCTGAGGCTCCAGCTGTTCCTGAGGCTCCAGCTGCACCACCGGCTGACGGCGCTGTAGCATAAAAGGCTTTTAAAAACTAAAATAACCTCGTTGATACGGGGTTATTTTTTATAAAAAATCACCTACTATAAGGTGATTATGTGGTGGGCCCGGCTGGATTTGAACCAGCGGCCAATCGATTATGAGTCGACTGCTCTAACCACTGAGCTACGGGCCCACACTATATTTACGAATCTTTCTCGTAGATCCGTAGCTCAAAGGTTATGGTTAGAGCAGTTTTTTAAAGCGCGACTACGTCACAATAACCACTGAGCTACGGGCCCACACTATATTGCTAGTTTGGGAAGCTCCTATATTGTACCTGCTTCTGCTAGTTTATGACAAAAGCATTATTCATGGAATATAAATTTCTACTTTATGGAAACTTAATTTTTTATACCAGTTTGCAGTATACTTAATACTGCATGGCACTAATTACCGTCAAGAATTTACATAAAAGCTACGATGACTTCGAAGCAGTTCGGGGGGTGAGCTTCGCAGTGAAAAAGGGTGAAGTCTTTGGTATATTGGGGCCGAACGGTGCAGGTAAAACTACCACTTTAGAAATGATGGAGGGGATGCGCGAGATTACTTCTGGGTCGATTGTAATTGATGGGACGGATGTGGCAAAAGATCCGTATGAAGTCAAAGAGAAGATTGGTGTACAGCTACAAAGCTCTAGTTTTTTTGAAAAGCTATCTTTAGTTGAGATTTTACATCTATTTTCTAATCTGTATGATCAAAATAAAGACCCCAAGGAACTCTTAGAGGAAGTTGACTTAACTGAAAAATCAAAGGCTCAAGCTAAAGAGCTTTCGGGTGGCCAACGACAGCGTTTTTCGATTGCTGCCGCACTAGTTAATGATCCGATTGTTTTATTTTTAGATGAGCCAACTACCGGGCTGGATCCGCAGGCTAGGCGTAATCTTTGGGAGTTGGTTCGCCAGATCCAAGCTTCTGGCAAGACGGTTATTATTACTACCCATTATATGGATGAGGCAGAATATTTGTGTGATCGAATTGCGATTATGGATGAAGGTAAGATTGTAGCTCTTGATACACCAGAAAATCTAATTAAGTCATTATTAAAGCGAGGCTTTAAACCGCATCGCCAGGTAGCTCCAGCAACACTTGAGGATGTATTTATTGATTTAACTGGTAAGGAATTGCGGGAATGAGTAAAGCCAAAAAGCCCGATACTGCACTTTTGAAGCGTCGAATATATGCGCTTCATGCCCTAACGGTTGCCAGTATGAAGATGTACTTCCGCAATAAGACTGGTGTATTTTTTACATTGTTTATTCCAGTGATTCTGATATTTGTGTTTGGCTTTTTGTTTCAGAGTAATGACTTTAAGACTGATATAGCAATTACAAATTACAGCCAGACGGAGCTATCGCAAAAGTTTGTCCAATCCTTAAAAGAGGTTAAGGCTTTTACTGTAAAGGAAGTAAGTGAAGGGGAAGCGGCTGATTTACTGGGGCGAGGCCAGATAGACTTGCAAGTGATTGTGCCGGATACATTTGGTCAGCCCGACCCAGCCACACGCAGCCTGAAGCCAGCCACTATTCAGACCTACTATAATGAAGGGAATCCGCAGGTTGGCCAGACAACAAACTTAATTTTATCGCAGATAGTAGCTGGCTTTAATGCGCAGGCCACTCAGGCGCCAGTGGTTTTGAGTGTGGAGTCTAAAGGTGTTAAGACTAATAATTTATCACAAATTGATTTCTTTTTACCTGGCGTGATTGCCATGTCGATTATGCAATTAGGGATATTTGCCGTAGCTTTTGCCTTTGTAGCTTACAAAACAACTGGCCAGCTACGTCGCATACAAGCTACTCCAACTCGCCCAATGTATTTTGTTGTGGCGCAAGGCACTAGCCGGCTTATCATATCGGTTGTGCAAGTTTTATTACTTTTGGCGCTTGGGATGTGGATTTTTGACGCTCACATGATTGGCTCACTCCTAAGCTTTCTTTTTGTGGCAGCTTTGGGATCGGCAGTATTTTTAGGTATTGGCTTTGCAATAGCGGGCTGGGCACGAGATGAAAACCAGGCCACACCGGTAGCGCAGTTAATTCAATTCCCCATGCTGTTTTTATCTGGCGTATTCTTTCCGCGCGAAGGATTGCCACAGTGGCTAGAGAGTATCACAAGACTATTGCCACTAACATTTCTGGTTGATGCTTTGCGTAAAATTGCTACCGAAGGAGCCAGCCTTTGGGCACTACACTCAGAGCTCCTTGGGCTTTTGGTGTGGGGTGTAATTATATATATTATTGCAACACTAGTGTTCCGATGGGAGTAAAAATGCGTCGATTGGCTTGGGTTATTATAGTGGCATTAGGTCTGATTGCTCCACTGAGCGCAAAAGCCGATTCAATCAAATCCATATCAACTGATATTGCGGTCACTCAAGATGGTGTAGCTAATTTTTATGAAAAAATACTTTATTCTTTTGATGGTCAAAGGCATGGTATTTATCGAAAGATTCCGTATGTTGGTCAGATTGATGAAGGTAAGTATCTGTATTTTGATTTCGCACTCAATGGCGTTACGCGTGGAGGGTCGGAGGAGCCTGCCAAGAAAGTTCAAGAAGGGGCTTTTCAGCGCATCACGATAGGCAATCCAGATAGTAGAATTGGTGGGGTTCAGGAATACGGCGTGCGGTATAGCCTTAGCCCGGTTGTACGGAAAGATCCAGCTGGAGACTATATTACTTTAAATGTTCATGGTACGGGGTGGGATGTACCAGCTCAAGATGTGAGTGGGCATATTAACTTACCCGCAGGTGCGACCGTCTTAAAGCAAGAGTGTTTTACGGGTAAGCAGGGAGAAAAAAATAAGGATTGTATTATTATTGGGAGCTCGGATAATCAGAATAGTGTGCAGGTACGCGCTACCAAGCCCCTTCCAGCAGGTGAAGGTATGACAGTTGATTTGCTTGTTCAACCGGGGTCATTTCAAGAAGGAGCCTTTGCGACTATAAGCAACCAGAAGCCAGAGATGGACCGGGGCAATTGGCCGGGATGGCTAGCAAATCTGAAAAGTATAATGAATATTGTTGCATTGCTGATTGCTCTTGGGGTGACAGCAATTTTTATTCGTCGTTCGATGGCACGACAAGCCCGTCGTAAGCAAGAAACTGTGGTGGCTCAGTTTGAAGCTCCCGCCGAATTATCGCCAGGCCAAGTGGGCCTGATCTCTGACGAAGTTGCCGATAGTCGTGAGGTAACGGCTATGTTGATAGACCTGGCTCGGCGTGGTCATTTAACTATTGGCTATGAACAGCAAAAGCGCTTTTTCGGCACCAAAGATCGGTTTTTGCTCACATCTGCAAAGAGTGCAGATAAATTATCTACTGCTGAGCAAACTCTTTTGCAGGGTGTCTTTAGTGGCGGTCCAACAATTTATGTTGACGAGTTAAAGCCGAATGATATGGTAAAGGTGGTATCTTCGGTTCGTACACAGTTAACCGATAGCTTAAAGTTGGCTGGATTATTTGCTGAAAAGCAAAGATTCTTATCGCCACAAAACCTTACTGAAAAAGGTTATGATGTTTGGGCACAGGCTGAAGGCCTTAAGCTATATCTTAATGTAGCCGAGAAAGATCGTATGAAGTTTGCCGAAGCTCCAGATAAAACTCCAGAGCGTTTCACTAAATTATTGCCTTACGCCATAGCTCTAGGGGTTGAAAAACAATGGGCCAAACAGTTTGAGGGGATTGATATCGAACCGGCAACACATAGCTGGTATCATGGCGCACATAGTTCGAGTCCGGTCTTGTTTACAAACATGTTAACAAGCTCATTCTCAACTAATGTTTCATCGCATACCTCACCTCCGTCATCGAGCGGTGGGTCTGGTGGTGGGTTTTCTGGTGGTGGCGCTGGTGGCGGCGGCGGCGGTAGCTGGTAGCTTAGCGCAAGTACTACACATGCTACAATGTCATTATGAAGCCAACTCTTAAAGATAAGATTTTTGACTATACTCGCTTAGCATTTTGGGTGGGTCTGATTGCAACAATTTATGTAATGGCTGCATTGGTTAATTTAAGTGCAAAAAATACAGCAATTCGTGAGAAGGCTGATAAAATAGAGGAAGAAAATGTAGTGTTGGAAAATGATATTGAAGCACTGCGTGCCCAGATATCTTACTATCAGAGTGATGCCTATAAAGAGCGATTTGCCCGTGAGAAGCTTGGCTTGCAAACTAGTGGCGAGCAAGTTGTGATTGTTGGTCGTGGTGATACACATAAGGAGGTTGATCATGGTGCAGATACTACATCGCAGGTAACGCTACCGCAGAAATCTCATCTTGAAGAATGGGGTGATTTTCTTTTTGGCGCCCAATAATCTGCATAGCAGTATTTCAACAGATTGACAAAAGCTCTACAAATCTGTAAAATACTACTTATATCGCGGGGTGGAGCAGCTGGCAGCTCGTCGGGCTCATAACCCGAAGGTCGCAGGTTCGAATCCTGCCCCCGCTACCAAAAATTAGGCCCTCAATTTGGTGGGCTTTTTGTTTTTTAAAAGCATTGTGTGGCAGGGTTGTCATGATACGGCTATAATATCAATAATGAATATTTCAGACATACAAATTGGTGTTTTAAAAATAGGTGGCGATGAGATTGTATAATTATTTGTCAGGATTTGCTTTTACTGACGGAGGCACAAGATATGTTATTTGAGTCTGGCATACCATATTGGCTTTTACCGATTCCTTTGGCAATTTTCTTTGCAGTTATATACGTTGTTTATGATTGGCAGCGTCATCGCAAGCCACTTATTGCTCAAGACCCCAGTGTGCGATACACCATTTGGCATCACTTAAGGGTGGTAACAATACCAGTCTTTAAGTATCGGATTAGTTTTGTGGTGAGTAAACCGGCTAGTGAAGGGGATCAACCGCCAGCCCAATAAGTATATTTTTATAGGGTTAATAATGTAAGAGAGTACAATATGCAGTTAATTGATAGCGTGAAGTCATTTTTAAATCAGCGCACTTGGCTCAAAAAATATTTATTAATTATATCGATAGTGGCATTGTTAGCCGCTATGATGCTTGTCATATCGATTGTGGCCGATTTAGTTAACTGTAGATTATCTGAGAGTAGTGCGAGTGGTGGGTATATCTGCAATAGCCTCAATGTAGCTGCTTTTACGACCGTAGTCATTGCGTTTATAACGGTACCAATTATAGTGGTGTTTATTATTGTATATATCTTCCAAGATCTTATTAAAATATTTCGCAAGACTCGATCAAGCCAAGCTACCCCTGGTTCAAAACCTAAAATGTAGAGGTATTACGAGCATAGAGTTGTAGGTGGTGTTTGGCAGTAATGCTGAATCTGGTAAAATTGACAAATATTTGATAAGATAGTGCAGTTCAAGGTATGTTAGCCGTGGCTGCGTAGCTCAGTTGGTCAGAGCAATGGACTCATAAGCCAGAGGTCGGTGGTTCAAATCCACCCGCAGCCACCAATGGGTCGCCTTGATGCTCGACTGAATTAATTATTAATAACAACTAGACTGGCGATATTTGGGCCTTCGGTGGTCTATTTTTAATCCGTTAACAAGAGAAATTTTAGCCAAATCTACCACAGCCATACCGTCATAGATGAGCAAGGTGAGCGCTGGGGACTAAGTCTTGAAGATGCTGCTTACGATGCTGTTCGAAACAACATCGTCACCGTCAATGATGCCAGGACTGTGCCGATTGTTGTGATTGAGACATTTCCGAACGGAGAGCTGAACTTGTGAAGGATCCCATAGTCAAGCGTGAGGCGGCGAAATGATCACGTCAGAGCAATCGTAGTCCTCGAGATCTTGCTATGATTAAGCGAGCGCTCAATATCTGATATCTGCCCACTGCAGTAGCATATATACCAAGATCCTCGAGCTTATTAGGGTCTTTTCTGCATGAAAATAGAACTTATACTTGCAATAATTAAAAAATTATGATATAGTTCGGGTCCTACAGACGTGCTTTATGTGTGTCTGTCAATAGAGTCATTATTTTACGTTATTCACAGTGGTTTTACAGAAATATACTAGTCTGAATGATGGACTCTACCACAAGTATACAAATGTAGCTTTAAAAGCATGGTTTACAATAATTTACGAACATAAATTTGCTTATGTCAGATAAAAATTCGTATTTTGTTGGCTAGGTTTTATGGGCTGAGGTATGCATACTAGATTATGAAACTAGGGGAGGTAAGTATATGAAATTACGGATAGCGATGGTTACCGCAGTTATGTTGGGGCTTTTTATGTTAGCCCAAAATGCTCAAGCCGCAACAGATTTAATTAATAACGGATCACTCGAAGCTGGTGGAGCAGGGCAGGTTACTGATTTTTCACCAGATAGTTGGGGATCTTTACAGGCGGCCTTTTCCGTCCCAACTACTGGCGCACAAAGTGGCTCACGTTCGGCTTATATAAAAGTTACCAAATACAAAGATGGCGATGCTCGCTGGACTCCAGGTGCGGTTGATGTACAGCCTGGCACCACTTACACATATTCGAACTGGTATAAGTCAAATGTGCGTACCGAAATTGATGCAGAAATTGAGATGCAGGATGGTTCTGTGCAGTATTTGTGGCTCAAGGATGTAGGAGCTAGTAAGGCTACCTGGAAACAGGTGAAGGCAACCTTGACGGTACCGCAAGGTGCAAAACGTATGACCATTTATCATTTAATTGCTCGCAACGGTTGGCTGCAGACTGATGGCTATAGCTTAAGTGGTGCAGGAGTGCCAACACCCACCACTCCACCACCAACACCCACCACTCCACCACCTTCAACTCATCAGCCATTTTCGCGACCCTTAGTTTCGATCGAGTTTGATGACGGCTGGAATAGTGCTTACCAACACGGACTACCATTAGTGGAGAGCTTTGGCTGGCGCCCAACTCAGTACATCATTACCGATACGGCAATCAACAATGCTAATTATGGAAATGGCACTTATATGACTCCGGCGCAAATTAAGGATTGGAACAAGCGTGGTGATATTGGTAGTCATACAATTTCACATCCAAGCTTGCCTGGCCTTGGTCAAGCTCAAATGTCTAGTGAGTTAACTGCCAGCAAGAATTACTTGGATAATCTACTGGGCGAACCAACTAGGTTATTGGCTACACCATACTGTGAATCGAGTGCTAGTGTTGTGAGTGTTGCAAAAACTTTGTATCAGAGCTCTCGAAATTGCGAACCAATTGCCAATACCAAAGCTAATTTTGATCGCTATAACCTTAATAGTTTTATAGTCTTAAACACCACTACTGATGCCGAAATCATTACGGCTATCAATCAGGCTAAAGCCTCAAATGGCTGGCTTATCTTGGTTTGGCATGAAGTGTCTGGTGATAATAAAAATGCCTGGAGTGTTAGTCCGGCAACTTTACAGCGACAACTTCAGCTGGTTAAGAATTCTGGTATTACCGTCACAACTTCACAATCGGCTCTAAACGAATCTCTTGGTTTATAGTTTTTTATTTTTAGCAAATACGCATATAATAAATAACATATGCGTTTTGCAAAAAATCGTAATAGTAAGCAGTTTCGGGGGTCGTCACTAAAACGGTCTCGACGGACTGGTCTCGGTAGGGTATTGGCTTTAATACTTGCTGTCGTTTTTCTTGTGATTGGTTTATATTTGGGGCTTCTACTTTTGGCACCAACCCAAACTAAATTACCGGTTAAGAGTGGGATTGACTTGAGTACTACAGATGACTCTAACGATATGAGGGATAGAATTCAGATAGAAAAAATTAATCTGGAGGTACCCTTTTATACTGGTGGAGCTGAAGCTCTTGAGAAGGGCGCTTGGCATCGTTTTCCAGATCGAGGCAATCCTGTAAAAGGTGGCAATTTTATTTTATCAGCTCATCGTTTTAAGATTGCTGGCGATCCAGTTTTAACGAAAGTTCGTTCACCGTTCTATAATTTAGATAAGTTGGTGGTGGGCGATACAATTCGGGTGTTCTTTAATGAAGAGTGGTACACCTATAAAGTGACAAAAATATATGATGTAGCACCAGATGCGGTGGAGATTGAGGATGCAACGAGTGATTCAAAGCTAACACTCTATAGTTGTACATTATCAGGCTCGGCTGATGGTCGCATTGTAGTGGAAGCTAAAAAAGACTAGTTAGTTTTGAAATAATTTATGCTTGCTATATAAGTGAGAAGAGATATTTATGAGGGTGTATAGTTTGCTTACAAAAATTACTTCTGTTATTTAAGTGATGGTGGCAGGTTTCTTTTTTATGGCACCTCATGCTTAAGTCACTTCAGCTACTTTTACTGTTACTAACGTCAATGACTCTGATGCTGGTTCATTGCGTCAAGCTATTACAGATGTCAATACTAACTCCAACCCAGCCGATATGGATATGATTTTGTTTAATGTCGTATGTGGTGGAGATGCGTTAAGACCCAGACTGGGCTACAATAGAATATATGCTCCATCAGCTTGAAAAAACCCTTAGACGGCAAGCGCTTATGCCAGAGCACGGTACATATATCGTGGCGGTTTCTGGTGGGCGTGACTCGGTTACACTTTTAGATTTACTACATCGCTTACAAGAAAAATGGGATTGGCAATTAATTGTTGCACACCTAGATCATGGTCAGCGTGAGGCATCGGCTGATGATGCTAGCTTTGTGGGGGCATTGGCTGATCGGTACGGATATAAATATTTATTGGGTGTTTTACCAAGAACCCCCCAAAGTGAGGCTGTTTTGCGCCAGGCTCGCTACAATTGGTTAGATGAAGTTCGTCGTGAGGCAGGTGCGGATAAAATTGTCACCGCTCATCATCGGCACGATAGGCTGGAGACGACGGCTTGGCATGCTATTCGGGGTGCCGATCGGGTTGGCCTGACGAGCCTCGGCAATAGGCATGATATTGTGGTGCGCCCTTTAATTGGTTTTGGGCGAGGGGATTTAATTACCTATGCGGCATTGCGTGATTTGCAGTGGCGAGAAGATGCCACCAATAATGATCGATCCTACACGCGTAATCTAATTCGCCATGAGCTCATGCATTTTGCGCCAACTCAAGATGCGCACTACCATAATAATCTATCTAATTGGATTGACCATCTAGAGACGATAAATGATCGAATTGAGCAGAAGCTAGGACATTTACTTGCCGAAATTGGTGATAAGATTGCTGGCGGCTATGAGATTGACCGAGTGAAGTTTTTACGACTTTCGCCATTAGTCCAGTTAAATTTACTTTCGTATATGGCGCGTCAACTAACTGCTGGCCGGCGGATTTCACAGCGTAATCTAGATTCGGCACTGGCCTGGTGGGCAAGTGCTAGTTCGGGGAGCTATTCGGAGGCT
This sequence comes from bacterium, assembly GCA_016700035.1. Lineage (NCBI taxonomy): Bacteria > bacterium. Next base: position 822,457 of record CP064998.1, on the reverse strand, counting down.
CTACCAGGGTTGCTGATGGCGCGAGAATATGATAGAGTGAAGTTCGTCTTGCGTTCGGCAACACCTGAATATTCCGTATCGGATAAGACTCAGCAGCTTCCATTTGGAAAAGTACTGCAGTTTGGTAAATTTAATCTGGTACTACAGGACGGGCAAGTAGATGATGGAACTTGTCTTGCTAGTCATTATCTTAGGCCGCATACCTATTATGTGCGTAGGTGGCAGTCGGGCGATAGAATAGCACCCATTGGAATGCGTGGCACGAAGAAGATTCAAGACATTTTTGTTGATAGAAAAGTTCCCCGAAGTGAGCGTTTGACGTGGCCAATTGTGGTGACGGAAAAAAATGAGGTGGCCCTAGTACCAAGACTTGCTCGGAGTAGGCATTTTGCACCAGCTGGGGTAGATGCGCCAGCCCACACGTTGGCCGTAAAAGTGGCTTAGTTTTAGAAGGTAGGTAAAATATGATCAAGAAAATCCCACGGAATATGATATATGTCCTTATTGGAACGGTGGTTTTGATTGGGCTATTAGTTTTAAATAGCCAAACTCAAGAAAAGCCTCAGTCTGTATCGCTGTCTAGGTTGCTGGAAGAAACTAGAAAAGATAATGTTGAGTCGATTAAAATAAACGGCCAGCAACTTTTAATTAAGCTAAAAGACGGCCAGAAACAGGAAGCCTTTATGGAGGCTAACGCCATGTTGACCGACTACGGTGTGGATTATTCAAAGGTAAAGATCGATCCGCAAAATCCTGATGATGGTTCGGGCAAGTGGATGGATGCCCTGTTTGCCTTCCTGCCAGTGGTATTTATTATTGGCTTCTTCTACTTTATTATGCGTCAGGCTCAGGGTCAGAATAATGCTGCTATGAGCTTTGGTCGCTCGAAGGCTCGTGTGGCAGGTGGTGAGACTCAAAAAGTAACCTTTAGCGACGTGGCCGGAGCGATTGAAGCCAAGCAAGAATTGCAAGAGATTGTAGAATTTCTAAAATATCCTAAAAAGTTTGAGGCTTTGGGAGCCAAGATTCCTAAAGGCGTGTTGCTTTTTGGCTCACCTGGTACTGGTAAAACCTTGATGGCACGCGCTGTTGCCGGTGAGGCTGGTGTGCCATTTTTCTCAATCTCTGGTTCGGAGTTTGTTGAAATGTTTGTTGGTGTTGGTGCCAGCCGAGTGCGCGATTTATTCGCTAGAGCTAAGAAAAACTCACCATGTATTGTGTTTATTGATGAGATTGATGCAGTTGGCCGTCAGCGTGGTACTGGCCTGGGTGGCGGACATGATGAACGCGAGCAGACACTCAATCAAATATTGGTAGAGATGGATGGATTTGAGCAGGGTACTAATGTAATTGTAATGGCTGCCACCAACCGACCGGATGTGCTAGACCCAGCATTACTGCGACCTGGTCGATTTGACCGTCGGGTTACGATTGATGCTCCAGATATGAAGCAACGCGAAGAGATTCTTGGTGTACACACCCAAAAGAAACCATTAGATAAAGATGTCAATCTGGCTGAAGTTGCTCGTAAGACCCCAGGTGTGTCGGGTGCTGATCTGGCAAATATTGCCAACGAAGCTGCTATTCACGCTGCCCGTAAGGATCGCAAAAAGATTACTCAAGCTGATTTTCATGAAGCAGTTGAAAAAGTTGCGTTGGGCCCAGAGCGCAAGAGCCATGTCTTAAGCGACAAAGAAAAGAAGATCACGGCTTATCACGAAGCTGGTCATGCATTACTCTCGCATCTATTGGAAAATTGTAATCCAGTACATAAAGTTTCGATTGTATCGCGCGGTATGGCTGGAGGAGTTACTTGGAGCTTGCCTACAGAAGATAAGCACCTTCATTCGGTGGCTGACTTTTTGGATGAGATTACCATGAGTTTGGGTGGACGGACAGCTGAGAAAATTGTGTTTGGCGATGTCACCACTGGGGCTGAGAGCGATTTGAAACATGCCAACCAGCTGGCTCGGCGGATGATTACCGAGTATGGTATGGGGCGTGAGCTGAATAATCAAGTTTTTGGATCGCATGAAGGTTCGGTTTTCTTGGGTCGTTCGTTTGCTGAGGGGCGTAATTATTCTGAGCAGACTCAAGACAAGATTGATGAAGAGGTGGCACATATTATTCGTGAAGCCACTAAGCGAGCGGAAGAGGTAATTATTAGTCATCGAGCTAAGCTAGATCAGATTACCGATAAGCTGATTGAAGAAGAAACAATCGAAGGTAAGGAGTTTGAGGCACTATTCGATTCCGTTGATAAAGAAAAAAAGGCTCCCCCTAAGGCGAAAAAAACGGTAAAATAGAATATAGAGTTTTAGGCTTTTTATAAATGTGAGGTTGGCTCTCGATAGCTTATATTGTCGTATTGATACATCTAATAAGCTTGAGGTCAACTTCTTTTATTAAAACCAAAAAGTTATTTTATGATGAAACGCTCAGTCCGATCAATTTTATCCAAAATTAATAAGCGCCGGTCTATCTCAATGGCGGCTGCTTTAATTTCGCTATCTTATTTATTGAGCCGACTACTGGGACTCGTGCGAGATCGACTCTTGGCGTCTAACTTTGGCTTGTCACCACAAGCTGATGCTTATGCAGCGGCTTTTCGCATTCCAGATCTACTTTTTACTCTCTTGGTATCGGGCGCTTTTGCAGTTTCTTTTATACCGGTTTTTGTTGGCTTCTTAGAGCGTAAAAAAGTTGATGAAGCTTGGGAAGTAGCTAGCACCCTTCTAAACTTATTAGTACTTGTTACGGCGGTATTTGGAGTGTTTTCTTTTATTTTTGCAGAGCCTTTGGTGAAGTTGATTGCTCCTGGCTTTGACGCTGAGCGGATGGAATTAACCGTTCATCTGACTCGAATTTTATTAATTACACCATTATTTTTTGCAATCTCAGCGATTTTTGGCGCTATTCAGCAAGCCTTCCAGCGCTTTGTACTGTTTGCTCTAGCTAGCGTGTTTTACAATATCGGCATTATCTTTGGTATCCTATTTCTGGAACCACTATTTGCCCAGCCGATTTATGGGGTGGCCTGGGGTGTAGTAGCAGGCACTGCCTTGCAGGCAATTATGCAGTCATTTGGCCTGGTGGGGCTTGGTTTTCGCTATTCTTTTAGTATTAAATTTTGGCACCCGGCTGTTATTCGTGTCTTAAAATTGATGGTACCCCGCTCACTAGACTTGGGTATTGAACAAGTCAATACTATTGTTGAAACGGCAATTGGGTCACAGCTAGCTGCTGGATCATTATCGAGCTATTATTTTGCAAATAATTTAAAAAATGTTCCACTCGGTTTATTTGGTGGAGCAATTGCAACGGCAGTCTTCCCGACGCTTATTAGAGCCTCCAAATCAAAAGATAAACATCGCTTACCAAACGAAATAGTTCGTACCTTATCGCTCGTATTATTTTTAATTGTTCCATCAATGGCTGTTACGGTGGTAATGCGAGGATATATTGTGCGCTTGCTGCTGGGCTTTGGTGATCAAACCACAGCTGATACCTTGGGTTGGTTTGCGGGCGTAATTGTGGCGCAAAGTTTATTTTTTGTGGTGGCAAGAATTTTCTACGCCCTAGAAGACACCAAGACACCACTTTTTACCAGTATTTTTACATTGTTTATTAATATCCCGCTGAGCTATTTATTTGCTCGGATGTTTGGCACGCCGGGGCTTGCGATGGCACTTTCTTTAGTGACAAGTATTGAGTTAATTATTCTTATGTTTTTACTGCGCCGAAAGATCGGACCCTATGGTGGGCGGAGTATTTTACGTACGGCCGTACGCACAAGTTTAGCCACGCTAGTAATGGCTTCGGTGATGTATATGATGATTGTATCGCTGTTCCCGCTATTGCGCGGAGATGTTGGTTGGCGTACTCTGGGGCCAAAGTTTGCCTTTATTTGTACGGTTGGTGTTTTTGTTTATTTCTTTGCTACAAAACTATTACGCGTTAAAGAGGCCGATATGGTGCTGAGGTTAGTAAAATCTCGTTATCGTAAGCGATTAAGAAAGCATATTGGAGCATAAGGGGGAAGTAAAAGATGTCATCACGAATCAGAAATTTTTGTATTATTGCCCATATTGATCACGGTAAATCGACTCTAGCCGATCGGCTTTTAGAGATTACTGGTGCTGTAGCGGAGCGTGATATGAAAGCTCAGCTACTCGACACGATGGAGCTGGAGCGTGAAAAGGGCATAACCATTAAGTTACAGCCGGCCCGTATGCAGTGGCAGGATCATGAGCTCAATCTTATTGATACACCTGGCCATGTTGATTTTAGTTATGAGGTGAGTCGCTCCTTAGAGGCAGTGGAGGGGGCAATTTTGGTGGTGGATGCCAGTCAGGGGATTCAGGCTCAAACTTTAGCTAACGTTTATATGGCAATTGAGGCTGGCCTAACTATTATTCCGGTTATGAATAAAATAGATTTACCAGCAGCTGAACCCGAACGGGTTGCTAAGGAGATTGGTAATCTCTTGGGGGTTGATCCAGTTAGCATTGGTAAGATTTCGGCCAAAACTGGTGAGGGTGTACCGGAATTGTTAGATCGGATTGTGGCTGAAGTACCAGCTTCAGAGGTGGATAGCGGACCAACTCGGGCCCTAATTTTTGACTCCATTTTTGATGGCTATCGTGGCGTGATTCTATACGTTCGCCTGATGAGTGGTTCAATATCAAAAAATGCTGAGATTACTCTAATGCAGTCGGGCAGCGAATCTTTAGCGCTGGAGGTTGGCCATCTCACGCCATTACGATCCGAAGATGATAGGTTGGAGTCGGGCCAAATTGGCTTTATTACGACCAATATTAAGTCGGTTCAGTTTGCACGTGTTGGTGATACGGTTACACTAACGGCTCATCCGGCGACTACACCACTGCCAGGCTATAAAAAAGTTCAGCCTCTGATTTTTGCCAGTTTTTACCCCACCAGCCAAGAGGAATATCCAAAGCTAAAAGACTCTTTAGAAAAGCTTGCCCTAAATGATGCCTCGCTTTCATTTACGGCAGAAACTTCGGCAGCTTTGGGGTTTGGTGTGCGGATTGGTTTTTTGGGTCTTTTGCACCTGGAGATCATTAAAGAGCGTTTAGAGCGAGAGTTTGACCTTGACCTTATTGTTACTAGCCCGAGTGTTAGTTATGAAGTAGAGCGCACAAATAGTGAGAAAGACATGATTGAACAGGCTAGCGCACTGCCAGATCAATCGCAAATTGCTACTATCGCGGAGCCATGGGTGCGCGGTGAAATTGTTACGCCGTCAGAGTATATCGGAGCTGTTTTGGGTCTAATTATCGAAGCTCGTGGCAAGCAGACAAAGCTCGAATATCTTGATCAAACTCGGGCAGTGGTGGGTTTTGAAGCACCATTGGCGGAGATTATTACTGACTTTTATGACGCCTTAAAGAGTCAATCATCTGGTTTTGCGTCATTAACTTATGATTGGGATCGGTACGAAGTTGGTGATTTAGTACGGGTCGATATCCTGCTCGCGGGTGAAAGAGTAGATTCTTTAGGTGCGATTGTGGCTCGCTCGAAGGCTGATAATTATGGTCGCGCGTTGTGTGAAAAGCTTAAGGATTTGATTCCGCGACAAAACTTTGAAGTTGCCGTGCAAGCTGCGATTGGTTCAAAGTTTATCGCCCGCGAGACTATTAAGGCGCTACGCAAAGATGTGACTGCAAAATTATACGGTGGTGATGTCAGTCGTAAAAAGAAGCTTCTGCAGAAGCAGAAAAAAGGCAAGGCGCGTATGAAACAAATTGGTAAGGTATCGATTCCTTCGAGTGTGTTTATGGACCTAATTAGGCGTGGATAATCTTGCTTATCCTTGACATGAAAATTCTCAAGCTAGCATAGTAGCCTTTTAAGGCGAAAAAACTATGCGTTTAAAAGTTGTATTATTGCTAGCGATTGGTTTGATGTATTACGGTTATGTGCGCGAGAATACCGATCGTGCTATGCAGGCATTTGAAGGGTGGAAGACAAGCTATCTAACTATTATCGATCAGGCTACGGCTGGAGAAATACCTAGTACGTGGCCAAATAGTAGTGCATTAGTAGAAAAAATCCCCCAACCGTAGTTAGGGGTCATGAGTGACTGTATTTATTTAAGTCGGCGCAGCAACTAGCTAGCGTTGATTTTTACGACTGTGCGAATTGAGTGGCGTGGGTGTGGCTTGAGTGTAATCCACTTCTACGTCGACTCTAGCTCGCTTAAGCCGACTTGTAGCTCGCCAATAACTCTTGGCTTCAACACCTCCTCGGTGCCAGGATTTTTTGCGTTTGTTGCCTTTGCCTTTCTGCCTGTGCCCCAATTCTCCTCCTGGTGTCTCGATTGGGTTATTGTATTATACAATAAAATATATAATTAGTAAATATATTTGAATTCAGATTCGTTGGCCCAACGATAACTTAATCGGTTCCAGCCCACATAATTATATTCCGAGACGTAAACTCGTCCAGCTTCAACTTTTTCGACATAGGCTACATGACCCCAGCGCCCAGATGTGGTTTGGGCAATAGCGCCAGGTCTGGCATTAACACCAGTCATAAATCCAGCTACTTTAGCTCGTCCTAGCCAGTCGCGGGCATTACCCCAGTTTTGCGGAATTGGTCGGCGCTTGGCTACGTAGTAAGTGCAGTGTCCGTATGCGTAGCCACTCGAAGTAAACTGCTGTGCGATCGATGGGGCGGACTCGTCTTCAGTATTGTAAGGAGGAAGTCCGGCAGAAGCTTTAGCTTCTTCAGTTGGGGCCGGTGTGGGTGATGGGTTTTGGAAAATAGTTTGAGCGGTGGCCTTAGATTTACTAACTGGCTTGTTGGTAGCTTTTGCTGTAGAGCTAGTTTGTTTGATTTCCTGACCAGATTTTAGATAACCCATAGATTTTTTTTCAAATTCTGCTTGGCTGGTTTGAAAGAAAAAGCCAAAAGCCGCAAAATAGAATAGGATCATCAAAGCTGCCTGCAGGTGTTTGATGTGAGGCTTGAAGCTAGCTATTTTTTGCCCCAATGGGGAACTAAACACCCGCACGCGTTTCTGGTGGGCAGCTAGACTGGCTCGTTGTTCATATGTTGCTACATTCATAGGTTTTCCAGGGGAATTGGCAATAATACCAGTTTATACGTAATTTTGCAAGTATTTTTGTCCGAATTCGTCAACAAAAGCTGATTATGGTAGCATGAGCAGTATGAATGCTGAGTCCATATTTATCCTTGTGAATCTAGCTACCTTACTGGGCTGGGTGCTAATTCTACTATTACCCTATGCCCGTATAACGCACAATCTTATTGATCGCATGCTACTCCCAGCCTGTATAGCGGTAATTTATATTGTATTGGTTGTTCTAGTTTTTCCACAGATTCCATTCGAAGACTATTCATTTTTGGGTCTCACAGAACTCTTTTCTGATCCTTGGGTGATGGCACTTGGTTGGACTCACTTGATGGCATTTGATTTAGTTGCCGCATCCTGGATGAAGCAAGATGCTCATAAGCATAAGATTCGCCATAGAGTTATGTTGGCACCATATTTATTAACATTATTTTTCGGCCCGACCGGCTTACTTGTATACCTAATATTCAGGTCCAATAAACAGAGTAAACGAAAAAAATGAAAGACAAATCAAGGCTAGTGGTGTTGGTGCTGGTAGTTTTGAGTCTATGTATTGTTGGCGGGGCAATATATTTTGTGTATAAACCACAGATTAGTAGTGTGAATGTGGCACCCAGCGTAAGTCCAATAACTTCTGGGTCTGCCATGGTGGCGCCAACACGTGCTCCTGAAGAGTTAACAGAACTAACAGAATATATTTATCAGTCGAGCCAAACCAGCATCATGCATCATCCGGAGTGGAAGGTGAATAGCTTTAATGCGGGTGGAGTAGGGCAGGCTAGCATGATTCAAGAACCAAGTACTGGCGGGGGTGTCTATTCTATTACATTGAGTGAAAAATCCTTAACTACGCGGAATATTGTGGTTGAATCACGTGATATCAATTTAGATAATGGTCAATCAGCAAAATTGCTATTTACAAGAGCGCCAGGTACGGTAGGAGAAAATGTAACCGATATTTTGCTAGCTAGCAAAGAGATTGCTGTTGCAGATGTGGCTGATAGCACTAGTTTGGATGGGGTGGGAACAAAGCCAATTTTTGTAACAATTAACCTTTTGGCTCCAGGTGTACGGAGTAATCCAGGTCGACCAATTGGGGATTTTACTGGCGCTAGATATGAACAAGTTATTCGAACACTAAAAACTTTTAAAAAGGTTAATTAGCACTCTTGACATGCGAGTGCCAACAAGACTAATATAGAAGTACTAGCACTCTAATGTTGCTAGTGCTAATGTGGGTGCAGCAGCGGACAGATTGGCTTTTAAGGAGTAAAAACCTCTTAGCTACCTTCTGACAACAGCTTATTTGGTGTATTACATCTTAAAATTTACAATCTGTCCTAGCCCAAACTTACTATGATAACCAAACGTCAAGCCGCAGTTTTAATGGAGATTGTTCGCCAGTATTCAGCCAGTGCCGAGCCGGTGAGCTCTCATGCCTTGTGTGAGGTTTTCGATGTTAGCTCAGCTACAATTCGGGCTGAAATGGTAGCCTTAGAGCGCGCTGACTATATTTATCAGCCCCACATTTCAGCTGGTCGCGTACCAACTGATAAAGGTTATCGTTATTACGTTAATCACCTGTCTGCTGACGCGCCCAAGGAGCGCACTGTTCAGACAGTTGAGAAGCGAGTCGCATCATTAAAAGATAGGGCTGATCGGGCAATTAAGATTGCCACTGAGACCTTGTCAGACATGACCGGCAATATGGCCTTTGCTACTTTATCGGATACAGTTTACTATCATGGCTTACATCAGCTATTCTCGCAGCCCGAATTTGCCCTGCAATTACGAGCCGCCGCCGCCGCCCGATATCTGGATGCTCTCTCAGAGTGGCTCTTAGCAACTGGCTTTCAGGACGATTTAGGGGTATTTATTGGCCAGGAGAACCCATTTGCTCGCACCAGTGGGATGGCAATGGTGGTAGCGCGCTTTGAAAGCCCATACTCAGCCAGTAGCTACATTGGCGTGGTTGGGCCAACTCGCCAGGATTATCCTAAGGTAACAAGTTTAGTAACATTGACAGGAACAACATTGGAGGAAGTATTAAATGCCTAAAATTCCCAAACCAGCACCCAAGATTAAAAAGGTTAAGCCCGATAAGGTAGCTGAATTGACTGCCGACTTACAGCGCGTCCAGGCAGATTTTGAAAATTATAAAAAGCGCGTTGCCACCGAGCGAGGAGAGCTGATGAATGCGGCAAAGCTTTCGGTATTATCAGATCTTTTACCAGCTTTAGATAACTTTGATCGAGCCGCTACGCACTTGCCAGACCACTTACAGAATGATCCTTGGGCACAGGGGATGAGCTATGTTGGTACTCAATTGGAGCAAATTTTAGATGAAATGGGCGTACAAAAGTTCGACCCCACCGGTCAGCAGTTCGACCCAACAGAACATGAGGCAATAGAATATGTTGAGTCGGAAAAACCCGAGGGAATCATTATAGAAACCACTCTGCCAGGCTATATGGTTGCCGAGAAAGTGGTGCGACCAGCCACGGTGCGTGTCAGCTCTGGTCAAGATAATTACACCGAGGATGCCAAGAGCCCACCTGGTGAGAAGTTAACGCAAGAAGCTAACGATACTACTATGAAAGAAGGAGAAAAATAATGAGTAAGATAATTGGAATCGATCTAGGAACAACTAACTCGGCAATGGCCGTTATGGAGGCTAGCGACCCGACTGTTATTACAAACATCGAAGGTGCGCGTACCACGCCATCGGTTGTGGCAGTTAATAAGAATGGTGAGCGATTGGTCGGCCAGGTGGCTAAGCGACAGGCAGTGATGAATCCTGATAATACGATTTTTTCTGTTAAGCGATTGATTGGACGCACGATTGATGACGCTGAAATTAAGCGTGATATGGAGTTGATGCCTTATAAAATCGTTAAAGCCGATGGGCATGTAAAAGTGGCGATGGGGGATAAAGATTACACTCCGGAAGAAGTTTCGGCGATGATTCTCGCAAAGCTTAAAGCCGATGCTGAAAAGTATTTGGGCCAGCCCGTAACCGAAGCAGTAATTACTGTTCCGGCCTACTTTAACGACGCCCAACGCCAAGCTACTAAAGACGCCGGTAAAATTGCTGGACTGGAAGTAAAACGCATTATTAACGAGCCAACTGCCGCTGCCTTAGCTTACGGCCTGGATAAGAAGAAAGAAGAGAAGATCGTTGTTTATGACCTAGGTGGTGGAACATTTGACGTATCGGTTTTAGAGCTTGGCGATGGTGTATTTGAGGTGAAATCGACCAATGGTGATACACACCTTGGTGGTGATGACTTCGATAATACGATTATTAGTTGGTTGGTGGAGGAGTTTAAGAAAGATCAGGGGATTGATCTAAAATCTGATAAAGCAGCCATGCAGCGACTAAAAGAAGCTGCTGAGAAAGCTAAGATAGAGCTGTCCACCACTCAGGAATCAGAAATTAATATTCCATTTATTACGGCTGATGCGTCTGGGCCAAAGCACATGAATCTTACGTTAACGCGTGCCAAGCTAGAGGAGTTGGTGGGTGAGCTGGTAGAAAATTCTCTAAAGCCATGTGCGGCTGCTCTAAAAGATGCTGGCCTCAAAAAAGAAGATATCAACGAAATAATTTTGGTTGGCGGTATGACCCGTATGCCATTGGTGCAGAAAAAAGTTGAAGAGTTCTTCGCTAAGAAGCCACTTCAGGGCGTGAATCCTGATGAAGTTGTGGCTATCGGTGCGGCTATTCAGGGTGGCGTACTCGGTGGCGACGTGAAAGACGTACTCCTTCTGGACGTAACTCCACTTTCGCTCGGAATCGAAACCATGGGTGGGGTTATGACTCGCTTGATTGATCGCAATACCACCATTCCAACCAGTAAAACTCAGGTTTTCTCCACCGCTAGCGATAACCAAAACTCAGTTGAGGTAGTGGTTTTGCAAGGTGAGCGTGAGATGGCAACTGATAACAAGGTTCTTGGACGCTTTATTTTAGATGGAATTCCGCCAGCTCCACGCGGAGTGCCACAGATTGAGGTAACTTATTCGATTGATGCTAATGGTATCGTGTCGGTCAGTGCGAAAGATAAGGCGACGGGTAAGGAGCAGAATATAACCATTCAGAATTCAGCTAACTTATCGGATGATGAGATTAAGAAAATGCAAGCTGATGCCGAAACTCATGCCGAAGAAGATAAGAAAAAGAAGGAATCTGTGGAAGTTCGCAACCAGGCCGACACAATGGTTTATACAGCCGAAAAAGCCTTAAAAGATGCCGAAGGCAAGGTGGACGACGAAACCAAGAAAACTGTGGAAGAAGCTGTAAAAGCCCTCAAGGATAAGCTTGGTGAGTCTGATTCGGATATTGAAGAATTGAAAAAGCTCACTTCAGACCTCTCTGACAAACTCACTAAAGTTGGTGAGGCGATGTACAAACAAGAGGAAGAAGCAGGATCTGAAGCAACTGAGGCTGACAAAGACGCCAAAAAAGCGGATGATAAGTCTGATGACGCTGAAGAAGGCGAAATCGTCGACGAGAAGAAATAGCTTTTGAAATCTCTTACTGCACTAACCATTGCGATAGTATTACTCCTCACGGCGGGGTATTTTGCCACCACCACCGTGAGTGAGAAGCTGTCGCAAGAGTGCGCTCGTGGCGAAGAAGTGAACTCGTACCAAAATAGCTGGGAAGATGTGTATTTCTTCTGGCAGTGGTGGCCAAATCGCGATGAGGGGAAGGGGTTTATTGCTTGCGTGGGTCCAGCGACATACTTGCGCTATCATCCGTATGATATGGCGGTACTAGCTTTTGTTGGTGCTGGTGTAGCTGGCTGGATCGGCTTAAAAGATCAACCAAAGGATAAGAAAAAATCATGAAAACAATCTTTTTTATTGATGGTGAAAACTTTGTCTACCAACTACGTGATTCGCTGGCGTCACGCAAGCTAATCCGCTATCGCGATGAGCTTTCTCGTGTAAATATTCGCAAGTTATTTGAAAATATCTTGCAAGATCCAAGCATTCGTACTGCAAGTATTAGCTATTATGCCTCAAAAATTCATATCATTGATAAAACACCAGAACTAAAGGAGCGCACCGAGCGCTATGCTGCTGATGCTGAAGCGTGGCGTAAAGTACTGGAATCGCAAAAAGTAGATTACATCGAAGCTGGGCATCTTTTGGTGCGCGATGGCAAACCCTGCGTAGAATGTGGTCATCGCGAGCCGGTGCTTGTGGAGAAGGGTGTGGATGTCACTATTGCAACCGATATGATTCGAGCTTCTGGTGATAATGTTCGGCTTGTTTTGCTTTCCTCTGATGGTGATCTAATGCCGGCAGTATTAGAGTCGAAAAGACGTGGTGCTGAGCTGGTATACATTGGTTTTCGTGGTGTGAGTAATGCTGCCTTGGCCCGTACGGCTGATAAGCGCTATACTATTACTTCTAGGCACGCGGCAGAAGTGTTAGCCCCAGCACCTAAAAAAGCCAAGCCAGCCGAGCAGAAGATTAACCACCCAGAACAGAGCAAGCCCCATGCAGAGCACCATCATAGATCGCAATCTAGCGCACCATCAGTTTTTACAGGCTCTCGGCTGGCTAGCATGTTGCCAACCATGGTGGTGCCACAACCAGAAAAGCCAGCTATTGAACCAGCGCGTAAACCCACTAAAAAACCTAAAAAGCGTGAGGATAAAAAATGACTAGCAAACGTGATTATTATGATATTTTGGGTGTCCAAAAAGGAGCTAGCCAAGATGATATAAAGAAGGCATTTAAGAAAGCTGCCCTCAAGTATCATCCAGACCGTGAGGGTGGTGATGAGAAGAAGTTTAAGGAAGCAGGAGAAGCTTACGAAGTTCTCTCGGATGAACAGAAGCGGGCAGCTTACGACCAGTTTGGCCATTCAGCTGGTGCCGCCAACGCTGGTGGACCAGGAGGCAACCCCTTTGCTGGAGGTAATCCGTTTGGCGGAGGATTTGATGGTGTGCAGTTCGATTTCTCGGGGGCTGGTGGCTTTGGTGATATTTTTTCTGAAATTTTTGGTGGTATGCGCAATCGACCACGAGATGTGCAAGTGGCGTTAGCGATTGATTTTGATGAGGCGGTAAAAGGCACCACACGAGAGCTAAATTTGCGCGTCATGGATCGAACGACAGGTGAGCGAAAGAGCGAGACGGTTAAAGTAAAAATACCGGCCGGTATTGATAATGGCCAATCAATTCGTATGGCTGGCAAAGGGGAGCATGGGCAGGGTGGATCACGCGGTGATCTGTATGTTGAAATTCATGTGCGTGAGCCTAAAGGCTTTGAGAGGCACGGCGCTAGTCTGGTGTCGCGAGTAAAGATTGATATGGTCGATGCGGCGCTGGGTACGGAGATAGATATAAAAACGTTGGAAGGTGAAATTACAATTAAAGTTCCAGCTGGCACTCAACCTGGTAAAACCCTTAAACTAACCGGAAAAGGTATGCCAATTCCTGGTACTCATCGACATGGCGATCATTTGGTAGAGGTGTTAGTTGAAATACCTCATAAGCTTTCTCATAAGCAGAAGCAGGCTTTGGAAGAATATCGAAAAGCTTCTAAGAAAAAAGGCTTTTTCAAATAAAAGAGTCTTTCTGCGTGAGGTGCAAAAAGACTAGAAAATATCTGGCCATAGGCCTTCTGGTGCGAGTGGTGCGAAATAGACATCACGATTGAGCGCATAGCGGACAGCTTCTGTTGCATCGGCTAAGAATTGTGTACGGAAAAATCCATTGACCCGCATGAGCTTGGCGTATTCTGGTCTGAGCACCAGTTTAAAGCCAGCAGGCTCGTAGTCAAAATCTTTGTAAAAAGACATCGCGATGCAGTACTGGATGAGCCTGGGTATTACCAGATGTGGGTCTTCAATAGCTGTAATACCAAACTCTTTTGATAGAGTGAAGATAATTTGCGCCTGGGAGTCCGAGCAAACTATCTGGTAGTAGTAGCTCACCGGGTGCTTAATTTCGGCATCTGAGTCTTCTTCTAATTCCAAGTCTGGCATAAAATCAGACATCTTAAAGACCTCTCTCGGCTGGTAGGTGCAGTGTTTACCTGTGGCTAGTACCAGATAGTATCAGTCTGGAAAATTAAAAGCAAGCAATGATTTAAAGATTAGCCAGTTTCTTTGCTTGTTTGGGGAGGTGTATAATCTTAAGCATATGCAGTTTGGACCACTTAATATTGATGGAAATATTTACGTTTTTGCTGTTATTGGTATATTTTTTTTACTGGCTTTTATATTTGGTGAAGGCCGGCTTAAGCGAATTGCCACGGCCCTTTTAGCGGGTTTTTTTGTGGCCGATCAGCTAGGTGGTTTTTTAGCTCGCCAGCTCGATTCGTCCATTAATGGTCCGATTGATGCAGCTTTTGTGCAGTTAGTAGTATTGTTGGTCGTGACGGTTGGCTTATCGCTTGGAAAAACGCCTTCAGTGGGGGGGCGATTTGGCTTGCGAAGTTTTGTACTGGCGTTTTTAACTGCCGCCACCCTAATTGGTTATACGCAGAGTTATTTGGCGCATGATATATCAACTAAAGTGCTGGAAGAATATAATCTCATTGCTCTAGCGGCTGAAAACCGATTGTGGCTACTCACTGCAATGACTGGCTGGCTTATCTTAATTACGGTCTGGAAGCGAAAAACAAAAGAAGATGATGATAAAAAAGGTAAAAAGGGCAAGAAAAAGAAATAGTATTCCTGGCTCAATTAGGGCTATTTAATCTGGACAATAGTATAAAAATATAGTATAATTATGGTCTTCTAAAGTTACTATAAGCATGACTACAAAAAAGCCCTATAAAGTACTAATTCTTTATAGCTTTAGGAGCCACAAAACTGGCTACTACAAGCTATTATTTAACCCGTTAGCCGAACGAGCGGGTGACTTTGGCATGCAACTTTTTCAAGGTTCCTTGAAAGATTTACAGATTTGCTTTAAAAACAATAGCTTAAAAATTATTGAATCAATGACTGGTATGGATTTGGCGGAGTTTGATTTGGTGTATTTTGAGCTATTTCACAAGCGTCAGCAGCAGGCTTTGGTAGCAGCTAAATATCTAGATTATTGTCAAATCTCATATTTTACTCCAGAAGTTGGGCGATTCACACCACTGTCTAAAATTGGTCAGCAGGCCCTCATGGTAAACCAAAATTTGCCACTGCCGGATGGTATTTCAACTTCGGCCCGTGAGTTGCGCAAGCTTTTTAGGAAAAACCCACCATATTCGTATCCTTTTATACTAAAAAGTATTCAGGATTTTGGTGGTAATAACAATTTCTTAATCCACAGCTACGCTGAACTCAAAGCCAAACTCGCTGAACACTCTAGCGTGACATTCATTGCACAGCCATTTATTGCCAATGAGTTTGATTATCGAGTACTTATATTAGGTGGAGAGATCAAGCTGGTGATGAAGCGAGCTAGGATTGCTGAAGATACGCATTTAAATAATACCTCGCAAAATGCCGAAGCTAGTATTTTTGACGCATCTGTTCTAACCCCGAAGCAACGCGAGGATAGCCTGAAGGCGGCTCGCTTGGTTGGTCGAGAGCAGTTTTGTGGGTTAGATTTATTGATTAATAAAAATACCGGTGAGCATATTATTTTAGAAATTAATGAGGCCCCAGCCATTCAGTTGGGTGCTGACCCCGAACAAAAAATGCAGGTGCTACTTGAGTACATGCAACGTGCAGCAGAAGAAGGAGCTCAACGTGGTTAAGCCAGCCCTCAATAATCCGAAGATCTTGTTTATCTTTACGCGGGAAGCTAGCCTAACATCAACTCGTGGCGCTGGTTTTATTACGCGTTTAAAAAAATATGGTAATTTTGATTTCGCTGAAGCCGAGGTGATGGCACTTGAAGATCTGGTCTTTGTGGTTGATAAACGTAAGGCATTGGTATTCGATTGGCAAACCAAAAAAGATCCAGCTAGCTATGACTTTGTTTATTTTAAGGCCTGGGAGAGTATGCCGGATGTAGCTGCCGCACTGGCAATTTATTTACGCGCTAAGGGTGTGCCGTTTATCGATGAGGCGGTTGAGCAGAAGGGGGCTGCCAATAAGCTAGTAACTACGCTGAAGTTGTGGTCGGAGCGGATACCGGTGGTGCGAACGGTTTATGCGCCAGCTAAACATATTCAAGCTGTACTGAAGAGTGAGTGGGTGAGTTATCCAGCAATTATTAAGTCTACAATCGGGCAAAAAGGACGGGATAATCACTTAATCAAGACTGCACAAGCGGGGCGTACTCTAACCCAAGGTAGTGCAGTAGATTGGCTTATTCAAGATTATGTTGCTAATGATGGCGATTGGCGTGTGCAAGTTTATGGTGGCGAGCCGGGTATGGTGATTCATCGTGTGGGTGATGGTAAAAGTCATCTAAATAACACCTCAGCTGGCGGATCAGCCCAGCTTGTTGCGCATAACAAAGTGTCGTCTAGAATGCTAGAATTAGCTACTCGTTCTGCGCAGGTGATGAATTTATCAGTGGCCGGTGTGGATGTAATTCTTGATAAGAATACCGGGCGCAAGGCAATCTTGGAGGTCAATCAGGGTTCACAAATTGTAACCGGTGCCTATATTGAAGAAAATATTCCTGGTTTTGTTAACTATTTGCGCCGAACGGTGGCAAAGCGCTATCATCGCCAGGCATCAGCTAGTCTGCCTAAAAAAGTTATTGGTAGAATTGAGGTGGTTGGCCTGCCAGAATTTGGTATTACGGGTGTATCTGCTAAGACAGATACTGGCGCATATAGTGGTGCCTTACACGCTGAGGGTATTCATATTAAGCACACCAAGCGGGGTGATGAGCTACACTTTCGTGTACCGCATTTTGTGGATGGCCGAACCCATTCGGAGGATTTTGTGGAGTGCGTGAGTCGTGATTTTGAGACGGTGCAGGTAAAAAGTTCAACTGGACAGTGGCAAGATCGCTATAAGATACGTACAATTGTACGTATCCAAGGCCGGGATCATCAAACTCAGTTTACTCTGACAAATCGCCAGAGTCAGAAGGTACCGATGCTTCTGGGACGCAAATTACTGCGTGGAAATTATTTAGTTAATGTTGAATTATCCCGAGGGGAGATTACCAAATCATGAAAATTGCTATTTTATCAGCCGGTAGAAAAAATTACTCAACCCGTCGCTTAGTGGAGGCCGCAAATGCCAAGGGTCATACACCGGTGGTGGTTGATTACACCAAGGCCTACATGGCAATTGAGAGTCGCAACCCTTCGGTACACTGGGAGGGTCGCTCGGTAGATGAGGTGGAGGCGGTGGTTCCACGTATTGCCGCCCGTTACACCAACTATGGAGCGGCTGTATTGCGCCAGTTTGAGATGATGCGAGCCTATACCGCCACGAGCTCACTGGCCCTGGTGCGCTCGCGTGATAAGTTGCGTTCCATGCAACTCTTGGCTCGCGCTGGTGTGGGTATTCCAAAAACTGTTTTTGCTTCTCAAACATCGGATGCCGCAGAGCTTCTAGAGCTGGTTGGTGGTGCGCCAGTGGTAGTAAAGCTTTTAGAATCTACGCAAGGTAAAGGTGTGGTGCTAGCAGAAACTAAAAAAGCTGCTAAGTCGGTAATTGAAGCCTTTAACTCGATCAATGCCAACTTTATTTTGCAAGAATTTATTGAAGAAGCTGATGGTGCAGATATCCGAGTGATTGTAGTGGGCGATAAGATTGTTGGTGCGATGATGCGCAAGGGCCAGGAAGGTGAGTTTCGGTCAAATTTGCACCGCGGTGGCGAGTCAACGCCAGTTGAGCTCTCTAAAAAAGAGCAAAATGTTGCCCTCAAGGCTGCCTCAACACTGGGTCTTTCGATTGCTGGAGTAGATCTTATTCGGTCTCGGCGTGGGCCATTAGTGCTAGAGGTAAATAGCTCACCAGGTTTGGAAGGGATTGAGGCTCAGACGGGTGAGGACATTGCCTCTAAAATGATAGATTTTGTGGTGGAGCGCGCCAAAGGCAAGCGTCGTCGCGATAAAATTGGCGCGTAACAATTAGAATATTAGTTATTTTACTTAATTATTCTTCTATACCACTCACGCTATAATCATGCTTAGTAAGCTTGTCACTAGATACTAAAAAACATCTAGTTCAGCTAAGTATTATATTTGCGGTACTTAGCTTTGGGCTTTTTGCAATATTTACCGACTCTCACAAAGTGTATGCTCAAGACAACAACTTTGCAGACGGTATAACAGTAGACTCCAAACTATCTCAGAATCCTATATTGCTACTCATCCAAGCTTAATAAAGATTTTATATGCAAGCTTATGAATAATAGTTACGCATAAAACTACCAGTAATATTCCGAAGAAACCATTGATTTTTATATAGTTACCAAATAAAAAGTCTAGTACCCAAATGAAGATAAACTTAGACAAGAACATTACAAGCCACACGCAAAAGAACATGAGCATACGATACAAACTTCCTGTGCGGTCTTTCAGCCAGGCTATAATAAGATCTTTTACTTGAAACGCCAGATAGGTAAGTATTTCTAGCACAATACTAGCAAAGAATATCGTTGAAAAACTCTTTACATAAACAACGTCAGTATAGTCACTAAAAAAACCAAGCACTGTTATATAAACGAGCGTACCCACAAATACCTCTTGAAACAAAAGCTGTTTTGAACTGAATTTTTTAGTCTTGGACACCATGGCCTAATGATAACAAAAAAAGAGCCGTAGCGGCTCTTTAGTTACAGTATTCCTGCTGGGGGGTAATAAGGTCAAACTGGAGGGCCCACTGGGATAGCGGCGCAAGCGTCTTTTTTGCCGCAGTCATGCTCGGAGCAAGCCCCTGCGCGTGTCTTTGCTACGCCGAACCCAGCTCTTTGGGCTACTGGATTCAAATCAAAGAATTTTCCAATTAAAAACCACCCATGAAGGGTGGCCTTTAATTGGAGGGCCCACTGGGATTCGAACCCAGGACGCACAGCTTAAAAGGCTGTCGCTCTAACCAACTGAGCTATGGGCCCACGCCAGAAGTTACTTCGATTACACTACTTACAGCGAGCTACACCACGTATCTTCTTTATAAAAAAGTAAGTAGCTTTATATTAACTTACTCATTATAAAGCATAAGGATTTACATCAAGTACTTGGCTTGTAAATTTGAGTAAATAACTTACTTATTTAACCTGAAAAATCACTAAAAGTCAATCTGTAGAGGCTAATTTATACCACTCATGCTAAAATATAAAAGACATGCACCCATACCGTCGCATTCCAGCTTGGTTGTTTTGGCCACTTGCCATACTTGTAATTGTAGCGTGGCTTTTTCTGATGGCGTGGTTAGCTTTAAGATTTTTTGGCGGAACAGATGTGGGGGTTAATCCACTCGAAGCTATCCCACGCTTGCTTAGGGCGACAAACGGCGATCTCTAAAACTGCTCCAAGCTTGGCTTGGGCTCAGCAACGGCGTACGATAGCCAAATATGAAGCGAACAAAACTTATTTGGGTGGCTGTTTTGGCCTGGCTTTTGGGGCTTGGCTTGGCTACGCAATTCTACACCAATTATTCACTTTGGCTGTGGGCCGTGCTATTGGCCGGAGTATGTATTTGCGCAATATATGTAAAGTCAAAAATTGGCTATATAGTATTTTTCATATTATTTTTATGTGCCGGCTTATTACGTGGACAGATGCATATTGCAGCACAAGATAGCTTTGGCGTAAGAGATTTAATTGGTAAAAAAGTTGAGCTCACTGGTGTGGTGCAGGCTGGCTCACATTGGAATGACGATAAGCTGTATGAATTCTATATTGGCGATGTGAGGTGGGACAATCATCATTTTTCAGAGCTGGTAAAAGTTAAAACTCTCTCTGGGCAGTTTACTGAAGGGCAGACAGTGCAAGTGCGAGGTAAGTTAGGTCGAGCACTAGGCCGAGCGTCTGCTCAAGTATGGTATGCCGATGTCGAGACGCTTTCAACAATTCCGCCACTACCAGTCCGCATAAAGCGCACGATGCAAAATGGCCTAACTCAGGCTTTATCGCCAGTGTCGGCTAGTTTTGCTAGTGGCCTGTTATTTGGCGGCAGTAGTCAGTTGCCAGGTAGTCTACAAGAGGCGACACGGCAGGCTGGCTTGACTCATATTGTAGCTGTATCTGGTTTTAATTTGACAATTATTACAGCCCTGGTGCTGACTTTTTTTGGTGGACGTCTTCGTCTTAAGACGGTTTTACCGATCTTGGGTTTAATTGTCTTTTTTGTGGTGATGACAGGGGCAACTTCGTCAGTATTACGAGCTGCCGTGATGAGTAGTTTTGTATTGCTGGTAGGATCGCAAAATCGTAGGCTATCTGCATCAACTGCTCTGGCCGTAACAATGCTTACGATGACAGCCTGGAGTCCAGCTTATTTATACTGGGATTTATCTTGGCAGTTATCAGTTTTAGCTTTAGCTGGTGTGATATTTTTAGCTCCACTTTTTACACCGCATAACCCCAAGCGGTATAGGATTGCTTGGGAGATTTTTGCTGTTTCGTTGGGGGCACATCTTGCCACGGCACCTCTCATTGCTCATATTTTTGGTAGTTTTTCGATTATTGCACCATTAGCCAATAGCATCGTACTGCCACTTATACCGCTGGCAATGTTGTTCAGTTTTCTGGCTTCTGTGGCTGGAATATTTCCTTGGGGCCCGGCTGGTATTATTGCCAGTTTTAGTGATTGGTTTTTACAGCTGATATTACAAATTGTTCAGATGCTAGCCCGCTTACCATATGCTAGTGTGCAAGTATTTTTAGGGCTAATTGCGATGTGGGCAAGTTTTGTGGGGCTCGGTATTTTTATGCTCTTAGGTGCTCGGCGAGCTTCCAAAAAAACTTTTCAACAGGTATAATTCGGCTATATGAGTGGACATAGTAAATGGCACAGTATTAAGCATAAAAAAGGTGCCGCTGACGCTAAGCGTGGAAAGATTTTTACTAAGCTGGGCAATGAAATTGCACTAGCGGCTCGTGATGGAGCCGATCCAGACATGAATTTTCGCTTGCGCCTTGCCGTGCAAAAAGCTAAACAGGCCAATATGCCGGCCTCTAATATTGATCGATCGATTGCGCGTGGCGCTGGAACGGCTGGAGGGGCATCACTAGAGGAGTTAGTGTATGAAGGCTATGGTCCGGCTGGTGTGGCTGTGATGGTGGAGGCGTTGACAGATAATCGTAATCGTACAGCTTCAGACGTAAAAAGTACATTTTCTAAATACGGTGGTAATCTTGGGTCGACTGGATCAGTCGCCTATATGTTTGATAAAAAAGGTGTGATTCTCTGCAGGGTTTCGGCCGATAAAGACGACATGAGCTTGATGGCTATAGAGGCTGGTGCGACTGACATTGACGACTCGGGCGATCAGCTTGTCGTCTATACCACACCAAAAGATCTAGAGGTCGTGAAAGAGGCGTTGGGTGAAACAAATGTTGAATCGGCCGATATTGAGCTTGTGCCAAACCAAACAGTGCGAGTAGAAGATGAAGGTAAAGCTCGGAGTATTATGAAGCTAATTAGTTTTTTAGATGATCTTGATGACGTTTCTAGCGTGACAGCCAACTTTGATATTTCAGACGACTTACTTGAGCGAGTTAGTGTCTGAATATAGCCAGTATTTGTCAAATTTTATTTATTGAAAAATACCTAAAAAGAATGTAGAATAGCACGGTTATTTTTGCACCTAAAATAGAGCGGAGTAATCGTGGATAGAGCGAGAGTTGAGGAAGACCTGGTCGACCTACCCTCACCGGAATACTTGCTGGCAGTCTGTTCATCTAGACTAAGTTATGATGTTCTAGCCAGTATCCGTGAGATGGAACTGGACTCCAGCGATACGCTGGGCTGCCTGTGGGCTGAGTTGCTTGACGCTGGCGTTGACCCAGAAGAGTTCTTGCGAGAGAGGGGAATTATCCGATGAAATTGCCAGCGATTGCTCGAAGCGAGCAGTGGGCGGTTAATCATTTTACAGCGACAAAAGCTGTGATTGAGGGGAGTCATTTGGTCTTGAGCTCGGGCGATCACGCTGAGATTTATCTTAATGCTGATCGTATCTTCCCAGACGCCTCACGGATGGCCTACTTCTATGACTTTTGGAAAGACTGTTTTTTCAGTAGTTCTAGTCCGGAGCGTCATCCAGAGGTTGTGGTGGGGCCGGCTACCGGTGGGGTATATCTGATTGGTGGTCTGTCGCAGCGCTTGATCGCTCAAGGCATTTATGTGCAGGCGGTGTGGGCCGATAAGGACGGTAAGCAGTTTGCCCTTGAGCGCTCACGTTTTGCGAGCACTGTACGTGGCAAGCGAGTGCTAGTAGTTGAAGATGTGATGACGACAGCAAAATCAATCAAGAAAACCATTAAGGCTGTACGGCAAGCTGGTGGAGAGGTGGTTGGTGTGGCTTGTATGGTGAATCGAACACGTGCCGTAACAGTTCGCTCGCTCGACGTGCCCGTGCTGCATGTGGCTTGGCAATTGGATGTGAAAAACTATTCGTCTAAAAACTGCCCTTTCTGCGCTGAAAATCGCCCAATCGTGACCAATATTGGTCATGGGGCGGAGTTTCGGGAGAAGAACCCTAAATACGCCGGTGGTTACGAGGAGCTGATGTTTGATGACTGACATTCCGTTTGGTGAACGTCGACGCGTGCGCTATCAGGATGAGGCTGGTAATACTCGAACGGTGCGAGCCAGGCTGATCAAGCCCAATCCAGCCAAGCAGCCCGATGTGGTTGTGGTGCTGGAGATTTCAGCATCTGATGACGATCATGCGGGTGCGTACCTTGTGCTGAAGCAAGGGCAATTACTAGAGATCTACGCAGATCGTCCTTTGCCTCTACCACCCATGCCAAATCATGCACCTTGGTTTGGCTAGACTGTAAACCCACTCTTTTTAACAGAGTGGGTTCTTTTTATTCATTTACTATTACTTCTTAACGTATACTGGTGACATGATTATTCTTGGTATTGATCCAGGTATCGCAACAACTGGCTTTGGTGTGATACGGCATGAAAAAGGTATAAATAAACTAGTAGACTGTGGCGTAATTACAACTCACAAGGATTTAACCCATGCCCAGAGGCTTGCGGTTTTATATGATGATTTGCAGGGTCTTATGCAAAAACATCAACCACAAGAGGTGGCAGTTGAGAAATTATTTTTTTCAACCAATGTTACGACTGCCATGACGGTTGGTGAGGCGCGTGGTGTGGTTTTGCTGGTATTGCAGCAGGCTGGTGTAGCAATTTTTGAGTACACGCCGTTGCAAGTTAAGCAGGGTATAGCCGGTTATGGTAAGGCTACTAAAAGGCAGGTACAAGAAATGGTTAAAGTCCGTCTTAAACTCAGTGCTATTCCAAAGCCTGATGATGCAGCTGATGCCCTAGCTATTGCCCTGATGCATACTGGCCATATAAAAACACCACGCTAATACTTCGCGGTGTGGAAATTTTAGCCAAGGCAGACCTTAATTGGTTTAGCGTGGGCGAGGAGAGTTCTGGCGGCGCATACGACGGCGCTGGCGTTCCGATAGTCCGCCCCAGATACCGAATCGTTCACAATTAGCTAGGGCGAATGCCAGGCAATCTTCGCGCACTATGCAGTCTTGACAGGTCTGCTTGGCCTCTTTAGTTGAGACACCACGATCTGGAAAGAAAAGATCTGGATTTGCTCCCAGACAGTTGGCGAACTCACGCCAGTAGTCGGGATCTCCTGAATGCTTGGCTACAAGTACGGCTGCTCGATGATCATCGGTGATGCTCATCTTCCCCCTTGGTGCTACGTAAGGTGCTATCTTATTTGTATATTACGTGTTTGGGAGGGTGGAGTACAGACCTTTTGCCGCAGAATGTGTAATAATGAGTATATGATAGCGCACTTGGAGGGGGTAGTTGCCACCCGTGATTATGATCGCATTATATTGAACGTGCATGGCGTTGGTTATGAGCTGATCGTACCAGTGCGCGATGTTGCCGAATTGGAGATTGGTGCGAAAGTTGGATTTTATATATCTGAAAATATCCGTGAGGATAGCTATGATCTGTACGGCTTTCGGGTTGAAAGTGAGAGGCAATTGTACCGCAAGTTAGTGAGTGTTAACGGAGTTGGTGCTAAGATGGCCCATGCAATTGTTTCATTATACGATGGCGAAACTTTGATGACCATTATTGATTCTGAAGAGACTACTCGGCTCAGTCAGGTAAGTGGAGTGGGGCGTAAGACAGCTCAGCGGATAATTCTAGAACTGAGAGGCAAGCTAGTCGCTAGTGATCAACCAGTTACAAAAACTGCCGACCCAGCTTTGCAAGCCTTGGTTCAGCTAGGTTATCGGGCTGATCAAGCTCAAGCAGCCCTAAGCGGGGTTGCCACTGACCTCGATACGGGTGAGCGGGTTCGACAAGCTTTGCGGGAGATTGGTTCATGATAGAGCGACAGGATGATTTAGTGCGACCAGACGCCAGTAGTGAGGAGACTCAGTTTGAGGAGTCACTTCGTCCGGCTAATTTTGATGAATATATCGGTCAGCGCCAAGCAATTGACGCACTGCGGTTGGCGATAGCGGCATCAAAAAAACGTGGCGATGCGCTAGACCATGTGCTTTTGTATGGACCACCAGGGCTAGGTAAGACAACCCTAGCCCACATTATTGCAAGCGAGTTGGGTGGCCAGCTAAAGATTACCTCTGGTCCAGCCATTGAGCGAGCTGGAGATCTGGCGAGCTTATTAACAAATCTCAATGCTGGGGATGTGTTGTTTATTGATGAAATTCATCGTCTAAGTAGAATTGTAGAAGAAATTTTATATCCGGCGATGGAGGATTATGTGATTGATATTATGTTGGGCAAGGGACCATCAGCGCAGTCGCTACGGCTAGAGTTGGCGCCAATTACCATCATTGGTGCAACTACTCGGTTTGGGGCGTTATCGGGGCCGTTAAGAGATAGATTTGGGATAGTTCAGCGCCTAGAGTTTTATTCTCCCGACGAGATAGCAAGAATTTTATCCCGTACCGCTCGTTTGATGAAAATCCGCATGGAAGATGATGCCTTGGTTGAGTTAGCTGCTCGTTCAAGATTAACGCCACGTATTGCAAATAGATTGATCCGCCGAATTCGTGATTATGCCGAAGTACATAATGATGCTGTAGTTAATAGAGATGTGCTGGATGCAACCTTTGCCCTATTAGAGGTTGACGCCCTCGGTCTGGATAGCGCCGATCGTCGAGTCTTACAAACTTTAATTGATCACTATAATGGTGGTCCAGCTGGAGTGGAAGCTTTGGCTGCAGCACTTTCGGAAGAACGACAAACTATCGAAGATGTGGTTGAGCCATATCTTATTCAGCAGGGTCTTTTGAGGCGAACTTCACGCGGACGGATGGTGAGCGAGAAAGGGTATAGGCATTTAGGCTTAACCCCACCAGATACAAATTTAAACTCAGATCAACAAATTTCCTTAAATATGGAGGAATAGCGTAAAATACAGACATGGAAGAACTAGATCGACGTTACCCCGGGCAAGACGACAAAGAGGTTGTTCAAACCGTAATACACAAGCACATTATGGCGGTGTTGCCCTATGTTAGTGTGGCAGTATTACTATTCTTTATTGGATTGATACTGATTTACTGGGGTGCAGCTGGTGATCCGGGTATTCCGTCAACTAATTTTGCGGGACATACGACAGAAGCCATACCAATACCGCTTATTCCAGTGGGTTTTGGGGCAATCTTACTAGCTTGTTTTATGGCTGTGGCATCCATTTATGTGTGGTGGCAAAACCGACTATTCATTACTGATGAAAATATTGTAGATATGGATCAGGTGGGGCTTTTTCAGCGTACCATTGCAACGCTACGCCTAAGCCGAGTGCAGGATATTTCAGTACAGGTTAAGGGTCCGATGCAGACTATTTTTCACTATGGTACGGTGACGGTCCAGACAGCAGGTGAGAAAGAACTGTTTCATTTTGATTATGTCCCCAATCCGTATGATGTGAAGGCTACCATTGTAGAGACCTACGAGAAATTTGCCGAGACCAAGCCAGTCGAAGGTGATGGCCTAATTCGTAAAGAATCTGATCGGTAAGTCGTAGCCGTATTAGTACAGGGGTTAATAACTAGTTGGGGGCAAAGGGATCTTCTTTACCAACATCTTCAGTGCTCGGGGCCGTTCTTGCTGGTGTTAAGTTATCGAGCGACTGGAGAGTTTTTTCGTTAAAGCGGATTTGTTTTGCAGCAGCAGTGTCTGTCTGTTTTTTTTCAGCTGTTGCTATGTCGCCTGTAGAATAGAGAAGATTAGTTAGGAAATACCCCGTATAGATAACAAAGCCACCTGCAGCTAAAACTGCAATAACACCAAGTGATTTGGCTAATTTTTTAACTATTACTTTTATGGTATCGGCATTAAGTTTGACGTTTAAGTTCATAATTTTCTCCTATGGCTTCAAATATGCCACCAATGACATGCTAACTTCTAGTAGGTTGGGATTAGTAGCGGGCTTATTGGCTGCTAGTGAAGTAACCGAATTATAGCGACTGAGGGTGTCAAGGCGGTTAAGGAAGGCAATAATTTGTGGATAGCTACCGGATGCGCGGATTGAGATTGGTAGGATAAATAAATCTTGCTGAGCTGTAGCTTGATTGGTGCTGGCATTTGCAGGCGTTGCCGTGCCGGTAAACTGCATACTGGCGATATTAACTCCAGATTCTTGGGCGGCAGCCTTTAGTTCCAGTAGTATCTCAGCTTGCTGAGAGGTTTTTGGTAGGGCTTGATCAATTTCGCTTGATCTAGATTTTACGGCTTCATAGCGTCTTGAGAGCTGAATTAGTTGATCGATGCGTTTTTGATTATTGTTTAGTTCAAGCTTTTTTTCGTTGATAGTTTCTTTTTGAGCTACAAGTTTTTCACGCCCCCAGACGTAGCCTACACCAAACGCCACAATAGTTAAGATGAGTAGGCCACACAGAATGTAGAAAAATAACTTAGCTTTCATTGTAGCGCTC
The DNA here is from genome assembly GCA_016700035.1 of bacterium. Taxonomy (NCBI): domain Bacteria; species bacterium. The sequence continues at coordinate 795,330 of CP064998.1, read as the reverse complement.
CCGGTTCGAGACCCACTACAAAGGTGACCCGGCTAGTTGGTTGAGCGGAGTAGGGGTCGGATGTAGGCTCGATTACCTGAATGGCGGCGGAGTTAAAGCGAGGTGATGCCTCTAGAGCGTTTTTAAAATTAGCTGCAGCTTGGTCGGAGGCAGCATATGATGTGAGGCTCATTGTTTTTCCGGCTGGCTCTACGGCAAAGCTTGCAACGTAGACATCCGAAGGTGTGGCTTCAGCTAGTGCTCTTAAAAGTGCTGGATAATTAGTCCGACCCGATTGGATCTTCTCGATGGTAGTAAGGCGATCGGCTAGGGCTTTGGCTTGGCTCTCAATTTGTCCGTAATTTTTACTCTTATCACCTTCGCGTGCAATATCTTTAGCTAGTCTGGTTTGCTCTTGGTTAAGCATTAGTCCAGTTACATAAAATGCACCTGTCGTTAGTATTGCTAAAACTAGCACACCGATCAGAATGTGGATCAGTAGGCGATTATACTGTGAGTAGTGTCGTTGTGCCTTTATTTCTGGTGGTAGTAGATTAATCATTCACAAAATCCTCGCAAGCCTAGCCCAAAAGCAGTTGTAAAGCCCGATGTTACATCTTGAGGTAGTGGTGAGGCGAGTTTTACATTGTGGTGATCCCAAGCAGAAGTAATTAGTATAGGTAGTTTTAGCTTTGTCTCTAAATACTTAGCAAAACCTGGCATGTGTGAAGCTCCACCCGTTACTAGTATTTGCTCTATTGGGCTGTGGCGCTCATCGGTTGACCGCTCCTGGTAGTATTTGATAAGCTTTTGTATCTCAGTAACTAATTGATCCAGTGAAATGTGAAGTGCCGAGACGACTTTTTCTTGCAAGCCAGACTCAGCTATACCAAACTTAGTTTTAATCTCTAGGGCGTGTTCATTAGATACTTTTAAGTGGTGAGCAATAATTTTAGTTACCTGATCGCCTCCGAATGGAGTTGTGGTAGATACTTTAATAGTATCAGTAACGATGGCCATATCGGTTGCAGTAGAGCCCACATCTAATACCAAGACAGGTGTATGACTTTCACTATTTGGATGTAGGGCTCGAATATTTGCCGCTAAAGTTGTTTCAAAGCTATGTGGCGTGAGTTGTAAAAATTCCAATAGTTTAATATAGCTATCAATAATTGCGCGTGGTGCTGCCACTAGGAATATTTCATAATTCTTTATTGCGCCGGTAGTATCTTTTTTTTCTTCAACTATTTCGAAATCCATGTATAGATCGCTCATTGGCATAGGGATATATTGTTGCGATTCCCATTGCACGGCTTCAGTGAGTTTTTCTCGCTTCATAGCCGGCAGTGTAATTGATCGAGTGAAGAGGTGTGCCTGTGGTAAGCCAACAGCCACTGCTTTTGCCGTTATGCGCCCATAAGATGGTCTTTTAAGACCGGCTTGGATTATCTCTGCGAGATGTTCGGGTTCAGCTATTACACCTTCAATTACTGTGTCAGACCCAAGCTCAACGGAGCCAATGCCAATTAGCTGATAGCTACGCTTGGATTTTTTTAGTTCCAAGAACTTAGCTTCATGCTGACCTATATCTAGTCCAAATACGGCTTGATTTTTATATATTAGGGGTAAATGCATTATTTATAAAATCTAATTACGCTTATGATTATAATACCATTGTACAGGTATACACATAACTCTAAAAGCCACCCTATTTAGAGTGGCTTTTAGAGTTATGTGTAACAGGTGATTATTGTTTGTTTACCACCTCATAGGTATCTGTAGTGCCAGACTTAATATCTTTGTCGTTATTGTTTTCAAGCGTGGCCTGTAGGGTAAAGCTAGTGTATGGTGGGCCAGTTGCTGGTAGTGGTGTGTAGGTATAGCTGGCGTTACTACGAGGATCTTGTGGAATCTCCTTCAAGTAGTTACCTGCAGTCAGGTCGGCTAGAGCAGCTGGGTAGGCCTGGTTATCATTGTAATATTGCTCGAGACCACTTGAGATGGCATTTAAGTCTTCTTTTCGACGGACGTCACGGGCACGAATTGGGCCGTTAATAAGGTTTGGCAAAACCAGTGCTATCAAGATACCAATGATAACAATAACGATGAGCAGTTCGAGTAGCGTGAAGCCTTTTTGCTTGCGGTTTATTAGTTGCATAACTTAAGGATTATCCTCCAATTATTAATTCATTAATGATGATTTGATTATATTGCGCTTATGCTTAATGGTCAACCCAAATTCGATATTTAAAATCCACTCGTTAGTTGGTATAGCGGGCCAATCACGCTGACTATAATAAAACCTACTAAGCTCCCCATTACTATGAGCATCATGGGTTCTATAACAGATGAGATGTTGGCGACTAGAGACTGGACTTCTTTATCGTAGAAATCTGCTAATTTTATAAGTATTTTCTCTAATTCACCAGTTTCTTCACCAATGGCAATCATTTCCGGTACGATAACAGGGAAAACTTTACTGGATTTTAGAGCTTTGGCGATACTTCCACCGTTACGTACGGCAGTGGAGGCAGCCACAAGTTCATCTTGCATAATTACATTAGACAGCGAATCGCTTACCACTTTTAGTGCATCTAGGACGGGTATGCCAGCTCCAAGTAGCGCACCAAAGGTACGGGCGAAACGAGCAATATTTATTTTTCGCATTATCATGCCGAAAACAGGTATTTTTAAATAAAATCGATGTAAGCTATGTCGAAGCTTTTGATTTTTTTTGGCAAAGCGCAGAAAGATAAAAATACCTATTATTGCAATAAACCCAATTAGTATCCCTTGCGAGCGCATGGTAGCCGATAGGTTTAATAATAGCTGTGTGTTCCATGGTAATTCAGTATCCACAGCTTCAAAGACAACCTCTAGTTGAGGAACTACTACCGTCATAATGAATATTAACGCAGCAATCATAACTACAAAAATTAAACCAGGATAGACCATGGCACCGCGCACTTTACTAACCAGCTCGGAATCCTTTTCCATTTGATCGGCCAAGCGATTGAGGACGTCATCTAAAATACCGCCAATTTCCCCAGCGTGCACCATGGACGTATAGATAGGGCTAAAGATTTTTGGATATTTAGAGATGCTATCAGAAAGTGTTGAGCCCGATTCGACATCGTGCGCAATGGTTTCTAGGGCTGATGCTAGAGTTTTGTTGGAAGTTTGAGTTTTGAGTATGGCCAGTGAGCGGGCTATTGGAATTCCGGCACCAATCATGGTGGCAAATTGGCGTGAAAAAATAACCCTTTCCTTCATGGAGACCCGGCCATGAGGAATGAGGCTCTTTATTTTACTGGCAATACCCGAGTTATCGGCAGATTCTATCATGACTGGAGTCATGTCTTTAGCAAGCAGTGCATCAACAATCTCTTTTTTTGAGTTGGCCTTTTGTGTGCCGCTAACGATTTGACCTGAGCGAGAGTGAGCTTGATAAGTGTAGGTTTCCATTTGCTAATCTACTCACGCGTTACGCGCAACACCTCCTCAATTGTAGTGAGGCCTTGCAGGGCTTTCATTAGGCCATCTTCTTGCATGGTAGACATACCTTGCTTGATGGCGAGCTTTTGGATTTCATCGGCAGTTGCCTTGGCGGTTATGAGATTGCCAATTTCAGTTGATATATCAAGTACCTCGTAAATACCCATGCGACCAGAAAATCCGCTATTGCCACATTGTTTACAGCCAACCGATCGATATAGAACCAATGTATCGGTATTTTTATTAGGTGTACTGGCTGGGGGCATTTCATCAAAAGGGCTTTGCTCATCGATTGAATTTTCGGTTGGTCCCTCGACAATTTGCTGGATTTTGTCTTCACCAGTAGCTTGTGGTGGTTGAACTGGATTTGGTTTGATATTGTCTGTTGGCAACCCAATCGATGAGTCGTCTCCGTCTCCCGATGGGCGATCGATAATATTTGGGTCTTGAGCGATACGATCGAGAATACTACGTCGTTCGAGGTCAAGATTTTCTGGTACGGGGATAACTTTTCGAGATGAGTCTTTGCGAATTGGGGCGGTATCGGCAATTGGCTTTGGAGCTGGGGTAGGGTCAGAGGCAGAAGCTTGTTGAGGGGTATCTGTGGCCGATGATTCGGTATTAAGATGGGGTAGTACACGAGTTAAGTCAAAGGTAGACTCAATTTCATCTAACAGAGATCCACTTGGTGTGTAGGGGGTTTTGCATTTTGTACAGAGCTTACGCACTAGACGTTGAGCAATGACTGTATTTACAGTGGTAGCAATCAAGAACGGTTCGATGTTCATATCGAGGAGCCGTGGTAGGGTGGTGGCAGCGTTATTGGTATGGAGCGTAGAGAGTACGGTGTGGCCGGTGAGGGCGGCTTGGATAGCTAAGTCGGCAGTTTCGGCATCACGAATCTCTCCCACCATAATGATATTGGGATCTTGACGTAGTAGCGCCCGCAATCCATTTGCGAAGGTCATCCCAGCTTGAGTATTGACCTGTGTTTGGTTAACTCCTGGAACACGGTACTCTACCGGATCTTCAATGGTCGATATATTCACGCTCGGAGTATTCATAAGTGTCAATACGCTGTAGAGCGTAGTAGATTTTCCAGCACCGGTTGGACCAGTTACGAGTATCATGCCGTCTGGTTGCTTGATTCCATTTTTAATTGAGGACAATGCTTGCCCGGAAAAACCCAGTTCCTCTAAGGTAGCGGCTTTTGTGGATTCATTTAAAATTCGCATTACTACTTTTTCACCCTCCATAACTGGCAGGGTGGCAACACGAATAGCAACTGTTTTAGAACCAATTGTAGCCTTAAAACGACCATCTTGAGGGACGCGATGTTCGTCTATTTTAAGATTGGCAAGTATTTTAATACGACTGACTACGGCTGGTAATATTTGACGCGGTAGAGTCATTGACTCGCGCAAAATACCATCAATACGATAGCGGATTTGCACAATGCCCTCGCGCGGTTCAATATGTACGTCCGAAGCACCACTTTTTACTGCATACTCCAATATGATATTGACTGTTTTGGCGATCGGAGCATCTTCCGAGATGTCTTCGGCACTCACTGTATCCTGTTTGGTGGCTCCATCACCAGTTGTGGCGCTCTCACGGATTGCTTTATTGATCTCATTATCAAGGCCAGTGCGATATTGATCTAAGACCGTTAGAATATCGCTTTGTGTCGCCACATAAACTTGTAGGTTACCGCCCAGTTGTTTGTCAATTATATCAACAGCCTGTACATCTTCGGGGTCGGACATAGCAAGTTGCCAACCGTGAGTTTTAGGGTTTTGACCAAATAGAACGACCTGGTATTTTTTAGCGATTCGCTCGGGAATTCGAGACAGTATCTCTCGAGGTATCTTGACATTAGTGAGGTCAACATAGGGGAGGTTAAGGCTTTTTGCATATAGTGCCACCAGCTCACGCTCACCAATTATGTGTCGATGAATAACGATTTGCTCTAGTGGCTGGCTGGTTTGCGCGGCAGTAGTTTCAGCTTGCTTTAAAACTTCGGGCGTTACTTTACCGCTCGAAATAAGGAGTTTTTTGAGTGTTTCGACAGAGATACGCATAATTAACATCTATTTTAGCATAAGCAAGTTACACGCGGGTGATTGGTGTCGTTTTTTAAGAAAGTATTGTGCATACGCTTTACTTTCGGTTTTTTATTGCTGTATGGTGTTTAACAGTTGAAAATAAGGGGGAATAAATGAAACGAATATTATTTGGGATGTTGGCTTCTGCGATGGCCCTGGTTCCGTTTGTACAAAATGTTAATGCTGCGGAGTCTAATTTAGTACAAAATACATCTCACGCATTAATCAGTCAGGCATTTTTCGGTTCAAAAACTGATGCATCAGATGAGTTTATTGTAATTATTAATACATCATCCGAAACACTAGATATTAGTGGGTATACCATTGAGTATAAAGCAGCTACGGGTAAGAGTTGGTATGAAAAAGCTCGAGTTGGAGATGGAGTATTAATATCTGCTGGACAACAGTATATCTTTGCCACTAAGCGAGAACGTGATGCGGAGATGACCAGTGGTTTTGCGCAGAAAGATGGCAATCTGCGCCTGATTGATGCCAAGGGAGGCATTTTAGATGCGGTTGCTTGGGGTGCTGGAGATGCCCCAGAGGGGGTTGCTACGGTGGCTCTATCGCCCGGCAATGAGCTTTCACGAAAGATCGACAGCAATGGAGTTGGCGTGGATACTGGGGATAATAGTAATGATTTTGAGGTGGTCAGCTTAGAGACTTCTTTAGCGAACAATACTGAAGGAGTTGTGAGTCCCACTACACTAACTATCGATACGGTAGCTGCAGTAGATGTAAGTATTGAGATTACCGAGTTATTACCAGATCCAAAAAACCCAGCCAGTGACAGCTCGGATGAATTTATAGAGCTTTATAATGCCGGCTCTGAAGCTGTTAGTCTAGCAGGATGGAAATTACAAGATGCTGCTGGGCATTCGGCAAAGCTAGACGGAACGGTGTTAGCTCCGGGTCAATATAAGGCGCTGATGTCGGCACAGACAAAATTATCTCTAAATAATTCTGGCGACACAATCTCACTGCTTGATCCATCTGGGAGTGTCGTGATGGAAACACCAAATTACGTGGATGCAAAAGAAGGTCTATCATTTGGTGTGACTGTAGAGGGCTGGGGTTGGTTAGCGTCAGTAACACCAAATGCGGTTAATACTGCATTGGCTAAGGAAGATGTTGTAGCGGCGGCTAGCTCGAAGACTAAATCTAAGAAAGATTCTGCTAAATCTGCAAAAAAGAAAGCAACCTCTGCAAAAACAAAGACACCAAAGCTTGCAAAAACAGCCAGTGCCTCAGTTTCAAATGGTGCATCCGATCCTGTCGATGCGCAGACACAGACAGTACCGTGGGTGTGGCTAGTAGCCGGGCTAGGGGTACTTGCGTTAGGATATGGAATATATGAATACCGACCAGAGATTACATCTTTTATCACGAAGCTACGGGCAAAGTTTAGCGCTCGGTCATAAGCTAGGAGAAGTTCTCCAGCTGGGCGATGTGCTGGAGTTTGTGGGTGATTTAGGTGGTGGTAAAACAGCCTTCATTAAGGGGATTGCTGCTGGACTGGGGATAGGGCAGACTGTTACGAGTCCAACCTATAACATTCAGCGCTCCTATAAAATACCTAGAGGTGGTAGGCTTGAGCATTATGATTTATATAGACTAGGCGAAGATGAAATCTTGCTAGAGGAAATGCGCGAAGTTATTGTTGGTGGTGACACTATTATTTGTGTGGAGTGGGCAGACCACTTTCGTGAGCACCTTATAGCGGATAGATTTGTGGTGGAAGTAAAGTTTATTGATGAGTCGACTCGTCGCTACGATATTTTTGGTACAGGCGAATCAACTCAAAATAGACTTAATGATGTTAGGCAAGAATTGGAGTCAATAACATGATTTTAGCCATCCGTACCGATAAGCCAGTAGCGGAGTTAGTTTTACTTGATGAGGCAGGGAATACGCAGGCTAATTACTCATGGGAAGCTCATCGTGCATTGGCCACCACGTTAGTAAGTAAGATTGATGAGTTTTTAGCAGATAATAGTGTAGGTACACAAGCTTTGACTGGCATAATCATTTTTTCTGGCAGTGGTTCATTTACTGGTTTGCGTATAGGTGCGACAGTGGCTAATGCCCTAGCCTATTCGCATGGTATTGCCGTGGTAGCTGGCGAAGGTGAGAATTGGCTTACAGGTGGCGCGATGAAGCTAAAATCAACCAAGCCGGGCAACTATGTAGCGCCCACCTATGATCGTGAACCAAATATAACGAAACCTAGGCAGTAGCCATGGATAAGCGTATTCAAAAATTGGTACTATTTTCCGCTCAAGACGAGGCTGATTTTGTTGCCATGCGCGATAATATTGGTCCGTGTATTGGTGGAACAACTTGATATTTTATACCCTTGATACGGTGTTTAAGCAGCTTTTATATAGTAATAAGTTTTTCTAGCTCATTCCAGAAACTGATTGGGCTTTCCCACTTCATCTCATAGTCTTCCTCATTTTTTCTCAGCTCTGAGATAGTCATAAATTTAGCATCAACCACATTGTTAGTACGCTTAATTTCTTCTGGCTTAATGTTGGCCCGATAGATAATCCAAAGTACATGCTGGTTATATGGGTGGGCATGAGCTGGCGATATGAGTACGGGCTGTTCCTCTATTTGCGCAGCACAACCAAGCTCTTCCCAAATCTCACGCTCGAGGGCGGTTTCAGCACTTTCTCCCCAATCTAGGCCACCACCAGGCAAACCCCAGCCTGTACCACGCTCATTAACTACGAGTATGTGGTTATTTTCATCGGTAACGAGAGCTTTTACACTAACTCGATAATAACTATCTGGAATATCGGGACCCATCTTCATAGCTATCAGTATACACGCTTCACGCTTGCACTTACTTGTAAAAAGGCGAACAATAGTAATGTACCGTAAATCTGTTTTTGATTATTTTTTGAAATACAACACATTATTATTTAACCAATTGAGCAGCTCCACCGACTGCTAATTGATGTTAAGAAAAGAGGTGAATTATGGAACCAATTACACTTGGCGTTGCAGTTGTTGCGCTCGTTGCTGGTGTAGGGGCAAAGTCAGTCTATGATAAAAACCGCTCCAAATCTGCGGAAGGTGAGGCAAAAAAAGTAGTTGATAGTGCTAAAGCTAAGGCTAAAGAAATTACCCTTGCCGCCAAAGAAGAATCGGTGAAGATAGCCGAAGAGGCGAAAGCCGATGAACGGCGTCGGCGCGAAAAATTGGATGATGCAGAAAAACGCGTAGCTAATCGAGAAGCTAGTCTAGATGCTAAGTTTTCTGATTTAGAGCGCAAGAGTGATAATTTAAAATCTAGCGAGAAAGAGATTGATGCCATTAAAGATGAGTTACGGACAATCCGTAAAAAACAGGAAGAGAATCTAGAAAAAATTGCTAAGCTAAAAAAGGCCGATGCTACAAAAAAAATTATGGAAATGACCGAGAAAGAAATTAAGCATGACTTAGTTGAGTACATCGAAAAGCGCAAACGTGAAGCCAAGGAGACAGCCGATCACAACGCTTCGGAAATTATGGTGGAGGCAATGGAGCGCATGGCAAATGAGGTTGCTACCGAGCGCGTGGTAACCACTGTCGTATTGCCAAGTGATGATGTAAAGGGAAGAATTATTGGTAAAGAAGGACGCAATATTCAGGCTCTCGAGCGGGCTACCGGTGTGGATATATTGGTTGATGAAACACCCGGCGTTGTGGTGCTATCTGGCTTTGATCCAGTTCGGCGTCAGGTTGCACGAGTGGCCTTAGAGAAACTTATAAAAGATGGGCGGATACATCCTGCACGTATCGAAGAGGTGGTTAAGAAAGCCCAAAATGAGATTGAGGATGAGATCAAAAAAGCTGGCGAAGAAGCCGGGCGAGATGCCGGTGTGGTCGGCTTGCCACCAGAAATTGTTCGCCTCATGGGTTCGATGAAATTTCGCACCAGCTACTCTCAAAATGTTTTAAAGCACTCGGTGGAGATGGCGCACCTGGCGGCAATGATTGCCGAAGAAGTTGGCGCAGATGTACGTATTTCGCGACGGGCTGCTTATTTGCATGATTTGGGCAAAGCTGTAACGCACGAGATGGAAGGCAAGCATCATCATCTCACCCGTGTGTTGCTTGAAAAATATGGCTTGGATGAACCAACGATTCACGCCGCCGAGGCTCATCATGATGATATCGAAGCTACAACTCCCGAGGCGGTGATTGTGCGTGCGGTCGATGCGCTCTCAGCTGGCCGACCAGGTGCACGCGGGGATTCAGTGGAGAACTTCGCTAAGCGCATGAAAGACTTAGAGAATATCGCCAATACATTTCCGGGGCTAGAGAAAACCTATGCCATGTCGGCCGGTCGAGAAATTCGTGTATTTGTACGTCCGGCCGAGATTGATGATCTATCAGCAATCAAGCTGGCACAAGAAATTGCCACAAAAATCGAAGCAACGCTTAAATATCCAGGCACAATTAAGGTAAACGTGATTCGTGAAACTCGCGCCGAGGAGTACGCGAAATAGCCATGAAAGCCCTTTTTATTGGTGATGTGGTGGCGCGGATTGGTCGCCGCACAGTGCAGAAGCTCTTACCGGGCTTGCGTACGGAGCTGGAGCTAGACCTCGTCATTGCTCAGTCTGAGAATATGACAACTGGAAATGGGCTGACAATAAAAGCTATTCAGGAGTTGATGGATGCGGGCGTGGATGCGTTTACTGGTGGAAACCATAGTTTTAAGAAGTCCGTTTTTTACCCGTACTTTGAAGACCATTCAATACCGGTTTTACGCCCGGCTAATTACCCAGATTCTCGGCCGGGTCGTGGTTCACTGACACTTGATACGCCGTATGGAAAATTTCTTCTCATTTCTATTGAGGGATCTCGCTATAATGCCGATCAATCGGAACTATCCCATCCACTAAAAATTGCCGACGAAATTCTTAAAAAATACACTGGCGAGAAGCTAGCTGGTTCACTCATTGATCTGCACGGAGATCTCACGAGTGAGAAAATTGCATCGGGCCACTATTTTGATGGGCGAGTAAGTGCCGTAGTTGGTACGCATACTCATGTGCCGACGGCTGATGCGCGAGTATTGCCAAGGGGCACAGCTCATATTTCCGATGTTGGTATGACGGGGCCAGATAATACAGTTCTTGGTGTAAAAAAAGAAATCATTATTCACCGTTGGCTAGAAGATGCTCCACGTCGTCACGAAGTTCCAACATCAGGGTCGGCTACGTTGTCGGCTGTACTTATTGATATTGATACCAAAACAGGCCTCGCCAAATCAATTGAGCGAGTCGAGCGCCAAACTGAAATATAGTCGCATATCCATGACATAAGCGGTATAATGTGGGCTAACATGGCTTCATTATTAAAAAAGAAAAATACCAGCCAGGCTGTTTGTCAGATTGGCGACAAGGATGTGGTTGAAAAACTACTACGTAAGCCTCATCAGCGCATGGAGATATTTCGTAGCTTAGAAACGGCTGATCAGGCACGTGTAATTGTTTGCCAATCTACTCGAGTGCAAAAGGCAATCGTAACAAGATTGAATACTCATGAGCTAATCCCGCTACTTAATAGCGTTGACCCAGATCAAGCAACCGATTTGATGCGGCTATTGCCGGATAAAAAGGCCAAGCACCTTACAACTCAGCTTTCTGAACAGGTACGTGAAAAAGTTGAATTTCTATTACGCTTCCATCCAAAAACAGCAGCCGGCATGATGGATGTTGACTATATTATTGTGCATCAGGATCAGACATTTGGTAACGTGTCTAAACTAATAGAAAAGCACGACTTAGAAACGGGCCGTCCGCCAATTATTCTGGTAATGGATGAGGCGTCAAAGCTTCTGGGTGAACTGCCAATCTATGCTTTAGCCCTAAAGCCTGCTCGAGCAAAAATTAGTGCCAGCGTCAAGCGACTTCCATCACTCATATACAACACCGATGAGCGAGAGGTGGTAACGACCTTTTTAAAGCACCCGCATCGCAAAGTGGTGGTATTGGATGAAGATAAAAGTGTATTGGGGGTAATTCATTCGGATGATATCTTAGCTATTCTCGATAAGCGCACCACGCGAGATCTATTCCGTTTTGCTGGTGTTTCTAACGAAGAGGGTGCGCTTGATTCACCGATGGATAAGTTTAAGCATCGTTGGCTGTGGTTGGTTATTAATCTGGGTACGGCATTTATGGCGGCTTCTGTGGTGGGGATGTTTGAGGAGACAATTGCAGCCTTCACTCTTTTAGCAGTTTATATGCCAATTGTTGCTGGGATGGGCGGAAATGCCGGCACGCAAACCATGGCGGTAGCGGTGCGTGGCATTGTGCTTAAAGAAATTGATCTGGCTTCGGGCTGGAAGTTTATTGGAAACGAAATATTATCTGGTGCTATGAACGGGGCTGTTAATGGTCTGATCGTCGGATTAGTGGCAACGTTCTTTAATCATTCGCCAATGCTGGGAGTAGTGTTGGCGATTGCCATGGTGGTAAACTTGATTATTGCTGGTTTTTTTGGTGCCGTCATACCGCTTATTATGAAGGCTTTTGGCAAAGATCCAGCTACTTCGGCCACAATCTTTATTACAACATGTACAGATGTGGGTGGGTTCTTTGTTTTTCTATCATTGGCGAATATGCTTCTCGCAAAGGGGGCATAAAAGAAAAGCCCACGGGTCAAAAGCCTGTGAGCTTCAAGTGCCACTACTCCATGACAAGGAGCTGGACACCACTGTTCCACTGCGAGGGGACGATGATGGTAGGGCGATCGGTGCCGATATACTGGGCAATCTTAGAGAATGCATTTTCATCTGCGGTCTCGCAGGCGATTGCCGAGTCGGGCCCCAGCTGGAAATTATCAGGAAGATAGTTTTCCGGACCGACATAGCTACGCCGCCCAATCCGGACGTTATCTCCAAGCCTACAGCCCATCGCAATCATTGCCCAACTGCCAATTACTGAACCAGCTCCGATACTAACGTCGTAGTTGAGCTGTGCAAAGTCATGCAGCGTTACGTTTTCGGCCAGTACGACACTGCTGTCAATGACGCATCCCGTACCAATCCGGACACTAGAGGGGACTACAACTTCCTGGGCTATGATGGAGCCATTCTTCAGTAGGTAGTAGGTTTGTGCCACTGAGGCTCGGTTGTGTATCGTATCTTTGTGCTCTGGGTCGATTGAGTCGGGCTCATAAGCAGTCACGAGATCAATGATCTCAACTCCTGCAATATGAGTGGGGCTTGGTTTGCTAGTCATGCCAATCCTTTGGTTGGAGGTACTAATTAAAAGTATTTTATAATAAAATATATCAATTGTCAATAAAAATAACCCAAGTTTAGGGTTATTTTAAATAAGTATATGGGGTGAGTGATGGGTCTCGAACCCACGACCTCCGGGACCACAACCCGGCGCTCTAACCAACTGAGCTACACCCACCATGGCGCCCCGAGTAGGATTCGAACCTACGACCTTGAGCTTAGAAGTCTCCTGCTCTATCCAGCTGAGCTATCGGGGCAAAACTTACATACATTCACAATTCTATGCGCTTAGCCAAGAAATGGATAGAGCAGGCACCTATATTGCTCGCTTGCGCTCGACATCCAGCTTAAGCTATCGGGGCAAAACTTACATATATTCACAATTCTATGCGCTTAAGCCAAGAAATGGATAGAGCAGACATTTATATTGCTCGCTTGCGCTCGACATCCACCTTAAGTTATCGGGACAAAGCCCACATACAAAGGAATGGATAGGGCACCTATCATAGGGGAAGATCTGTCCTGAAAAAAAGTGGAGCGGGTAGCGGGAATCAAACCCGCATCGCCTGCTTGGAAGGCAGGAATAATAGTCGTTATACCATACCCGCAAAATATTTTTCAAAGACCGCATTATTTTACCATTATATCTGTTATTTTCCAAGTGGTTGGCTTAAAAAAGGATGATTAGTATACTGAAAATATAATGGAGTAATTATTATGTTTGGATTGGCGCAAGTCACAAATTCCGGGTTGATGTTTTTTGTTATTCTGGTGGTATTAGTGCTTGGCTTATTGTTAATGGGCTTGATGATTTTTCTATTTGTCTTGTGGGCCATGATGTTGATTGATGCACTCACGCGGACCGACTGGAGCAGTGATGATGAGCGGATGGTGTGGACAATTGTGCTTATATTAAGCTTATTCGTGCAGCTGTGGGGTATAACTGCCGTAGTTTATTATTACGTTATTAAGCAACCTCGTAAGCTTGCCGATAAGAAATATTCAGAGGCGGAGATTGTAGCTAAAACTAGTACTCAAAAATCTAAGACTACCAAAAGAACTAAAACTAAACCAAAGAAATGATACTTAGTTAGCTAATGGACCGATAACAGGAAGCTTAGAGAGAACGCTTTCTCCGTGTGGCGACTTGCCGATGGCGGCCGATTCGTCTTGTCCGCACTGCACCTGACTACTGTATGGCTTATGAGTACCATCACCAAAGGCCGCGTTACCAGTTACATCATAGACGGTACCATTGACAGCTATCCAGCAAGCGCTACCATTTTGACCATTATTTTTTGCTAGCTCTGCGGCCGTGACTGGATTACTTGCCTCTGGGCTACTCGAGGTTTGTGGTGATACCACACTGGCGCTAGGTGGAGTTGATGTTGTGGTCGGTTGGACGGTGAGGGTATAGAGGCCAAAGCCAATAGCGGTTAAGGCGATGATTGATACGATGATGATAATTGGAGTCTTTTTCATACCCCGAGTATAGCCCAAACGGTTAGCATAAGTCTAATTCCAGCCCGGAATAAAGTTACGGATATTAGTAAAAGCTTGAATGAAAGCCAAGCCATAAGCTGCCGGCATAAATAAAATAAAGCCAGCAATAGCTAGCAATATGATAGTTATTTGCGCTTTCCACTCGATTCGGTCTGCCACAAAGCCAATTATTAATATGGCAAAACAAAGCGGAATAAAATAGTGGTAGAGGAACATAACGCGCGAAATAAGTGCAAATGGTAGCCAGGCCATAAAAAAACAGAGCAATAGGAAAAGTGCGGTTGGTAATTTTTTGGTAGTAATTTTTTTACTGACTAAGTCGATTACCAGCCAGATAACAGCTATTGCTCCACCCCACCAAACTATTGGATTACCAACCAGCCAGATTTGAGCATCGCCTTGAATCCAATAGGAAATTGGCTTAATCATAACCGGCCAGCCATACCATTTACTACCATAAGGATGGTCGGCAGTCAGTCGAGCATTAGCAGCGTACATTTCACGATTTAGTTCTAATATCTTGCCTATTAGAGAGATGGGCGGTTGGCTAGAGTCATCTGCATACTGATTACCAACTAGAGTATGTTGATAGGCTTGTGACATAAAAGCATCGCCATCACCTGTTTTTGTAAGCAGAGTCACATGGATGACAAAGAAGAGGCTATAGAGAGTAATCGCAACCCCAAGGTAGGCAACTAATATTTTTAGCATTCGTTTAAAGCTTGCATGGTGTAAAAACTCGTAGAGGATGGGGATGAGTATAAACGGTAGCGCAATCCACTTTACGCTAATTGCCAAGCTAACTAGTATGGTGGCGAGCAGTAGTATCCATAATTTCTTTCGGCGTCGCCATACTAAAAATAGCCAGAGTGACGCGAAGCTAAAAGTCAAAAGTAAGCTGTCGATGAGGATGAATCTACTTTGAGCCAGTAGGGCGGTGTCTAAAACTACCAGCATTCCAACCAGAAAAGCCGAACGGGTCTTGAGACCTAGCTCGCGTGCAATGGAAAACAATACGAGTGGTAATAGGGCGCCAGCTAATGAAGGTAGGAAGCGTAAGTATAGATACCCATTATCGGTGAAAGTGGTACCGATTGAAGCGAAAGATGAGGTTGGGTTATAGCCCATGAGCTTAGCAAAGCCGGCGATGAGGAGCTTGGCGAAAGGTGGGTGAATATCAAAATAATATTGACCAGAGAAGTAAGCTCCGACAAATTTACCAAAATAAACTTCATCAAAAACTATCTGATTGGGATAGCCGAATAAATAAAAGCGCGACACAAAGCTGGCGACGAGAAGGACTGCAATAGCTACACCTACCTGGTGTTTTCTCACCCAGCCAAGTAGATTGGCGGGAGTTGTGCGTATTTTCTGCATTGTAGCTATTCTCGCAGGTGCATGGGGTTTATCGCAAGAGCTTAGAAAAAATGCAAACTACGTATTGCCGAGAGTCTTATATCGGAGTACACTGTTGGCAACCCTGCACCTTCTATAAGAAAGGGAATGTGATGAGTGGTGACCTGCAGTATCGAGATGTGAGGGCAGCCGCCCTTGGTCTGGTTGGTAACGCCATCAGCGCACTTGGTGGCGAGCGACCAGCAAAGCTGCCAGTGGGTTTTCGTAAGAGTCCACTGGACTGCGTAATCTCTCGGGCATTCCGAGCCTCACTACCTCAGCCGGTGGCTGTGTATTGCGATCGTGTCCTTGTTAGTGATCGTGGTGATGCAACAGCGGTTGGGGAAGCTTGGGGCGTGTCGCCTCGGGCTTGCTCCATCGAATCAGTGGATGAGGACATGCGACCGGTATTTGGCAATACGGCAACCGTTTATGACGTGCAGTTGCCAGAACAGCTACAGGTGTTCATCGACGCCTTCGACGCCGGCGAGCTTCCCGACCTGGATGCAGAACTGCGGTACGAAGGGCTAACACGGTGGTTCGACAATCCATACGCCAGCGATACCATGCCTTCGGCCGTAATGACTGGTGACTCAGAGGCCTGACAGTAATTTACTTCAACTAAACCACGTAGTGACAAAGCTACGTGGTATTTTTTTGCTCTTTTTTACGACTTAGTTGTTTTGGTAGGCCTGGGTGTTTTGAAAAGTGAAAAATATACAAAATTTCTAAAATTCCCAGAGTATTAATAATTAGAAAAACTATAAACCAAACCTTGTCATTAGATCGTGCGGTTTTCCAAAGTGCAACTGCCTTCCAGAAAAGTGACCAAGCATACACCAAGGCAATCCATAGAAAGTTTTGTTCTATAAAATTCCCGATTGATTGATTAAAAATGTTCTGATCCATAGTTTGTATTATATACCTAAATAATTACGAATAATCGAATTGGTCGGGGTGAGAGGACTCGAACCTCCGGCCTCCTGGTCCCAAACCAGGCGCGCTAGCCAACTGCGCCACACCCCGAAAACTGCCATATTCTATCAGATATATTACTATTTTTCAATGATCTCTAAGTTACTGCGCTTGATTGATGTCGCGTATTCGAATAGTAATAATCTCACGAATTAATTTTTCCGGCAGGGGATTTTCTACACTAAATTGAATTGTGCCCTTTGAGGTTTTATAGTCTTGAAGTTTTGAGGCTAGCTCTTCGGTAGGTCCAGATGTAGGGAAGAGGCTCAGATGGTTTTTAAAGGCTGCAAAATGCACCAGTACTTTGCCTTTGTAGGTCATAGTTGGCATACCGTAGCTAATTTTTTCTAAAGCCTCGGGCGCAACAGCTAAAACTATATCGCGAATACGTTCTAGCTCTGCCCGCTGGTTTGGGTCAAGCTGATTAAAATAGGTGTCGATGGATGCCGTATGTTTCATACAGTTATTTTGAAGTGCCTGAAATATTATCTTTGGAGGGCCATCTGGGACTCGAACCCAGGACACCCTGCTTAAGAGGCAGGTGCTCTAACCAACTGAGCTAATGGCCCACGCGGGAAATTCCTGTGGAGATATCTTATTGTAACTGCATAATCGGCTGAAAACTAGGATATTTTACTATATCTAGTGGTAATTTTCAAGATTAGCTCCAGAATAGAACATTGAAATGTGTGAAGTCTGGGTTTATGCTTAAAACATAAATATTTAAAGGAGTCTTTATTATGTATAGTGATCCCTCGGTTAGTTTTTCTAGCACGCCTGGGCCAGTTGTTGATCCGGCATTTGCTATGTTTTATATGTTTTTTTGGCTAGCTCTTGCATTAGTGCTCATAGCTTCACTGTGGAAAATATTTACTAAGGCTGGTCAACCGGGCTGGGCTGCAATTATACCAATCTATAATTATTATATTATGCTCAAGATTGTTGGTCGCCCGGTATGGTGGCTACTATTATTTCTGATTCCGTTTGTGAATATTGTAATTGCAATTATTATTGCGCTAGATCTAGCTAAGGTATTTGGTAAGAGTACGGTCTTTGGTATATTTGGGTTGATCATATTTGGTTGGGTTGGCTATCCAATGCTTGGCTTTGGTAAAGCTCAATATCAGGGGGTAGATGCAAGTTCTACTACGCCACCACCTGCACCTCCTCCGGCAACTCCAGTAGCCAGTTAGCCCTAAGGGGCTACGTGTCACTATAAAAGACGAGTTTCAATACTCGTCTTTTATAGTGGTGAATGTTGCAATCTGAGGACTTGTTTATGGCTCTCGATGATAACTTGCGCTCAATAAAATGGCGCGCCCTGAGGGATTCGAACCCCCGACCTTGTGGTCCGAAGCCACACGCTCTATCCAGCTGAGCTAAGGGCGCTTGCTAGATGGTTATTATACCTGAATAATCTGACTAAATCGAGAGGAACTAAAAAACCAAGTGTGCTGCTGCCACAACTTGGTTTTTGGTGCTGCTAGTTTTAGCAGTGCTACTGCTGAAAACCATTATAGTCTTGTGTGGGGAATTTGCAATACTTATGCCTAGTTGGATTCTATTATTAATATAATACATTGGTAAGTTTGATGATTAGTGCTTCTCCAGGAATAGCAAGTCGGATGTGTACTAATGTATTTTCTCTAAACAATGGTGATCCTCGGAAGGGCTTTGTTATCTTGTTGGTTTGAAGATCAACTTACATTACTGAATCAATTTCACCGGTAGGTGCAATGATAGTGAGTAGTTTATAACAAGAGCCTTATCGAAGTGAGGTGTAGGTAGTTTTAGGTATTCTACTTACATTAAGGGTAGATGTTTTAAAAAATATTGACATTTTTATAAATATAATGTAGTGTTTATACAATTTTCAGGTTCAATCGAGAAAGACCTGGAAAAGTACCTTCGAAACCTGTAAACTACAAGGGAAAGTAGACATATGGCCATTGTAAAACCACGTATTCAATCCGGTTTCATGGAGCTTAATCCATCAGATCAGATCATCTTCAATAGGATGCTCGACACGATTCGTGGCGTATATGAACTATTTGGCTTTACGCCCGTTGAAACCCCGGCTATCGAATTGTCGGAGATTCTTTTTGCAAAGGGCGGAGGTGAGACTGAGCAGGAGGTTTACCGATTCGAGCGTGGTGGCCGCGATATGGCCCTGCGTTACGATCTGACGGTACCCACCGCACGTTACGTCGCGCAGTACGAAGGTGAATTGTCATTTCCGTTCCGTCGTTACGCGATTGGGAAGGTGTGGCGAGCTGAGCGTGCTCAGGCGGGGCGATTTCGTGAGTTCTACCAGTGCGATATCGACATCATCGGTTCTGACTGCGTCCTCTATGACGCTGAAGTTCCGAGTGTCATCTATGCAACCATGCGTGCGCTGGGGTTCACGGATTTCACGATTCGTGTAAACAACCGTAAGACGCTCAACGGACTGTTCGCAGAGCTTGGTGCCGGCGATCAATCGGTTCAGGTAATGCGAGTGGTCGACAAGCTGGAAAAGATTGGATCTGAAGAGGTGCGATCTCAGCTTGCTACCCTTGGCATGTCCTCAGGCGCCGTCGAGCGCTTGATGACCTTTCTTGCAATCGATGGCAGTCCTGATGATGTGATTGCTGGCTTACGTGCGCTGGATGTCAAGAATGACCTCTTCCAAGAGGGGGTTGATGAGCTCACCACCATTCTGGAGGCGATGCGAGGTTTCGGGATTCCGGAAGAGAACTTCCGGCTCGACCTTGCGATTGCTCGAGGTCTCGACTACTACACTGGAACCGTTTACGAGACGGTTCTGAACGATTATCCAGGCGTAGGTAGCGTCTGCTCAGGTGGGCGATATGATGATCTGGCATCTTACTACACTAAGACGCGTCTTCCAGGTGTTGGTATCTCCATTGGTCTTACCCGCTTGTTTTACAAGCTGCGTGAGGCTGGTGTGGTGGAGTCTGGATCATCTACGCCTTCTCGTGTACTGCTGTGCCCCATAGATGAGACAGGGCGATCGGGTGCTATCAAGCTGGCAAGTCAATTGCGCGAGGCCGGTATTTCAACCCAGATCTACCTCGAGGTCGTGAAGCTGGCTAAGCAATTACGCTATGCCGATCGACTCGGTGTGCCGTGTGCGGTCATCGTTGGTGAAAAAGAAGTAGCCGAGGATGTGTACACGGTTAAGGATATGGTGTCTGGCGAGCAGGATTTGCTTACCATCGACGCCCTTATCAAGAAGCTCTCCTAGTACCTACAACTGAAAGGAAACCAAGATGAGTGGAGATCCTGCTCACGCTGGTGGTCGCCGGGAATTTCTGGTGACTCTGGACATTGGCGAGAAGGTGGCATCGTTCCAGAATGTTGGAATCAAGACGCCACCTGCTGACGACCCATTCTTCCGACGCATCCAGTGCGACGCAGTGGATGCGTTGCAGGAGGCGCTCGGTAATGATATTCCTGTCCGAACCGTCAGTATGTCGGATCTCGCAGGTGAAGTGTTGTCGCATGCCTACCGTGCCCGCAAGACGGAAGGTGGTTTGATTGTCAGTACTTGCCGTGAGTTCGCTGAACCGATGAAGGGGGTTACACTCGACATCAATCGTATGGTTGATCAGTCGGGTAAGAGTCTCGGAATCGGCCCGCGGCCTGGTGCAGACAGTATCGACGAACAGTTGCGCGTGATCAAGTTGCACGCCTAGGATCGTCCTGTAGTTATCGTGGAAGATGGTATCTTCTCTGGGGGCACTGTGCAGTTCATTGTTGACAGGTGTCGGCAGGCTGGCATCGAGGTTAGCCAGGTGGTGGTCGGCTTTCGTTTTCCGGGGTCACAGGAGCGCATCGATACTTTGATGGGGATGGGGGTTGAGGTCACCTGGCTCGAAGAGTTCGGCGATTTGGTGGACTGGGTCCCTGATCACGATTTCCTCCCGATGGTTCCAAATTGCGGCCGCATTCTCGGCGTGTTGCCATTTGGGGATCCGGTGCCCTACTACTCGCCCACGCGGGCCGCGTATTCCATTCCGTACTTGCATCCTTTCTCCCCGGTGGAGGATTGGGCGAGTATTCCCACTGCTACCAAGCGGGATTTGGCGAAGGTCTGTCTGTCCTTGAGTCAGCAGATCTATACCAAGCTCGATTTGATGAACGACCACAAGGTGAGGATCGAGGAGGTTTTGGCGGCACCACAGCCGGTGACCATTCCATTCCGCCTCGATCACGGTACCCCAGGCTTCACGCGACGGGAAGCTGTAGGAGAGTTCTTGAATGAACTCTCGCATGCAGTCGCGTTCGATCTGTATCAGGCTACGTAGCGGCTTACTACACAAAACCCCGAGTGAAAGCTCGGGGTTATTTTTAATTTAACTATTATAGAAGTATTATAAATGTTCGTGTTCTGTACGATTACTTGATTTTGTTGCAAGGCTTATCGCAAGATTTACAGCTTCTTCTGGATTTTTTGCCGCCTCTATTTTCACATGCTTACGACCATCGAAGTATTGCCCAGCCATTTTATCGGCCCAGCCACCAGTCCCCGTAAGAGCAATAAGGGGTATGTTGGCTTGATATGCTACAACCATCTCATTGAGAGTGCCAGACCCACCTGATATAGCAATAATAGCATCACAGCTTAGGGCGAGTGAGAATTCTCTTCCACCTCCACGCTCTAATCCTGTAGCAATTATTACATCAGCATCTTCATAGGTGGCGAGATCTTTACCGTATGTTACACCAACCGTCAATCCATTCGCTTTTTTTGCCCCACGACATGCCGCCGTAGATAGGGAGTCATAGTCTTTTTCGGCTCCAAAAACTAGTATGGCATTTTGTTTTGCGATTAGTTGACCCACTTTTTCGGCAAGTGAAAATAAATCTTGATTTTTTTCAAGATCTGCGGCCGAACCCATAACACCAATTTGTAAGCGTTTTTTCATGATAATAAAAAGTGATTGATCAAAGATAATAAAAACCAACCAATAATATCATATATCTAGCTTTAGGGCAATATATGGCTTTGATAGGTTCGCCTTATATACGCTTTTTTGCTATAATTTATAAATGACACAGCCGAAAATTAGTCGAGCAGAATATGAAGCTATTGAGCGACGCATCGCAGTACTGCGGAGTGAAGATGAGCAAGCTACGCAGGAGCTGGCTGAAGCTACTAATAACGGTGCTGAAACTTGGCATGATAATGCCGCCTTTGATGCTGCAAAAGATAGAAAGAACATCGCCACACTGAGCCTAACGAGATTAGAGGCCCTGTATAAGCAAGCCAAAATTATTGAGCCGTCAGAAAATCCAAAAAAAGTTGAGATAGGTACATGTGTGACGTATTTTAATGAAGATGCCGGACAAGAACACTCGGTTTGCTTGGCGGGTGATGCGGCCTGGCTGATGGACGAAAATTGGGCCAGTGTGAAGGCTCCGCTGGGAATAGCACTATTGGGCGCTAGAGTAGGTGAAGAGCGATCTTTTTCACTACCTAGCGGTGAGGTTCACATTAAGGTAATTGCGATTGCGCCAACTCAATAGCTCACCTTAGCTGCATATTCAAGATTTTGTACTAGAGATAACTTTTTTATCTTTCCGGCCGCCCAGATAACCGTTAATCTTATGCGCATTTATTCTGTATCTGTAGTAAAATGAAAGTTCGGAAAACATCAATGATAAAGATTAATAATTTACGATTTGAATATAATCATACCCCGGTACTCAGTGGAATCTCGTTTACGATAGGGCCTGGCGATCGCATTGGTTTGGTGGGCTCAAACGGTGCTGGAAAATCTACACTTTTGAAACTCATTGAGGGCAAGCTCGTGCCAACCGATGGGCAGATTGACCGTACGCGTGATATCGCCGGCTTTATGCCCCAAGAGCTTACGCCTTGGCATAATCTCACTTGTCGTGAGTGCATTGAAGAGCTGACTGGTATTCGAGTAGCCTATGCCGAGCTGGAGACGGCCAGTGCTAATATGCTAGAAGACGAAGATGCCTATAATACGGCCCTAGAAAAAGTTGATTCTATCGGCGCTTATACGTTAGACGAGCGTTTGCCACGGGCCCTCCAAGAAGTTGGCCTGACAACTAGTTTTCTAGATAAGAAAGTTGGCGATCTTTCCGGTGGTCAGCAAACCAAGCTGGCTCTGGCCTCTATTTTGGTGGCCAAATATGATATCTTCCTCCTGGATGAGCCGACCAATAATTTGGACATTGCTGGGATTGAAATACTCGAGCGCTTTATAGCTGGCTCTAAGGCTGGCTTTCTAATTATCTCGCACGACCGTCGATTCTTAAAAGAAACCATGAATAAAATTGTTGATCTTAAGCCAGATGCTGGTGGGATGGAGTTTTTTGGCGGTGGCTATACCGATTGGCGTGTGGCTCAGGAGCGGGAGCGGGCCAGCCAGGCCAAAGCCCATCGTGAAGCTGTTAACGAGCGGGCTAAGCTTGAAGGTGCGATGCAACGTAAGATGGCTCAGAGTGTGCGGACTGATCGGGCGGAAAAGGGTGCCAAAGATAACGATAAAATGGCTACTGATAAGAAAAATGAGAATGCCAGCAAGACACTAGCTAAAGCTTCTAAGGCCCTGGAGACTCGCCTGGGTCGGCTGGAGGATATTGAAAGACCAGATGAGGAGATAGATTTGAAGCTACTCTTCCCTACGACCGATACAAAGCCGGGTGGCGATATGGTGAAGCTCGAAAAAGCCACTGCCAAGTACGAAGACAAGGAGCTCGGTCCGTATAATTATACAGTTCGCGGTGGTGATCGAGTGGCGGTGATTGGCCCAAACGGCGAAGGGAAATCTACTTTTGTAAAGCTACTCGCAGGCTTATTGATGCCAGCAAAAGGTAAGCGTGAGGTTGCTGAAGCTACATGTATTGGGCTAGTGGAGCAACAGCCAGAGTTTGATCGCCCGGATGAGCCATTGGTGGATAATGTGGCCCGGATGTCTGGTGCCGATGGCACGAAAGCTGCCACCGAATTAGCTCGCTTTGGTATTGCACGCGAATCGCAAATGTTACCGGCTAATCGAGTGAGTCCTGGTCAGCGGGGTAAGGCATTTTTAGCCGTACACGCCCTGCGAGCTACAAACTTGCTTATTATGGACGAGCCAACCAACCACCTCGATGTACGGGCCGCCGAAGCGCTCGGTAAAGCGCTGGCTACCTATCCTGGTTCTCTCATTGTGGTCAGTCATGATCGAGAATTTTTAGATGACGCCAAGATATCTAGATTTGCAGTAATTCAAGAAGGTAGGGTACTGAGCGAAAAAGAGACAGCGGGATACGTAAAAGTCCATCATCTTGCCCGCGAAAAAGACAAGGAGTAGTATGGCGGCGTATCTCGACCACGCAATTGTGCAGGATGAAATATTTCCTGGTGTGCCACTAACCATTATTCAAACACCCGGTAAGGCAATGGTGCATTTTATGACCATTGTAAATAGCGGCTTTAATCTAGCACCAAAACACCAATACGAACTACCACATCTTTTAGAGCATCTAGCTTTTGAAGGTAACTCTACATATCCTAGTGGCAAGACAATGTCGATTGAGCTTGAAACTGCCGGCATTTATCACAATGCTGCCACCAGTCCAGGGTTTAACTGGTACGAATTCAGTGGCCCACAGGCTTCGCTAGGGCTGATTCAGAAACACGTCATTGCTCAGCTCTACACTCCACTGTTTGCAGAAAAATCTATTACCCAGCAAAAGCAGGTAATTCATAATGAGCTACATCGTAATCGTGAAGAAGACGGTTATCTGGTGTGGGAAAATATCTCTCAAGCATTGTGGGGTGATATTACATCAACAATTAATGATCGTATTGTAAAACTACCAAAGATCTCACGCCAAGATATTTTAGATTTTTATCATCAGTATTATATTCTCCAAAATTTGCATTTTGTGGTCTGTGGTGATATTTCTAACTCTGCTATCAAGAAGCTGAAGCAGCAGTTTAGATTGGGCCTAAAATATGCACCTCAAGGAAAGCATAGTTTTTATAAACCTCAGCTAAATCGTATTTCGAAAAAGAATATTATTGTTTCGCGAGCAACCGCACAAGATGTATCAACGTTTGATCTGCGCTTCTACGTACCTTATTTAGATGATCAAACACTGGCCACAAGACGAGTTTTGCGAACATATCTGGCAGGTGGCTTGGGTTCTGTTATGCAACGTGAACTGCGCGAAGCTGGCTTAACCTACGGCATTCGAGCGTTTGTGATGAATCAATCGGAGCATAGTGGGTTTGGCTTTTCTGACCAAGTTCCACATAAAAATCTAGAGCATCTTTTGCAGAAATGTTTTACGTATGTACAATCGATTGCGGATGGCGAGATTGATGAAGTTGCGTTTGCGCGGGCTAAAGGTCAAATAATGAACTCTCAAGAGGGAGGCCTGCAGCGCTCGAGTGATTTTCTCAACTGGTATTTTGACGAATTATGTCATAGGCGGAAATTACAATCGCCAGCTGAATATTATGCCGAGCTAGATTCAGTTACGATAGAAGATATGCGCGTAGTGGCCAAAAAGTATTTATCAGCTAAAGAAGCACATTGGCTACTTTCGGTCGTCACCCAAGCTGAAGATATGACTGAAGAAAGTTTGTTAGCGGAATTAGAGGGTGTTTGAGTAACATGGCTCCCCTCAGGCATTAGCGAATTTGATCAGGCGAGCAGAGCTTGCTTGCACGGGGTCAAAGTATTAATGAGTTCTACTATTTCGCTACAATTGGAGCAATGATTGTTTTATCTTGCCAATATTCACAATCAGCTGGAGGATCGACGTCAACTACTTCATAAGTAATATCATGAAATCCGGCAGCTTTAAGGCGCAATAGATGTTTTTCTGAGAATTTAGTTGCCTCATCAGAATAGTAGGTGAGTACCCCGCCTTTTTTCAGGAGTCGATATGCCTCTTCGAAGAACCAGAAGTGATTACCATGAATCTCTTTTTCTGTTAGTGGGTACGTATCAAAAAGAATACCGTCAAAGCTACTATCCTTAAGTAGTGGAGTAATATCTTCCCAAAAACCAGACATAAGATGCATTTTGCCACTTGCTATTTGATCAGGATACATAGAAACGGCATTCTTGATCACATCCGGGTGGCATTCTATAGCTATATGCTCTTTGAGGTTTTCTGAGCTTTGTATGTAGCCCGCTGAGATACCCATACCGAAACCAAGCTCCAGCACTCGACCACCCTGCATAGTTGCAATTTGGGCAAGGCGCTTCATATAGCCGTCTTCCCAGTCTTCCATAACGGGGTGTCCGGAAATTTTAAGCGTGTGGTCATCAAAAACGGCTGGAGTTTTGTTCCAGTCGCTACGCTTTGCGGGGAAGCCAATGTTTTTTCGTGATTGTGTTGTATCCATAGAAAGATTGAATTATGTGTATATTATAACAGTTATGCTAAGTATAGTCAATACTATTGTGCCTAGCACTACACATTAGTTATATTCTAGTATTTTTATCGGGAAAATTGTAGAGTATGAAGAGATGAATCTTGCAGAAAAAACTCCATATTATTCGTATGACTTAGAAAAAATCCATAAGAATTATAGTGTTTTTGAGAAGGCCTTACCTGGTATTGCTTTGAGATACGCGCTTAAAAGCAATCCAATGCCGGAAGTAGTGAAAACTTTACAGGGATTAGGGTCGGGCTTTGAAGTTGCGTCTAAAAGTGAGATAGCGCTATTAATTGCGAATGATGTTGATCCAAGGGAAATAATTTTTAGTAATCCGGTTAAAATACCAGGAGACATTGAATTCGCTCATAGGAAAGGTATAACGGTCTTTGCCTATGATTCTGCAGAAGAAATCTCGAAGATTTCAAAAGGTGCACCTGGAGCTTCGGTGCTTTTGCGTCTTCGTGTTTACGAACGTGGGAGCGTATTTTCATTGCAAGATAAGTTTGGAGCAGAAGAGCGACAAGCTCTGGCTTTAGTGAAGAAAGCCCAAGAGGCAGGTTTGCGCTTTTATGGACTGAGTTTTCATGTTGGCTCGCAGTCGCTCAAGCTCAATACGTGGAAATATGCACTTGAGAAAGTGAAGAGAATACAGGGTGTACTACGTGCACAGGGAATAGAAATAGAAGCCCTGGATCTAGGGGGTGGATTTCCTTACGGGTATCGCAATATGAAGGCACCCAGCCTCTTAGACATAGCAAAAGTGATCAGGCCATATGTTCGCTCACTCAAAATTCCAGTTGTTTTCGCTGAGCCGGGAAGATTCATGGTGGCAAATGTGGCAACGTTAACTACTAGTATTATTCATCGGACAGTGCGGCGTGGAGGGACCTGGCTTTACCTAGACGCTGGAACATATAATGCACTTTTTGAAGCAATGAACTTCCAGGGCAACATTCAGTATCGGGTTGAGGCACTTGAGAATAAGTCAACAAAGCAGGCAAGCTATGTTTTAGCGGGACCAACCTGTGACAGTATTGATACAATTACAACTTCTGTGCGGCTACCTCATGACCTAAAATTAGGCGATAAATTGCGTTTTTATGATGTTGGAGCATACACGAATGCGCTTGCAAATGGCTTTAATGGCTTCAAGCCTCCAAGGGCAATTTTTGACAAATAAATATTGTAAAAAATGAATAAATATGATATAATCATATACCTATTCGTGAAAAGTACCTCAAATAAGGAGTAGCCATGCTTCACGATTTCTGGAATGGCCTCCTAGATAGGGCCGACTACTATGCGGTTAACCCCGCCATTTTCATTGCTTTATACCTCATTACTTGGCCTCAGGTATGGTATTCGTGGTACTTGCTCGTGCGCTCTTATCGGTGCAGCGACAAGGTCGCTTTTCGGCGAGCCATCTGGTACAACCGCGTTGTAACCTTCGCACCGTACATTTACGTGCTGGTGTGGGGGCGTAACTTTCCCCAGTGGCTCATCCCGTCCAGCATCGCCTTCATGGTTGCGCTCACGCTGGTGTTCAAATATCAGTTGGGCCATGGTCTACTGTTGCGGCTTGCCGCGAAGGTGGACCGAATGCGAGAGAAGTTGTCAGCTATCCGAATGCGCTTTGTGCGCAAATCGACTCGCTCACGTTGAGCGGAAAGGAATCAAGATGACCGACATTCAGGTGCGATTGGTCGAGGGTGCTGAGCGTGAGGCCGCACTGGCTGTTGAGGAGAAGATCTTCCGCGAGGAGAACTACCCCTACGACTACCGCCAGTTCGACGACCAGAGCCGCGTTTTCGGCGCGTTTGACGGTGACATCTGCATCGGGGCGTTGCGCATGATCGGCGCCGGTCGGCATTTGCCGCCATTCATTACCGACTGCCAGCTCTGGCATCCGGAAGTCCCGATGGCACTTTTTCACACGGGGCAACTTGAGGAGCTTGGTACGGTGGTTGTAGTTGAGGCGAGCCGATCTGCCAATATCGCACTCGAGTTGTACCGGGCAGCCTTCCAGACTTCTCGAGGTTTGGGGGTAACCCACTGGGGTATCGTGATGGAGGCAGAGAGGACTGAGTTTCTCAATACCGCCATTCATACTACCTTCGAGCAATGTGGCGATATCGGCTTTCATGATTGGGCAATCCCGCCCTACATCATGGATCTGCTGGAGTTTGAGAAGAATATGCATGACTGTGATCCCGCGTTTTACGCGTGGGCCACTGAGGGCATGATCTCGGCTCCAGTATATGGGGAGGTCTTATGAGACCTCCCCATTCTTTTACTATATAATGAGTTTATGTTTTCCAATGTGTTGTATATCTTTAGCATTGTCGCTATTGGCGTGCTGGGGCTTATCGTCATACTAGCGAATTCAAAGGGTTACCAAAACCGACTGCTAGCTTGCTTCAACTTTTCGGCAAGTCTGTGGCTTTTGACGAATTTTTTAGCCTCGATTGCGACACGAGATACGTCTGCATTGTTGTGGTCGCGTCTGGCAGTTATACCCGCTGTTCTGAGTGCCTCATTTTTTCTCTTATTAAGCTTGAGTTTTCAACCTAGTCCGAAAAAGCGACCGTGGCTAATTGTTGCCTTGGCGGTTGCGTCGCTTAGTTTTACGTTTTTGGCGCCAACTAATTTGAACGCCACATCCATAACAGCCGGCCAGAATAATCTAGTCGTAGGCCCACTCTACATCCCGCTGTTGGCATATCTGTTGCTATGTGTAGGTGGTGGTCTAATCGTACTTGGCACAAGCTACCGTAAAGCCAGAGGTATGCTTCGTCAACAGATCTTATATGTCTTTACCGGTATTATTCTTGCATTTGTGCCAGTTATCTTTACTAATGCAGTGGCAATTTTGTTTGGGATTAATAGTTTTTTGGATACCGGACCCAGTTTTGTGCTTATTTTTGTTGCCTTTAGCTCATTTGCTATTGTGCGTCACCGGCTACTCAATATCCGAGCCGTCGTCGCTCGCTCGCTAGCCTACGTATTCTCGATTGGTGCCTTTTCTCTCATCTACGCTTTTCTGGCCTTTGGTTTGGCGCAAGGAGTATTGCTAAAAAATGTACTTACCACCCAGCTTTCACGTCAGATCTTTAATGTCGTTTTGGCCGTCGTTTTGGCTTTTACTTTTCCAACTATTCGGCGCTTTTTCGAGAAGATAACAGACAGGGTATTTTATCGAGATCGCTACGACCCACAGAAACTTGTTTCAGACATTGGTCGAGTATTAGCATCAGAAATTTTATTAGAAAAACTTTCCGCCAAGGTGCTAAAAATACTTGATGCGCAGATACATCTAGCCAATAGTAATATTGTGGTGATGGGTGAAGATGGTATTTTTTATCAAACCCATGCTAATAAAATCCAGCAGCTCTATCATGCACCGGAACTTACACGGTTTAATAAGGGTGTGACGCTGGTAGATGAGGTAGTAGATGCCCAAAAACGAGATATTCTTGATCGCCACAACGTTCGGGCTGTTTTTCCATTGCGTACTAGAGAGGCGTTTGTGGGGTACCTTTTGCTGGGGGAGAAGCAGTCGGGAGATATATTCTCTTCGCAAGATGTACAGACCTTGCAGATTATTTCTGATGAATTGGCGATTGCAATTAATAACGCGCGTTCATATCAGGAGATTCAGGGCTTTAACGAAACATTGCGTGAAAAAGTTCGTCAGGCGACGGCCGAGTTGCGACATGCCAACGCAGAATTGAAAGAGCTGGATAAAGCCAAAGATGAGTTTATCTCGATGGCTTCACATCAATTACGTACGCCATTAACGGCTGTGCGGGGCTATACTTCGATGGTGATGGATGGGGACTTTGGGCGAGTTTCAAAAGAGCAGAAGGAAACACTCAAGCAGTCTTTTGATGCCGCTACACGGATGACGCGCTTAGTGGATGACCTTTTGAATGTATCGCGTATTCAATCTGGTAAATTTAAGATTGAGCGCACGGATGTAGATCTCAATAAAGTTTTACCGGAAGAAATTAGTATGCTAGCAACTGCGGCAGAAATGAAGCACGTGGTGATTAATTTTCATGTACCAAAAGAGCCAGTGCCAATTTTGCAGATTGACGAAGGTAAGACCAGGCAGTGCTTGATGAACTTGATGGACAATGCAATTTATTATTCATCGACTGCTCGAGATGGTGGTAAGGTGGATGTTTATCTCGAAGCTAATGCTGGCTGGGTAAGCTTTAGGGTAGTAGACAACGGTATTGGTGTGCCAAAGGCTGAACAAGCCAAGCTCTTTCAAAAGTTTTATCGTGCACCGAATGCTCAAAAGACTCGCCCTGATGGCACGGGGCTTGGCTTATTCTTAGTTGGTAGAGTTACGAAAGATCAGGGTGGTGAAGTTATTTTTGAGAGCGAAGAGGGTAAGGGGTCGACCTTTGGCTTTAAGTTACCAGTCAAGGCCGCGGGCGAGGATTTGACTGGTGCTGTGGGTGATGAGGCGGCTACGGAGTAATCTGGTATTAAACAGGGGGTTTTTAGTATTAGAAAAGAGGGATACAAGGATTTTCAGGGTTTTTATACTAATAAGTTTATTACTAGTAGGATATAGGTCGGGGTTGGTTGCTAGCCATCAGATAGGATAAGCGGTATAATTTTTAATCATGGAAGATAAAGTGCATAAATCTGATGTTCCGAGTGTCAATGAAAAGGCCGATGTCGTTGTTGTTGAAGATGATCCGTTTATTTCACGCATGTATCAAGTCAAGCTAGCTAAAGCTGGTTACCATATCGCCATGGGTGTAAATGGTCGCGAGGCAGTGACGCTAATTAAGCAGCATCAACCACGCCTAGCCTTGGTTGATATTAATATGCCCGAGATGACTGGTATTGAAGCGGTTAATCAACTAAAAAATGATGGCTACGATTTTTCACGTACTAAAATTGTTTTTCTTACCAACTCCAACAATCCAAATGATATTGAAAAAGCTAAGTCGATGGGGGCGGATTATCTTATAAAAGCCGATCAAACTCCTCGTGGTGTCCTGGAATTAATCCGACGTAAACTAGGTGAAGCTTCGGCTTAAGCATAAGTAAGTTGCACAAAGCCCCGTGTAGGCGATAGACTAGAAGTATGCAGTTGATTGATCTTGGCATGTTTTTGGTGATTTTTATCATTTTCTATTTGCTGGGGGCGGGGTTTGTTAAAATTATCCATCTTATTCGTAAAGATAAGAGTAAGAATTATCGGATTGGAGTATTGATATTTGCCTTACTGGTAGCTGCAATGATTACTTATAACAACCTGGGGCGGTGGGACGGGCGCTATGCTGATCCGGCACAACTCTTCCAGCTTCAAGAGGAAAATTAATATGATAGTGATGAATAGATTAGAAGATTTGATTGTGCGAGATAAGCGCGTATTGGTACGAGTAGACTTTAACGTACCACTCCACAAAGGTGTAGTAATAGATGAGTTGCGGATTGAGGCAGCTCTGCCAACTATTCAATACTTAATCAGTCAGCGGGCCAAAATAATTTTAGCGAGTCACCTTGGTCGCCCAGACGGTAAGTCCGATCCACAATATTCTCTGGAGCCAGTTGCAGTATTGCTTTCAAAGTTGTTACGGCGTGAGGTGTTATTTTTGCACGACTGCGTGGGAGATTCGGTGCGAGAAAAAGTTTTGCAGATGCGTTTCGGTCAGGTAGCTTTATTGGAGAATTTACGTTATCACGCTGAAGAAGAGGCTGGCGATCCTAAGTTTGCGCGTCAGCTCGCAGATTTGGCAGAAGTATATGTAGATGATGCTTTTGCGGTAGCTCATCGGGCGCATGCGTCTTTGGTGGGGGTACCTAAACTCTTACCTCATGCTTCTGGTAAATTATTGCAGACCGAAGTGGTGACATTATCTAGCTTGATGACCGCACCCAAAAAACCGTTTGTAGCCATCATTGGTGGGGCAAAAATATCTGACAAGATTGAGTTTATGAAAAATCTCATGAAAAAAGCTGACACAATTATTATTTCTGGAGTGATGGCCAATACTTTTTTGGCGGCACAAGGCCATAATATGCAAGCTAGTGTACTGGATAAAAAAGGCTTCACGGTTGCCCGTGAGATACTAGCTACTGCAAAACATAAGAATATTGAAATTATTTTGCCAGTTGATGTAGTGGTGGCATCTAGTCCGACATCGAAGCGTACACGAACGGTTACTGTTGGGCAGTTAGATGATGGTGATATGGCGCTTGATATCGGTCCGGCTAGTACCACCAATATACATGTTGCCTTGCAGGATGCTCGAACAATATTTTGGAATGGTACGCTTGGTTACACCGAGGAAGAAGCTTTCCGCACGGCCTCAACAGTAGTTGCAAAAACAATTGCTAGCTCTAGGGCTTTGTCGGTTATTGGAGGTGGTGATACGGTTGGATTTATTGACTCTTTGGGTATGCATAAGGAGTTTGGATTTATCTCAACTGGCGGTGGTGCAGCCCTGGAGCTATTAGCTGGCAAGAAGTTGCCTGCAGTGATGGCATTAACAAAGTAGGAGAAGATCATGGCAAAGAAAGCTCAATCGAAACCCAAAACATCCAAACTACATAAATTTGTGGGACGCGATAAAATTGAAGCTCATCTATCGCGTCAGGATCGAACCTATAGGCTGTTGTTCTTCTTAAGTTTTAGTTTAAATGTTATTTGGATGATTATTTTTATCTTTCTAATCTATTGGATTTATACACCAGCTAGCGATAATGTTTTAATTAACAATGGTTTAAAGCGGTACTGTAATCCAAATAGTAAGGCAGCTCAGTTTTATCAGATGCATAGTGCAAACATGGAGCCCGATAGCGATGTATGGCACCGAGTTTGTATGGGGCCATCTTCTTCGAGCGTAAACAGATAGTCTTTAATTTTAGCGCTTAAAGAGGGGCGCCGCTATTGTAGCTTGCGGTTGGTCCTGGCTCGGCGAGGGGCTGACTATCACTCACGCTAGGTGAAATTTGGGGCCTTGGTGCAGGAATGGGCGGAGGTGATTGAATTGGTGTGAGTGGCGGGGCCTGAGGGATTGGTGGAGCTGGTGTGGGGTAGAGAGGTCGATCAAAGTGTATGGCGCTAGCTGTTTGTGCTGGTGGCGGAGCTTGTGGCGTAGGGGGCATTTGGTTGACTAATGGCGCTGGCATAACAGGCGGAGCTTGCGGCGTAGGCGGTGGACTCTGAGGAGGTAGTGGAGCTAGGCCTGGATTAACTGCGGCTGTTGTATTTTGTTGCACCGGCTGAGCTGGCGGTCGGATATCATCGGCAATTTCTATTAGCCGATTATATTTTGCCACTCGCTCACCGCGCACAGGCGCTCCAGCCTTGAGTCCAAAAGCTCCAACGCCATAAGCAATATCAGCTAGATAAGTATCGTTTGTTTCGCCTGATCGATGAGCTAGAATTACCTTCACGCCAGATTGCAGAGCAGCCCGAATGGCATCTAGCATTTCGGTAATTGTGCCGGTTTGATCGGGCTTAATGACTGCTCCGCCAATTAGTCGTTGCTGGCCAAGCTCGGCAATCCGGCCAGCTGCAGTTGCGGTTGTGGCATCGCCAATAGCCATAAATTTACGACTCGGTTGGGTGAGTAGGTATTTTAATCCCTCAATATCATTTTCTGCGAACGGATCTTCAATGGAAAGAATTGGGAAGCGCTGATCCCACTGCATATAAGTAGCGCCCAGCTGATCCATTGAGATAGCCTGACCGCCCAGAGTGTATTGTCCGTCCTGGAAGAGATTATAGGCGGCCATGTCGAGGGCGATTTGATAGGCCTGATTGTAGCGTCGGGAAAGTTGCTCAAAAGCTTCCAGCACAGTTTCGGTGGCAATGCCAATTGGCGCCATCGATCCTTCTTCAGAAACTAGTTCAACGCTAGGACCATAGAGTGAGCGGAAAATTTGCTTGGCTGTATGGTGCACGCTATAAATTAGTTCAAGCGAGGCGGCAGGATCGGTACTCTTAGGTACAATCATAAATTCCTGCACATCCAAACCTGGAGCATGGGCACCGCCCGACACTAAATTGGCATATAGTCGAGGCATATCTGGTGTAGTGCCAAGAATATCGGCGGTGGCACGCCAAACTTCTTTATCTTGCTCGTAGCAGGAAAGCAGGAAGTAGGCTCCACTCATAGCAGTTAAGGTGTTGCTACCCAGGTTGGATTTATCCGGCGTACCATCGAGGGCATTGAGGAGAGTGTCAAAGTCAGCTTGATGGGCTAGGGGGTAACCAATAAATTTTGGCGCAATGATATTTTCAATAGCTTCAATATTGCCAGTAACAGTATTGCCGTCGTAACCACCACCAGCATTATCACGACGCTCTTTGGCCTCGCGCACTCCAACCGACAAACTGCTGGGCGCATCAAACCGCGCATGGTTACCACTGGCGGATTCCATACGAACGCGGATTGTCGGCTCCCCCCTCGAGTCGAGTACCTGGTAGGCTTTAATCGAGGCAATCTGCATCTTGAGCTAAATTATACCATAAGGGTTTTGTTATGAGCGCATAAACTGATCGATAAATTACCCCACACGACTGATGCAGCGGGGTATTGAAAAAAATTACGTAAATGGACGGATTGCCACTACTGTTGCCGGCAAAGTGGCCAAGTCTATTCGTGTCGGGTCGCAAGCGAGCTTAATCGGCTTAGTGCAGCCCTGTCGATCACAACCAGAGTTGGAGCAGTTGTTGATAACGGCTACCATCTGCCGATGAGTTGGCATATTGGGCTGTGGCTGATTGCGGTGCAGGGCGGTGTGGTCGCTAACCTCAGTAATAACGCGTTGGCAGGGGAGCTCGCGAAATTGTTTGGCGATCGGATCGGCTTCATAGGCACGACGTGGGTAGTGTATATGATGAACGTTTAAGTCGAGTTCCAGTAACTTAGTTAGGTTACGCCGAGTTGCCTTGACGCTAAAACGGGCATAGGGGCGTCGCTTACGTTTAGACAAGGTGCGCCTCCTCCTGGTTTTTGAGGGTATTATGTTTATGCTAACTCGAAGTTATGTCCACTGACAAGTATAATAATGGGTATATGTCTAATAAATCACCACACCTGCAGTTTCCAAAGAACTTTTTGTGGGGAGCTGCCACAAGTTCGCACCAAGTTGAGGGTCATCAGGATAATAATTGGACCGAATGGGAAAAAAAGCACGCTACAGCATTAGCGCGAGGATCTAAAAAAGCTTTCGACACTCCAGCAGTGCATTGGTATCGCATTAAAGATGAAGCCATTACGGCTGAAAATTATATTTCTGGGCGAGGTGTGGATCACTTTAATCGGTACGAAAAAGATTTTGATATTGCCCGCACCTTGCATCATAATGCCCATCGTTTTTCTTTCGAGTGGAGTCGTATTCAGCCTCAGCGTGGTGTTTTTGATAGCTCGGCAATTGAGCATTATCGTCGAGTCATCACGGCACTTCATCGGCGCGGAATTGAACCACTGGTTACGTTATGGCATTTTTCATTGCCAAAGTGGGTGGAAGATCAGGGTGGCTTTACTAATCCTAAGACCATTACTGATTTTGAGCACTACGCCGAGCGTATGGCAAAGGAATTTGGCCATGATGTACGCTACTGGTGCACCATGAATGAGCCGGAGGTTTTTGCTAGTTTTTCGTATTGGTTGGGATTTTGGCCACCACAGCAAAAGAATATTGCAGCGGCGTTTATGGCATATACATCACTAATGCCTCGAGCTCACATTCGAGCCTACAAGGCTATTAAGAGGCATTCTCCAAAAGCCAAAGTGGGGATTTCTAAAAATATGATGTGGTATGCCGCCGATGGCAGATTATTGACACCGGTTTTAGCTGGTATGCAAAACTGGTTTGGGAATTATTATTTTTTAGATCAAATTAAAGCTTACCAAGATTATATTGGCTTGAATTATTATTTTAAATTTACCTTGCGTGGCTTGCATTGGCGAATCTCGGATCAGAACCCGTCCGACATGGGCTGGGGCTTACATCCAGAGGGGATGCAGGAATTATTAAAAATGATTGGCGCACGCTATCCTAAGCAACCAGTAATTATTACAGAGTGTGGCCTAGCTGATGGACAGGATGAGAGTCGTGCTTGGTATATAAAAGAGCTATTGCGTAATGTGCATTCGGCCATGCGAGCCGGCGTGAATGTGCAGGGCTTTATATATTGGGCTTTGCTGGACAATTTTGAATGGGACAAGGGATATTGGCCCAAGTTTGGTTTGGTAGCAGTGGATCGGAAGACGATGCGTCGGACGGTGCGACCAAGCGCTAGAATATATGCCGATATTATTAAGGCTGGTGGCTTAGATTAAAAAAATTACCCCGGCAAGCTATTGGCTAGCTTACCGGGGTTCGACCCCTGAACTACCCAGCGGTTCAGGGATAGAGCTTAGGCGACATTCAGGTCTGAGTTCAAATCTGCACTGGGTGCAGGTCGCTCAATCTGCTGGCTGTCGCCAACTCCGCCGGTGGGCGGGGTGACGGCCGGCCCGTTAGGACAGCCGGAGTAGTCTGGCGCCCAGTTGACCAGTGCGTCACTGCTACCGGATGCCTCACCGGCCGAGACGAACGTGACAGGTTCTGCTCGGATGAGCGTCACGGTGAACGAGCCCTTTGCAGGAATCATTTCCTCGTGCTCATCGGAGTTGGTCACCGTCTCGACGTAGATCGAGATGACGACGTCGCTCTCGGTGTTGTTGATGAAGGCCAGCTCGACGGCGCAGTTTGTGTTCAGGCTACTGCGCCCATGCAAGGCGCTGTTTATACGTGGTTCGTGCGTGACTTCGATCGTGGAGGTGGTTGCCACCACCATGTCGACGCCGTGTGTCGACTGAGGCTTGCCTTCGGTGCGCACCAGGTTGCCTTGGGCAACCATCATCACAATGA
This sequence comes from bacterium, assembly GCA_016700035.1. NCBI lineage: Bacteria > bacterium. The sequence continues at coordinate 758,315 of CP064998.1, read as the reverse complement.
TGATCGTCATGATGATCAGTGTCACCACTAGCGTGATGGCTGTCAGTCGGGTATTCTTGGTGGCCATGCCACACCTCCTGGGTAAAAGGGGTACACTTCAGATTTTGAAGATAATTACTATAATAGCATAAGTAGCATGAAAAGTCAATAAGCAATATGGTCTTACTCTTGAAGAAACTACTTAAAACTGGTAAGATAGCTCAAGTTTTCTAGCCGTGGCCCCATCGTCTAACGGTTAGGACATCAGATTTTCAATCTGGCAATCGGGGTTCGATTCCCCGTGGGGTCACCATATTAGGATTTGGCGACAACGCAATACGAAACAGCTCATTTACCCCTGGTATCGGGCTGTTTTTTTGTGTTCCACCAACTAAATCTTCGTAAGTTGGTACTGCGTTAAAGATAGCGCCAAAAAAGGCTGCTTTTCGGAGCGGATTACGGAGGTGAAGCAGTATATCTGCTAGGTGTTCCACCAAGTATCTTGCATATTGCAACACGACTTCCATATCTACCGTTTCTGCCGATTTATTAGCTTGTTGTTCATCTAGCTGGGTAAGCTGTTTTTCTAGCCCCTCAATATCCTCCTCTATGTATTTAATTGCCGTTTTGCTGGTAACGAGTTTCATGCGGTCTACTCCAGCCTTAATCTGCGTTTCAATAGCCTGGCGTTGTTCTAGGACTTTCTGGTTGTCCTGGGCGGTCTGAGCTTGTTTCTCAAGCCATGCTTGCTCAATAGCGCTCATAAGGTCGGCTAGCTTTTCTGGGGCAATCTCAAGCCGTCTGACAACATCATCTATGGTTTGCTCGAATACAGCCTTTGGGACACGGAAATAGTGGCCATCCTTACTGCAATGGTAGGCTGGGTAGTATTTACCGGCTTTACCACGTGAGGCACTGCCAAGTAATGTTCTCTTGCACTCTGAACATGTCACCACCTTTTTGTATGGAAACTCTGGATTGTGCATATTCTTATTCGTCAAGTGTGCTGGCGGTTGTTTGCGGTACAGCGTTACGACGTTTTGAGCGTCAATCTTAATGATGTACTTGCCCCGATTAGCTGCGTTATACAGTGCTGGCAATACCAGACCGTCAAACTGGGCTTTGACTGGTTTATCGTACGTCCATTTCTCTTTAATCACACCAGCATATATCGGGTTGTGTACGTAGCGGTCAACCATTTTAGCGGTCATTTTATGTCCGCCGATTTGTCTGACAATCTTGGTCCGATCATATTTATCACGCACATAGCGGATGCGGGTTCTAAAACCAAGTCGATTGAGTTCATCAGCGATCTGCTGGTCGCTGTAAATACTCTCGGCTCTCATCTCAAACAGTCGTATCATATACGGTGATTCTTCGGGATGTGGTTGCAAGATAAGGCGTTTACCATTCTTGGTATCAACTTTCTGACTAATAAAACCATACGGCGGCTGGCGCATCCAGTAACCAAGCTGGGTGTAGCGGATTTCGGCACCGATCATACGGCTCATAATGTCGCGCATTTCGTCTTTAGCTCGTTCCGCTTCTAAGTATTCGGATTTCTGCGTAGGATTGAACTCACTCCAGTAGTATTTGAAGCCAGTGTGTTCCAACGTATTAACTTGTCGTTTACCAATGACACCGTACATATCCTCAAGAGCAACTCCAAGTTTGGTTAGCTGTCTTTTTAAGGGGGAATAGTAGTCACCGCCACCACGAGTAAAGCGGTCAATAGATTTAATTAACACTACCTCAATGCCTTTACTCTTGTCTTTGCAGCGGTTGATAACTTCCTGCATTGGCTGGTCTTCGTGCGAGGCAGACTCCATCAGGATGACAGTTTCGGTAATAATAATATTGTGTGTAGCGGCGTAGCGTTCACCTTGCTCACGTTGAGCTTCCGGTGAGTCACCGTCCAGCCCCTGTTTATCAGAGGACACCCGTATGGCAAGTAGTCCGTTGCGAGGTTTACTGTTTTGGGACATCTTCTTGCCTTATCACTTTGAGGAAAATACGCCCATTGCGCTGATCTTCAAGTATTTTCTCGACAATCAGGTGAGCAAACAACGTAATCCGCTGCTCGGTCGTGTATGAAAACGTTTCAACAACGAGCGGTTTTGAATTGTTCTTGCTACCTTTTGGCCTCGACATATACCCTCCATGTATAAAGAGGCCCATACGCTAACAATCCGGCTAATAATTACTTATCCCAGGGTCGTCCTGGTTTTGGTCTGCTTTTTAATTCTTGTTCTACGAGTTTCTTAAGTTCTTTATCTCCAGCATTGGAGAACAGGCTCATAATAAACTCATTGAGTGTTTTTCCATTATCTTTTGCAACAGCTCTAGCGCGCTTTCTAACCGCTTCTGAAACCTTGACTTGCATACTGACTATCTTTCTGGACATTAGTCCTATTTTAACGCATAATCTGCTTTTCTGCTACTATCTGCGTATATCCGTATCAGTTACCACGGAAAATAACCGAAGCTGCCTATACAGTCTTCACTCTGAAGTTCATCGTCTTCAAACGTCTCTTCGTAAAGTCGGGCACTACCGTATTCGGTAACCCATTTAGTAAACAGTACCAGTGCCTTACTATAATCCTCTACGTATTCATCCTGTTCATTCGTAAAGACATGATACACCTTAGTTGATACCATATACCCTCCTATTTACTACCTCTCATTAGCCGAATTGTTAACGTACAACCTCTATATAAATAGTATTACTAATTAAAATAAAAAGCAATACTAATTATTTACTTCGTTGTTCAAACTACATGGAATCCCGATATTCCACCTATTTACCCTTATTTACATCTGTAGTCTATTGCTCTTTTTCTCTCTTTCTTGTATATAAATATATAGAAATGAAGCGAGTGAGTGATAATGAAGAAGATAGATGGTCGATCAGCCATAAAGCCAAGTCAAATAGACATATTAGAAGTTCTGTATAAATATCGGTTTGGTAGTCGGGTATTACTTGCTAGAGTCTTGCAAATAAATGACAGCACGTTATATAAAAAGCTCTCGGTCCTTATAAAACACGAGTTAGTGGGCAGCAAACTAGACAACCAATCGAAGATTAGGGGCCTACCAGCAGCCTACTTTCTAACACCCAAAGGTCTGCGTTTCTTGGCCAGTCTGCCCAAGCATGATTACATTACTGAGAAAGTCATCAAAGCCAGCTACCGTGATAAATCCCTGAAAGAACCCACCATTACTCATCATATAGACGTCTTTTCAGCCGTTGTAGCCCTCAAATCCCGCTACCCTGAACTCAAAGCCTACCTGCGCCGTGACATGAGCCGATTTACTTACTTTCCCGAGCTGCCGCCCGATGCCTTTATATCAATGACTATCAAAGACACCACTAAGCGCTTCTTTCTTGATGTGGTACCAGCCGCCCAAGAAAAACGCCCCTTATTCCAGCGTATAGCTGCCTACATCAACTTCTTTGATACTGGCGGCTGGGAGGCTACAAATACAGAACCACCAAAACTCTTGTTCATTGCTGAAACTGCCAGTGTGGAGCGTATGATACGCCGTATCGTCAAAGGTGTCATTAGTCACCTTGAACCAGATGAAGAACTGGAGGTCTATACCACAACCAAAAAAGCACTACATAACATGGATAGTGAAGCCCTGATCTGGACAGCTCTGGACGATGATGAGCTAATGACACTCGTCGATATCTAAAGTAGGTCCAAAGCAAGTGGATTTCTTTATTCCGGTCCTTATGCCCAGCCGGAAGCTAGTGTATACTTAGCAGCATAAGAGGCTTGCGTCACATCACTTGCGAGAGGACGGAAGTCTCTTTTAATTTATCCTTGATGTTACTCCCGCCGCAGAGCGTCAATCGGGTTGATGCGTCCTGCTCGTCTGGCTGGAAGATAAGAAACTACATAGCCAACTCCGCACATAAAACCGATAGTCAGTAGAATTAGCCAGATCGGTGTGGCAAATAGTGAGAAACTCTCGGTAATACCACGACGAGCTGACACGTATTTCAGGAGTTCATTAATCACTGCGCCAAAGCCGATAGCCGCAATTACCCCAATGAAGCCACCGATGAGTGACAAGAGAAGCGATTCGGTAATGAACAGTCGACGCATGTCTTGACGGCGAGCGCCTAGAGCAATCATCAGGCCAATCTCTTTGGTTCGTTCCACCAGTGCAATAGTTAAGGTATTGACCATACCAATTACGGCAATAAACATACCAATGCCACCAAAGCCGACTAGAATCACGTTAAAGAAGTTAAAGAAGCGGTTGACCTGGGCTAGGGTATCGAGGGGTGAGGAGGTTTGGTAGCCAAATGTCTCTAGCTGTTGGCGGATAGTGCCTACATCATTTTGGTCTCGAGCGACTACTTTAACCTGTTTGTATTCTTTCACGCCAATGGCCGAGAAGTCGGCTTGCGGAATGTAGAGGGCTGAACTGTTACCAGCGTCAATCACGCCGACAATCGTAAAGGCCTGATCGAATGACTTCTCACCATCATCCAGCTTCAAACTTACACTGACTTGTTTTTGGAGGGCTTTGTTGGCATCTTCGTAGCCCATTGAATTCAGCAGTGACTTGGTTATAAGCAACTCACTCGATGAATCCGGATTGAGTTGCTTGCCAGCTGCGAGGTTAACGTTACTGAGCTCCAGGAAGTTCTTATCTACTCCGTAAACTACGGCATCCGAATTGGCTGAATCTATCTTAAACGCCCCAGCTGATGTATTCTGTTTCCCAATCTTCTCAATACCACCGATGTTATTAAAACGCCCTAGAGCCGTATCATCCAGCTTCAGCAGTTCTGAGTTGGCACTGGACACATTGATCACCTTGACTGAATCGGTGCCAATAATCTGCTTTTGGACGAGCGATTGCAACCCCAGGCCAAACGACAACAGCAAAAAGACGGAGCCAATACCAATGGTGACACCTAAAATCGTCAGGCTGCTTCGGAAACGCTTAAACTTTAGGTTGGCCAGCGCCATATGGGTCAACATGCGTAACTTAATTGGCTTGAGGTTTTGAATCACCGACATAAACTTGGCCGAGTTAGTTGGTAGGGCGGTGCTGGTGGCCTGTTTCGGTCTCTTTGAGGTAGATTCTTCAATCTTGCCATCTTTGAGGCTGAGTACCTGAGTGCCGTATTTCAAGTAGCTTTCGTTATGGGTGACTAAAATAATCGTGCGGTCGAGCTTTTGGTGGAAGTATTGCAGCAGCGCAATAATATTGTCACCGTTTTTACTGTCTAGATTGCCGGTTGGCTCATCAGCCACGATATAGTTTGGATTACTGACCAGCGCCCGAGCCATTGCCACTCGCTGCTGCTCACCACCAGATAGCAGGATTGGCAGCGTGTGCTTGTGTTCTTCCATGCCAACTCGACGCAGCGACTCTTGGGCTTCACGTTCAGCGTTGGCCCGGTCATAGCCTAAGAAATAGAGCGGCAAGGCAACATTTTCCAGGATGTTGAGCGATGGCACCCAGTAGTTGGACTGGTAGACGATACCCATGGTCTTAGCCCGAAAATGAGCTAGTTCACTCTCACTGAGTTCATAGATATCTTTGCCTTCGTACTTAACTACCCCAGAGGTTGGCGCTTCCATACCAGTAATGGTGTTAAGCAGAGTAGTCTTACCGCTGCCCGATGGACCATGAATAATTGTGAAACTACCATCTGGCACGTTGAAGCTAATGTCTTTTAAGACGTTCAGATTTTGGTTGTTGAGCACAAAATCTTTACTGACGTGGTTGGCCTCAATCAGTGGTGGGGTGGTGCGACTCATAGGCCAAATATCCTCTCCAACGTGCCTAGGATAATATCGATGACGCTATCACTTGGTTGACCAATAATGGCTGCTCGGTCATCACTCTTACCGCTGTTGCCGCTTTTATCTCGTGAAATGGCTTGCAAGTGGAAAACCTGGGAAGTATCGAGATCAGAGATAATAACCATGTGTTCGGTGGTCAAAGCCCCATCCTCGGCCGTACTGGAGGCGTAGTTCGTGCCAGAGGCACCCTTGTCATAGGCAACTTGGCTGGTGGCTGGTTCGTCAGTCCGCCAGGACACGATCAGCTGGCCTCGAGCGTCACTGCCAACTCCTCGAATCGATGTTTCTACCTTTAGTCGGCTGACTTCTGGTGAGCGAGTATCAAGTTCGGTCCGGAAAGTTTGAGCGTCGGAGGTTGCCAGATTACCTAAACTGTCCCGTGACTCGGCAGTTAAGCTGTAGACACTATCATCCAGTAGTCCCTCAATCGTGATGCTGTGGTTGCGGGTTAACTCAGAGTTACTGACTTCTTTCTGGGGTTCACCATTGGTCTTGTAGCGAATCAATGAAGTGGAGGCCACATTGGTTTCCCAGGTTATTTTCTGGGTGCTAGTAGGCTGACCAGTCACCGGTTGGAACTGGACATTGGTAATCCGTGGTCGGGCAGGAGTCACGAAGCTGTCAATTCGGTTGCTATTGTACTCGTTGCCGTCAGAGTCAATAGTATTAATCTTGTAGAAATATTTAGTGCCGTCACTCAGTCCGGCCAGTTCGACGGTATAGGCAGATTCACTGGTGGAAGTATTGACGGTCGTAACACCACCAAAGCTCTCGTTGGGACCGTAGTAGACTTTTACCCGAACAGCGTCTTTGGAGGTGAACTGGACAATTGCCGAGCTTAAGTTAATCCGCCTGGTCGATACATCTTTGACGGTTGGAGCTGGCAACGTCTTAAAGACCAGTTCGCTGCTGCTACCAGTGTTGCCGTCCTCATCTGTCCAGCGAGCTTTGTAGAAGTACTGAGTATCAGCCTCAAGGTTATTCAACTCAATCACATGGTTCTTGGTCTGGTTGGACTTGGCAGTCTCAGCGTCAAAGTAGCTGCCGGAGCTAGTACCGAGCTGAATACGACTGTCGCTATTACGATCTGTTGCCCACGTAATACGAGCTGAGCGGGATTTGACGGTGACGGATGGGCTGGAAACCAGGCCAGCTGGCGTGGTAAAGCGCCCAGTTGGTGTTTGACTAGCAGTTGCGCTGGCAGCTCCACAGTTATTGGCACTATCACAAGCCTGAATCTTGTAGTAGTAGGCGATTTGGCTTAAGCCCGTATCGACATAGCTAGTACCGGCAGTGGTAGCAACTTGAGTAAAGCTACTGTTGTCAGTCGAGCGCAGCACTCGGTAGCTGCTGACCCCAGCACCGACATTGGTTGGTGGTTCCCAGGCAACCGTTAGCTTCCAGTTGCTGGTGTTCTTAACACTGATATCAGCGACATCGACATTGAGTGGTACGCCAGGGGCTGAGGTGTTGGCTGAGAATGTCTCAGTGGCGGCGGTGGCGTAGTTAATGTTGCCAGCTTCGTCACGAGCGACCACGTATATGGTGTTACTGCCTGGCTGAGTCGCATATGGGCCAGCTGACAGGCTGGTAACGCCTGGGGCGGTAAAGCTACAGTTGCTGCTGGTTGGAGCGACGTTAATCGTGTAACAGTAGCTAATGGCACTAACTGAACCTTGGAAACTGGCTGGTGCTAACCAGTTAAACGAGAAGCTGTTGACGGTGTTAGTTGGTGGTGAGGCTGACAAGTTCTGCGGCGCTGACGGTGAACTGGTGTTGAGCTTAATCACCGTCGTAATATTAGCGATTGAAATGTTACCGGCTTCATCGTAGGTACGGAAAGCCACAATGTTGTTGCCCTCTTGCAGTTGGTCGTAATCAATGGGGTCAACGGTCGTGTAACTACCATCGTTGACTAGCAGGTCGCTGATGTTCTGACTGCCGCTGTGGCCATCACCGTACCAGGTGCCGCTATTACCAATCCGATACTGAAGCCCTTTAATACCTGAGTTAGCATCTTGGGCTGCATCACCGCCAGAGGTTGGCCAGGTCAAGGTGACATTCTTGGAAGCCACAAACTGGGATGGAGCAGTAATAAAGGCCGGATTGGTTGGCGGCGTATTGTCATAGCGGAAATGGGTACCAGCTGCTTCACCGTCGTAGATGTTCTTGGCGTTATCTATAGCTTTAATCCGCAGGTAATATGGTTCATCCGAGGTAGTCATAGCGGTTGCGATATAACCGGCCGTGGCTAGATTGACTTGAGCATCTTGGACCGCAAACGGACAGCTGCCGCTAGTGTTGAGTGGTGAACTACCAAGCAGTCCTTTGTTGCTGGCGGGGTCACCATTCTCGTCTTGGCCAAGATACAAACAGTAGCCTAAGATACCAGAACCGCCAGATTCATCAGTGGCGGGCTCCCAGGTAAAGAAGCCATTAGTATTATTCCAGCCGTTTTCAGCGACGCTGGCACCGCCATCACTCTTGTAGATGTTAATATCGCTGGCGTTGACTGGCAGGTCGAGATCAGGGTCGTAGCCGGCTGCTTCAAGATGGCTGAAATCCAGCCAGCCTAAGTCATTACTCCAGGCATAACCCGAAAACTGACCATCAGACACCACGACATGCGACCCAAAGTCATCAAAGTCGATCGTACCAACGTTGAGGGCTTTGGCCTTGCCGCTTAAAACGCCATCAGCCCCAGCCGTGACTGGTCCCTGAGGATTACTCTCAGTACCAAAAGAAACCCAGCCAATATCTTGGCTCCAGGCATGACCATCCATCTGGCGGGTGAAGTTATCTAGGGTAACGCTGCTGCCATGATCACCGCCAAAGTAGATTTTCTCGTTGGTATTCATAACAGCTATGTAGCCGGTAACCGGCATGTCACTGCTAGCCAACGCCCGCTTATGGCTGGCGACAAGGCTAAAGGCCACCACAAGAACAACCAGTGACACTGTAATAGCGTGGAAATGTTTACGGTAGCGCCACTCCCAGTGACGAGCGTAGAGTGAAACCCGCTGGTAAAGCTGGTCGTGTAACTTCTTGGTCGTATGGTGATGTACTTTTTGGGTGGTGCGGACGTGTAGCTTATGAAATTTGTTTCTGACCCACCGTACACTGGGCTGCTTTGCGAGTTTCTTGAGGAGTGCGATTACATCTTGTCGCAGCGCTTGTATGATTTGACCAATGTGGAACCGATATAATTTACCCTGAGACATACTTTGCTTAAAATCCTTGTCTTTCAGTGTACCATAAGAAGAATTAATCATACAGTTTCACTCTTATCCAAAGCAAAATGAGCCTGAACAAGGCATCGGGTTCTAAAACAGTATGAGCCTGAAGGGTCGAACTGATCTAGCATGGAGGTATGACTATCACTATGTACGCTTCAGTAACCACAAGCATGGAGGAGATGCGACAGTTCACTGCTGTTAGTCCTCTGGAATGCAAAACAACCAGTAAGATAGAGGCCTATGAGTGGCTACAAAAGCTACTCGTACAGCAGAGCTATCTCAAACTTAGTAAACCAGACAAAGGTATTGTTCGAGCCTATGCCATTGCAGTGACTGGTTACAGCCGAGCACAGGTTACTCGGCTCATTAGCCAGTACGCTAAGAACGGACAGCTTCGCCTTGAACCTACCAATAGCCGTAATCAGTTTGCTTTACGCTACACAGCCGAGGATTGTACTGCCTTGGCTGAAGTTGACAATGTTCATGATCGGCTGAGTGGCAAAGCTGCTCGGGAGCTCTGTATTCGGGCCTATGTACGGTTTGGTGATGAACGTTACCAGCGATTGGCGGGTATTTCTGTCAGTCATATCTACAACCTACGTAGTAGCATCGGTTACCGTAACCAGTCTCTAACATTTACACGCACCCAAGCTACAGCCGTAGCCATTGGTGAGCGACGAAAGCCAAGACCTGAAGGCCGTCCTGGTTACATTAGGGTGGATACAGTACACCAAGGAGATATGGACAAACAGAAAGGGGTGTACCACATAAACCTAGTAGATGAGGTCACTCAGTGGGAGGTAGTAGTGGCAGTAGAACGGATCACTGAACGCTATATGCTACCAGCACTTGAAGTAGCTCTTGCGCTATTCCCATTTCAGCTTACCGAGTTCCATGCTGACAATGGCTCAGAGTACATCAACAAGCAGGTTGCTGTTCTGCTCAAGACCATGTTGATTAAACTCAGTAAGTCACGAGCCTACCAGAGTGGAGATAATGGCCTAGTGGAGACCAAGAATGGCAGTATTATCCGTAAGGCATTAGGCTATGCCCACATACCTAGAGAACACGCACCCGAGATTAACGATTGGTACCGTGATTGGTTTGTGCCCTACCTCAATTTCCACAGACCCTGCGGTTACCGAGAAACCGAGGTTGATACAAAGACTGGCAAGCGTACATACCACTACCCAGCCAAGGGCTATATGGTACCGTATGAGAAACTAAAGTCACTGCCAAAAGCTGAAACCTATCTCAAGCCAGGTATTAGCTTTACGCAGATGGATACCATAGCGTATGCTGAGAGCGATACAGCTTGGGCAGTTGCTATGCAACAAGCCAAAGACAGACTGTTTCAAACAATCTTTACAACTAAACGCTAGCTAGTTCGTACTGGCTCGTTCAGGCTCATTGGTGGATTGGAATATACTGTTTCTACATCTGGTAATCGTTTGCGCATGACCCGCTGTAGTTTATGTGAATCAGCCCAGCGGGCATGGGCTTGGTAGGAGTGGTAAATTGTCTGCTGCTGGTCAGGAGTAGCGGCCTGCTCCATACGCCTACGCCACTCACCGACGACCCGCCGACGGATTAAAATATAGTCGGGGCGTACCACGTAGCCAACAAAGTCAATGCCGTCGCTAATCGGGCGGATAAACACTTTGCCAGGGTGAACCTTTAAGCGCAGGCGCTGCCAGACAAACTCGGTAATTTCCTGCTTGTAGCGTTCGAGCACTGTTTGGTCCTCATGTACTATCACGAAATCATCGACGTAGCGGACGTAGTACCTGGCTTTTAAGTGGTGCTTCACAAAGGCATCCAGTTCATGTAGGTAAACATTGGCAAAGAACTGCGACGTTAGATTGCCAATTGGTAGCCCCTTGCCTGGTTCGACGGTAAACAGCGATTTGTCTAGTGGGAGACTATCAAAAAGAGTTGGTGCACTCTGGATACGTGGCGGGATGTCACGAGCACAGTCATGGAAGATGTTAACGTGTGCTAGCCAGCGGATTTCCTTGTTTTTGACTCGGCGTTCAACCAGCTGGTACAGAATGTGTTTATCGATACTGGTAAAGAAGCTTTTTATGTCCATCTTGAGGTAGTAACAATCACGAGAACGGCGATTCTGACTTACTTTCCGAGTAAATTGCTGCAAGCGCAGCATTGCCCCATGGGTGCCTTTTGCCGGACGGCAGGCCCACGAATCATAGATAAAACGTGGTTCAAACACTGGTGCCAAGTAGTTATACAACAAGTGGTGAATGACACGATCTCGGAAGTCGGCCGCAAAAATTTCACGAATTTTTGGTTGTGTCACCACAAAGGCAATCGAACGTTCAGGCCGGTAGGTGCGATTTACAAGATCGAGTTCCAACTTAGACAGGTTTTTCTCGAGGTCGTAGGCAAATTTTTGATGATAAAAAGTTTGATTTTTGTATTTTTTACAATCTAAATAGGCCTGGTGCAAGTTTGCAAACGTGAAGTACGTATCCATATCTAAAGTGTACGAGACCTACAGCATAAATCTACCCCATACAAACCAATAGTTCGATACCGGACGCAACGGACAGAGCGGGTATTCGTCTTACCGATGGCATCCGTGGTGCCAAGACTAAGGTTCATGAACCACGCATTCGATACCGAGTTCTGAGTCAAACTCCAGTGGGCCGCAGCGGTGGAAGTAAGGTTGTAGCTTGAGCCGTCAATGTAGGCCTGCATGAGTGGAGAGTAAATCTAAAACATTGAGAGCTGCCGTTGAGCTTTTTGTCGATACTATGCTCTTTTTTAGTGGTTCAGTTTTTTGGTTTAGCCTTGGAAGATTAAATGCCTAAGTTTCTGACATATCTTAATCGGGCTCAATAAAAAGAAAAGCGGCCTGTACCGGACGCAACGGACATAGTAGGTATCCGGTTTAAGGGTGCCAGTCGTGTAGCCATTACCGAGGAGCACGGTCCACGCAGCCGTAGCCGAGCTCTGAGTCAAACTCCAGTGGCCCGCAGCGGGGGAAGTAAGGTTGTAGCTTGAGCCGTCAATGTAGGCCTGCATGAGTTCTTATCTTAAGTGGGAAAGATTCATTATTGGGTTTACTAACCTTATTAAAAAGAAAGGCGCCCCTGTACCGGACGCAACGGACATAGTTGGTATTCGTCTTATTGTTGTTATTCGTGTTGCCATTACTGAGGTTCACGTTCCACGCATTCGAACCCGAGTTCTGGGTCAGACTCCAGTGGTTCGCAGCGGGGGCCTAGGTATCTGCTGCCGACTTTCGGCCAGTTAGGGGTACCACATCACTGACGAGCAGTGTAGTAGCTCCTGATAGTATTCCTACTCTATTAAAAGAATAGGAGCGACAGCCGTAATGGGGCACTTGCTTCCTCCCGGTAGATAGCCATAATAGCAAAAACTACCGGCTCTCACGTTATGCCTTTCTTTTGGGCCTGTTATAGGCCCAAGTGGAGCGCCAGAGTTTTTAGCACACCTATGGGCCGACAACTGGTTTAGGCTGGCTGCTTGCCTCTCGACCAGTCACCCCATTTATTAATTTGCTTCGATACGGCAATTAGGCGCTTTGAAAAGTACTCGTAACTGCGGACATTCATAATTTTAAGGTCTTTTAATATCCGAATCTTAAACTTAATCCGTTCTATTATGAGCGCAGCCCGCTTGAGAACGGTTTGTTTATCGGGGCTACTATTGGCAATAATGATGTCATCTAACAGTTCGGTCAGCAGCGCCCTGATTTCTTGCGATAAACCGTACTTATAGTCTTTTGGAAAGCCACGTGACAACTTAAAGAAATACAGGTTTAGATCGTAGGTATCATTGAATACTGGTAAGTGTTCGTAACGAGCCACAATGCGTCCCTTGCCATTTAGACGTTTTTTAGTTTAATTAAAGTTAACTATAACCATAATACTACGATATTCCGAAATGGGGTTATTTTCTCTCTATGCCTGTATCTTAATGAAGTAGCGGTGCTCTCAATGTACTGAACCTGAACATACGGTATTTTCTTAAAAGGATAGGTAGGATGAAATATTATACTTAGGTTAAATGCAAAATGGAGTTGAATTCCATATCTACATAAGGCTGAGTTCTTTCCCACTCAGAAAGAACTCATGCAGGCCTACATTGACGGCTCAAGCTACAACCTTACTTCCACCGCTGCGGGCAACTGGAGTTTGACCCAGAACTCGGGTTCGAGTGCGTGGGCCTTGACCCTCAGTAATGGCGCCACGGGTAGCGCCAATAAGACGCAGCCCAGCTCTGTTCGTTGCGTCCGGTATTGTGCAAGGAAGCTACCACAACTCAATCTACTGAAATTGACCATGATATGTATCTGGTATGCCCATTAAGGTATCTTCGAATATCCTTAGATGAGCTTTAGTTCATTCAGTGGTAAGTAACCAATCAACCACGTTGATCTTACGGATGCCCTCATACACACTGTCATCGTAATCAGTCGTTAAGAGAATCTTCTGGTAATTGTCACGAATTCTTTGGAGTGGCTCAAGCTCTCTGGCAAGTGTTTTTTCGTCCTTAACCGTCAGGGCGACCTGGTAATACTGCCGATCATCGGATGTGTTTTGTACGACAAAATCCACCTCTTTACTATCTGACTTACCGACGAGAATGTGACCGTTATTGCGACGGCGTAATTCCAGATACACGATGTTTTCAAGCTTATGCCCAAGATCAATATCTGTCCTTTGCCCCAGCAACACGCTCCGTAGTCCGAGATCAACCGCATAGTATTTTTCTTGTGTTTTAAGGAGCTGTTTACCTTTAATATCGTAGCGGTCAGCTTTGTAGAGAAGGTATGATGTCGTGAGATACTCGAGATAGTTTGTGACTGTTTTGTGTGATATGTCTTGCTGATGTGCAGTATTGCCTGCATTCAGAGCATCAGCAATACTTTTGGCAGATACGAGGTTGCCAATGTTATCGAAAGCAAACTTGACGACTTTTTCGAAGTTATCCATATCGCGGATTGCAAAACGACTCCGAATGTCTTTTTGTACCACCGTCTGATATACGTCACGCACGTAGTCAGCAACGAGCTCTGGACTGCCTTCGGCGATCTCTATTGTCTCAGGTAGCGTGCTACTGTTCAGGTAGCGCTCAAAAACACGATCCCTATTCTCATCAGGAAACGCCTGGGAGTATTCAGCGAAAGACAAAGGCAGAACATGAGTACTAATGTATCTACCCGATAGAAGCGTCGCTAGTTCGCTCGATAGCAAGAACGCATTTGAACCAGTAATGTATAAGTCGATGTCATCATGAATAAACAGACCATCCACTAATTTCTCGAACTCAGGAACAACTTGTATCTCATCTAGAAACACGTAGTTTTTCGTATCACTCACGAGCTTGCTCTCTATAGAGTGATATATTTCGCGCCAGTCAAGCATGTCATTCACTCGAGGATCTTCGTAGTTATAGGTTTGTATGCGTGCCTGACTCACACCACTTTCCTCAAGTTTACTGCGATATATCGATAATAGTGTTGACTTACCCGAACGGCGAACACCAGTGATAACCTTTATGACATTTTTATCTCTAAGCTTGAGTAGCCTATCGATATATTCGGTTCGTTGCAGTAGCATAATATCAATACTACCAAAAGTAGTTAAAGATGGCAACTTTTGGTAATATAAGTAATCCGCTATACTTGGAGTGTTCAAGCCGTCTTCCCACTCAGAAAGAACTCATGCAGGCCTACATTGACGGCTCAAGCTACAACCTTACTTCCACCGCTGCGGCCCACTGGAGTTTGACTCATAACTCGGTTACTGGTGCGTGGCAGGTGTACCTTGGTAATGGCGTCACGGAAACCGCCGCTAAGACGGGTGCCCGCCTTGTCCGTTGCGTCCGGTAATATGGAAGGAAGCAGCCTGAAGTCTAGTCACTGACCATAAGTAAACATACATATAAAGACACCGCAACCCTAGCTATCCAGCAGAGGCCTCGGTGCCTGTACCAATACATTAGCATGAATAGTTACTTTAAGTCAAGTAGTTTTTCTTTCTTTGTGATTACGAGTACCCGTCGTAGTTTCTTACCCTTTATCAACTTTATCTGTCGGTTTATTTTTGCTAGATTAGCCATGTCACTTGCCTTGCTACGCCGCAAGTCAAATATCACATTTCCGGACTGTTTAAGAGCGCTACGAAAAGCATGTTCAATTGATCGTGCACTGGCACTCATAGGCGATTTAATTTCCCAATGTAAGCTATCCATGCGGATATCTGGTGTTTTCACACCGGTTCGATTCTTGGGTGCTATGAACGTTATTTTCTTACCTGTCTTACGCAGGAAGAGTGCAGTCTGTATTTCGTGGGGTTCAGGTTCTGCACCATCTTCAAAAAGAATATCGAATATCTTCATTGTAGAGTAGTATATAGCAAAGCTTCAGTGTCTCTAAGCCTTAAGGCAAAACTACCCTTTACTCCTACCCCCGAAAAAAATTGCTTCGGCCGCCTACGGCGGTAAGACTAATAACCAAATAATCCAATAACCAAATGATTACCGGACGCAACGGACATAGTAGGTACTCGTCTTATTGGTGGTACCCGTGGTGCCATTACTGAGGTACACGAACCACGCAACCGAACCCGAGAACTGGGTCAGACTCCAGTGGGTCGCACCGGTGGAAGTAAGGTTGTAGCTTGAGCCGTCAATGTAGGCCTGCATGAGTTCTTTCTGAGTGGGAAGACGCCAAACGCCTCCGCCGTTGCGCTCGGAGCACAACTGGGATGCCGTTTTACCACCGACTGCCACATTGGCAGCAGCGGAGGCGTCCCAGGACCAGCTGGTGCAACCAGATGGTCCGAAAGTCACAGTACCACTGCTGTTGATGAGACACTGACTCCAGGCAAGTCCGGTGCGAGGGTCACGCTTGTCGTCTCCAGTGACGACTGGTGATGGAACTGTCCAGGTGACAGTGTCGACACAGTTTGCGGTCTGATTGGCTGAGGCGTGACCGTCGTTCCAGTCCTGAGTTGGGCACGGACCAACAGCTGAAAGTGTGCCGGTCTGCTCTGTGCGATTGTTGTTGTAAAACTTTTTTCCGAGACGAACGTCCGAGGTGGTGACATCACCTGGCGGTGTCCAGCGAGATGCTGTGTTGATGCGATTCCACAAAGAACCCCAATCTGGGGAGTTGGTCGGGCTGCCGAAGCCTAAAGTTTGCAGATCGTCGGACAAACTTTTGAGACGGGAGGTCTGGCCATTGTCGCTGCCGCCTGGGTACGTTTCGGCGTAGGCGTGGTAGACTCTCAGTCCGACAAAAGTAACGGCGACGAGAATTCCCAGGAGTATGGCGGCACGACTATGCCTTGACCGTACAAATTTATCGAGAATTTGGCGGCCGGTGTTCAAACTTGATCTGGGTTGTACATCACGCTTCATGGTATTCAAAAATATTATAACAAGCTTTAGCATAGTGTCAAAATTTAGAAAAAGCGCGCCGAAAATTAGGAATATAACTATAATATAATTCTAAGATAATGTCAAGGTTTTGTCCTTGAGTCATGATTCTACTTGAGCGGTATATCAAGGTACGGTGTAAGTTTGAGTTTCGAGCTGACTAATTTACGCCTAAGTGGTCTATGTTTTCGAGTTTTTATCTTAGCTTTCACTCTACTAGTGTAGCAAACCTGTCAATGAAGCGGCAACGCCGCACCCCTTATATTGCTTATGTATATAATATAATTTGCATGTACGCAATAGTGTGTGCTAGATTTATTACAGACATAAGGAGGAGTAACATGCGATCTAGGACTAAGTTAAAACTCATAGCCTTTTTGGTAACAGGGACTCAACTTTTGTATGCTCCGCCTGTTTTGGCTGCAACTGCTGGGGTTAGTAATGTCGAAAACTTTATTAGATCAATTATCACGGTTTTTGCTGGACTAGCCGGTCTTGTTGCGACCGGCTTTTTAGTTGCAGGTGGTTTTATCTATATCACCAGCTCCGGTAATCCTGAACATTTAGATCGTGGTAAGAAAACAATTACCTACTCCTTGATTGGCCTGGCTATCGTGATCGGTGCATTTGTGATTAGCAATATCGTAACTTCACTGGCAAGCAGCGCATTCGGAGGGTAACACCGTGATTAATGTCGTGCACAGTAGTCTGCCAATCCTGGCGGACACCTCGGGTGCTATCACCGTAATGCGGGATTACGTTGGACCGACTATTCGGGTGCTAGCCGGTCTGGCCTCAATCGCCTGTGTCTTTTTCCTGGTCAATGGTGGCTATCAGTACATCACCAGCAGCGGCAATCCCGAGGCTCTGGAAAATGCCAAACGGGTTATTAAGAACGCCCTGATTGGTCTGGTCTTAGTCCTTGGTGCTGCCACACTGACCACGATTTTATCTGGTGCTTATGGTGACCCATCGGGCACCAATAACGCCACACTGCCAACACTTCAAGCGATTGAACCTGATAATGTTGGTAGTGGCTTGGTAGAAGTGTTAATTAAAGCGGTGACGGGATTTCTCAATAATATAATTCAAGCGGTGGCTGCGCCGTTCCTTGCGGCGCTGGATTACTTTACGAAAGAGACACCCCTGATGCTGCAAAACTCAGGGGTCTTTAGTCTATGGTTGGCAGTAGTTGGCATTACGGATGTGCTGTTTATTCTGATAGTGGCACTGCTCGGTTTCCACGTTATGAGTGCAACGACATTTGGCTTCGATGAGCTCGATATCAAGAAGTTGCTGCCCCGGCTAGGGCTGGCTTTCTTGCTCATCAACACCTCGATCTTCTTCATCGATGCTCTGATCGAACTATCCAACGTACTGATTACTGCAATTACTAAAGTCAGTGGTGCGAGTTCAGTCTGGGACACACTGACGGCAGTAGTTAAAGAAAGTGGTGGTCAAGGTGCAGCAGCACTGCTGGTCATGCTGGCTTTTTTAATCTTCTCGGTCATATTGCTGGTCTACTACGTCGGCCGTTTAGTCGTGCTATTTCTGGGTGCAGTACTGTCCCCGATGGTAATTGCATTGTGGCTAATCCCTAGTTTCCGAGACTTTTCGGTGTCGGCAATCAAGACCTATGTGACGACGATCTTTGTGCTGTTTGTGCATGTGGTGACACTGATGCTGGCCGCCACCCTGTTTACCGGTATGTCGGCGACGAGTGGGGATAATCAGGTGCCGAATGTCCTGATGTCGATGGTAGTTGGACTAGCTACGGTACTGGTGCTACTCAAAACCCAAGGTGTCATGATGCAGTTTAGCTATGTCAGCATGGGCTCACGTAATGCCCGCAAGCTCGGCAGCCAGTTTATGAATGGTGTTAGCTACATGACTGGCAAAGGTAAAGCAGTGGCAGGCGCAGCTGGCAGTAAGACTAGTGGTGTGAAATCAGCTGGATCACACACTGGCACTCATCCGCAAGGACTCAAGACCGATCGGACTCAGACTGCGAGTTATGCCACCAAGAGAGGTGCTGAAGCTAGCCCAAGCACACCACACCGTAAAGGCACATTGGTGTCCGGTAAGACTGGTACGACTAATGAGGCCCTGAAGCCAACCCCTCGAGATGGAGCTATCAAGCAATCAGCAAGTAAAAGTAAGGAGACAAAATCATGAGAAGCACTGCCGTTCCCGCCCAAGTTACTACCGTAGAAGATCGGATTATGGGTAACCTGGGTTTCTCTCAACTGGTGTTATGTATCGTACCAATCTTTGTTGGTGCCGGACTATTTGTCATACTGCCGCCTATTATGGAGGGCAACATATATAAGTACCTGGTGATGAGTGTGATTGCACTTCTATCCGGCATCCTGGCTATCCGCATCAAAGGCAAGATTGTGCTTTTCTGGCTGGTTACAATTCTGCGCTATAACCTGCGTCCTCGGCACTATGTATTTCAGAAAAGTGCTGATTACCGAGAAGAATATACGATCAAAAAAACTGATGCAAGTGAGCAGACAAGCACGACAGCCGCAAAGGTACCACCTCTACCGAAACTAGCCTTTCACGATGCTGCCCAAGTGCTAGAAACCATCAACAAACCTGGCAGTAATTTAAGATTTGAAATGACCAAGAAAGGAGCCTTATATGTTCGCCTTACAGAAGTCGAGGACTAAAAGTAGCGCTCGGTCCCAGATCGCTATTAAGGGCGTACGAGACGGTATATTGCTTTTGCCGCACAACCAGTACCGAGTGGTGCTGCAAGTATCGGCACTGAACTTTGAGCTGAAAAGTGAGACTGAGCAGGACGCTATCATAGACACCTACGAGAATTTCTTAAACTCACTCGGCACTAACATACAAGTCCTGATTCGTACTCGTGAGATTGACATGGATAAATACCTGGAAGATCTGGCGGAGCGCCTCAAAGGTGAGACTGAAAAAATCTACCAAAAACAACTACATAATTACGATGAGTTCATCCGCTCGCTGATTACTAGCAACAAAATCCTGACCCGCCACTTCTACCTGATTATTCCGTACACTGCTGACAATAAAACAGACTTTGAGTTAATTAAAGAGCAACTCAATCTCAAAATAGACATCGTGACTAAGGGAATGTCTCGGCTTGGTATGCACACTCGCCAGCTTGGTAGCTTGGAGATTCTTGATTTGTTCTACAGCTTCTATAGTCCTGTTCAGGCTAAAGTTCAACCGCTGACTGAAACGGCCCTGAGTCTCATCCACACCGCCCTGATTGAGAAAGGAGACCCCGATGATTGATATCAATAAAGTGCTGGAACCACTGCAAAATTACCAAAAAACTAGGCAAGAAAAGCAAAAAGAACTGAACTTAGCATTTGGCGAACAAGATGCCGTTGATGCTCTTAGTTACGCTGGACTAGAGGAAAACGTTGACCACCTCGTGATCGACGGTGTGTACATGCGGACGATCTATATTTCTGGCTATCCATTTACGGCCAGTTCCGGTTGGTTGGATAGCATCATTAACTTCAACCACAATACCGACATTAGCTACCATCTGTATGAAGTCAGTGCCTTGCACGCCCTGCCAAAACTGCACCGCAAGATTACCGAACTGGAAAGCACCAGACGCTCGATGATGCAAGCTGGTAAGATTATTGGCTCAGAAATCACTGACCCGCTCGAATCGGCGATTGAACTGAGAGACAAAATCCAACGTGGCCAGGAAAAACTGTTTCAAATGTCTATCTACGTAGCTATCCGAGCCGATAGCTTGGAGGAGCTCAACAAAACTACCAAGTTACTGGAAGCAACTATGTCAGCTCGGTTGTTTTATTCCAAAGTAGCCCGCTACCAACAACTTGAAGCCTTGCAATCTATTTTGCCTAGAGGCGAAGATCAATTAGCGCAAAAGAGAAACTTAGATAGCTCCAGTGCAGCGTTAACATTTCCGTTTATGTCATCTGAACTCGTGCAAGAGTCCGGTATTTTGTATGGCGTGAATAAGTCCAATAACTCGCTGGTTATTTTGGATCGTTTTAGCTTGCATAATGCCAATTCAATTGTGTTTGCTCAATCCGGCTCGGGTAAAAGCTATACCACTAAGGTTGAGATACTTAGACAACTGATGCAAGGCACGAAAGTGCTGGTGATTGACCCAGAGCGTGAATATAAACGACTGAGTGAAACCGTCAACGGTACCTATATCAAACTGTCGGCTAAAAGCAAACAAAAGATTAACCCATTTGACCTAGCAACCACTTTTCACACTAAAGCTGACCTGGCTGAGCACGTCCAAGACCTGACGGCCGTGATTGACCTGATGGCGGAGGGACTGGATAAACGTGAGAAAGCGGCGGTCGATAAAGCAATCTTACGAGTCTACAGAAAAGCTAAGAAGCAACATCCACTGCTTGAAGATTTGTATGCTGAACTACACAGCCTTGGTCAATTGCAACTGTGTGAACGGCTAGAGAAATATATTAGTGGCTCCAGTGCTGAAATCTTTAACTCACAGACTAACATCAAACTGGATAACCGTTTAGTGATTTTTGACATTAAAGATATGCCGGCTAATCTCAGGCCAATCATGATGTTGATTGTTTCTAACTTCATTCAAAACCAAGTCAAAGTAAAACCCGAAAAGCGACTGTTGGTGATTGATGAGGGTTGGTCACTGCTAGAGCATGAACCAAGTGCCCGCTTTATTGCTGGACTGGTCCGTCGGGCTCGTAAATACTACCTCGGTGTATCGTTTGTTACCCAGCAAGCTGATGATTTCCTCAAAAGTAACTATGGTCGGGTGATCGCTTCACAGAGTAGCCTAAGAATTCTCATGCGCCAGGACACTACCACTATTAAGAATGTGGCGAGCGAGTTTCATTTGAGTGAGTACGAGGAAAACTTTCTGCTGACCTGCGGGCGTGGCGATGCCCTGATTATTGCCGACCAGAACCACGTTGCTGTTAAGGTTGTGGCCAGTGATAAAGAACATCCGCTGATTACCACTGACCCGACGGAGCTCTACGCATGAATCCAGCCCTGGTCGCACTTAATGTGGTGACAGGCGGAAATGTTAAAAAACAGATCAGCCTGGTGCTGGCCACTATGGCGGTTATTGTGGCGTTGCCGTTTGCAGCCGTCTTTGCCATGGGCGAGGACGTAGTGTCGTTTCTATCTAATGTGCCGAGCCTGGCAGCGGCCGAATCCCAGGGGTTTTACATGGGTGGGCCAGTTGCGGGCAATACCTATGAGTGGGGCAACTGTACCTACTGGGCATTTTCGATGCGCCTGTCGGCAGGCTACCCGATTCCAACCACGTGGGGCGATGCTAATACCTGGGATGATCGGGCGATTCGTGATGGCTATGCAGTGAATCACACGCCAGCTGTCGGAGCGATTTTTCAGTCCGACAACGGTAAGTGGGGACACGTGGCTTACGTTATTGCCGTCAATAGTCAGACTGGCGCATGGACAATCTCGGAAATGAACTACGTTGGACTTAATATTGTCAGCCAACGAACGTTTGCACGAGAATCAGCCGCCTACTATACATTCATACATGATAAGAAAGGAGCCGCCCCGTGGACACCTCAGCCTATTTCGCAACCATAATTCGCTTGTGTCTGTTTGTGCTGGCTGGGCTACTGCTACTGTTTGTACTCTATTGGTTTATTGCCCTCGTGAGAGTAGTTATCAACCGCCGCTATCTTAAACGGCGAGTAATGGTCTGGCTAGAGCTGACACCACCAGCTCAACTCGAGAAAACACCAGAATCGACCATACAATTGTTTTCGGTCATACATGGCTTACGGGCTGCTCGCTCACTGAAAGAGCGGTTGCTTGATCGAACGCCAGTACTAAGTTTTGAGATAGTTTCCACCAAACGAGACGGGATTCGCTACCTTATACAGGTTGAGCAAACACGAGCAGATATTCTTGAGAAAACTATTACTGCCTACATTCCTGATGCCAAAGTAAAACCTATCGACTACCAGCCATTTGACCCAGCAAACGTCATTGAATTTAAGCAAGCCCACCACTACGTGCTGCCGCTGATGTCTACTCGTACTTTTGAGCAGCATGACCCACTGTCTTACGTCACTGCGGCTATGACAAAACTCAGTGACGATGAGCAGTTGACCATGCAGTTAGTGGTGACTCCAGTCAAACTTAATGAAGCCTCACGGTTGTCTCGTCGGATATTAGGCAACGAAGATATACTTCGCAAAGTTTCCTTGGGTGGTTTCTCTAAGGTTGGTAAGATAAGCGAACTACTGGGTAGTGCCATGATTGGGGTGACTGATACAATCGGCGAAGTCTATAACGGCTCTACCTCCTCTTACTATAAGGACAAGTCGAGTAAGGACGCTGCGTTCCAGGCGCAAGTCCAAAAACGCCAGCGACCAGCTAGAACCCTCAGCGCCTTTGAATTGGAGCTGATGGAATCAATGCACCAAAAAGTCACCCAGCCATTATTCCAGGTTAGCTTGCGGGTACTGGCTAGCAGTGACCACGCTACACAGCAGCTTGAGGCGCTACGATCGGCTCTTGACGGCTACTCGATGCCGCCGTATCAGGCACTGCGCACCAAATTACGATTACCATTGATAGCGGGTTATCAGAAAAGGCTGGCCAATGTGCGACTACCGAGTCTGTTCAAAAAACGATCACTCATATTGTCGGCTGCTGAAGTGGCGAGTTTGTATCACTTTCCCTCAAGTAGCATCAGTAAAACAGATAACCTGATTACTTCATTAAGCCGAACTTTGCCAGCACCAGTTTCGCTGAAGCAAAGCAAGGTGCTTGATGTAATCTTAGGTGAGAATATTCACCATGGAGTTCAGACACCAATTGGTTTAGTTGAAGCTGAGCGTGAACGCCACGTCTATATTATTGGTGGTACGGGTAACGGTAAAACGACCATCATGCAGTACTCGATTGTGCAGGATATGGAAAGTGGGAAAGGCTTAGCCGTGGTTGACCCACACGGTGACATGGCGGAAACGCTACTCAGACATGTACCGCCAGAACGAGTGAATGATGTAGTCTACTTTAATCCTGACGACCTAGAGTACCCGCTTGGGCTTAATCTCTTGGAACTGACGCCTGGTATCTCTGGAAATGAGCTGCTTAGAGAGAAAGACCTTATTACGGAGTCGGTCATATCAGTGTTCCGTAAAATATTCTCTGAGGAAGATACTGGCGGACACCGTATTGAATATGTCCTACGTAACACCATTCAGACGGCCTTAACAATTGAGGATGCGACCTTATTTACGGTCTTTGATTTACTCAATGACACGAAGTATAGAAAAGCGGTGCTCAAGAACCTAAAAGACAAAAACCTGATTAACTTCTGGAAGAATGAACTTGGCAAAGCTGGTGATATGCAGAAAGTAAAGATGGCAGCCGGTATTACGGCTAAGATTGGTCGATTTCTATTCTCGGCCTCTGCTCGTCAAGTGCTTGAACAGCCAAAGTCTACAATTGATTTTGATGACATTATCAATAGTGGCAAAATACTGATTTGTAACTTTTCTAAAGGGCTGCTTGGTGAAGATACTTCAGAGCTGTTTGGTATTACTGTACTGGCTAAACTCCAGCTGGCAAGTCTGCGCCGGGCTCGCATACCTCAAAAAGAACGTCGTCATTTCTATCTGTATGTTGATGAGTTCCAAAACTTTGCCACCGCTTCATTTGTACAGATGCTATCTGAGGCGAGGAAATATAAAATGTTCATGGTCATGGCTGAGCAATCTACTTCACAGCAGAAAGACCAACAGATGGTCAGTATAATCTTAGCCAATGTCGGTACAGTCATTAGTTTTAGGAGTGGTAACCCTGAAGATGAACGGTTACTACTGCCGTTATTTGCACCGTATATTGAGCCAGGCGAGATGAGTAACTTACCAGCCTATAACTTCTATGCCAAGTTGTCTGCCGTTCGTTCTCAAGAACCGTTATCCGGTCAAACTTTATTACTTGAAGATGAGGGTAGTGTGAAGATTGCGAAGCGGGCTATAAAGCATTCACAAGAAACATTTGCCAAGAAACAGGAACCGAAGAAAACCAAACCAGTCAGTAAGCCCAAGACATCTAAAGAGGAGGCTACCAAAGAGCCTGAGCTTGTCACTCAAGGATTAGGAATTGAAGAAGTCGCAGGTTAACTGCCAGATTTCTTTGCTTGTTCTGCCCTATATTTTTCGTAAAAGTCATCAAAAGTAAGATCAGTTTGCTTGCTGGCCCACTCTGCGGCTGTGAACATATATTCAAGGTACGAGATTGCATTTTCCCTGGTTGCGTTCTCTGGGTCATGGTACTTCAACAAGTTAATAGCCTTGGCTATAGCTTCTTCATCCTTGGATAGATTTACTTTCTGAAAATCATTCTTGTCTAACATAGTTTTAACTCACACGCTGCAAATACTTTTGCAGTCCAATAAATTTAATCAGCCTTTCTGCATCATATGCAGAAGCTGTCCGCCTCATTATCTCACAACTATCGTAATAAGAGAGAATATTAAGGCTACCCTCCCAAATGACTGAGCGGTCAATAATTGCTAGTTTTCTATGATGGCGTACCGTATAAAGTACCTGAATATCGAGGGCTTGGAACATCTCAATAGACTGCTCGGCTTGCAGTCGGTACTCATAATCATGCTCAATAGGGTTACGAGTGTTGATAGTCACTTTTACATTACGTCTGCGGAGCCTAGAGAGTATGGGCATTAGAGCCTCAACTCGCTTTGATCGTATAAACGGGCTTTCTATAATCAGGCTTTCTCGGCAGTTGTGTAAATCTCGTAAAAACGGTTTATCGAATGTGTTCTGATTGAACAGGTCAGTTTGGTATCGCTTAGTGTGTCTCCTAAACATCATCTTCCTCCAGATCGGCTAGGTAGACTTTACCATCATGATACTCAACCCCCAGCTCCACAAGATTCCTGTATAATTGTATGAGATCGTCCTCCAGGGTGTTCCACCCAAATACACGAGAGCTCACCAAAGAAAAAGCCCGAGCTTGTCTCGGGCTTTTTCTTTGGTAGCTCTCGCGAGAGAGCCGAACCCCGCAGGGGTTCGCTAACGAAAAAAAACGCGCAGAAACTTGTTTCGAGCATTTTTAGGAAGTTATACAGTGTATTCCCCGTGGGGTCACCAAAAACGCCCAAGCTCGTCTTGGGCGTTTTTAATGGTAGTTTTCTCGTAAAATTGAGCCTCGAAGGAGTCTGATAATAACTAAAGCCACAGAAATCTATTTCAAGTACCTGGGCGAATTATGTAGGCTTATCGGGATTATCCGTGAAGTTACCAATACTAGATGCTCAAGTAGGCTGGGTGCGTTGTTTGGTATTTCTTATAGGAGGGGGAGACTCAAGCGCTAGTTCGCTGTCAGGTGAACTAGCTTACGTCGCGGAGATGTGGCGCGGGTATCTGTCACAAAGTTCATGATTGACGGTTAAATATTAAAATGGCACAAGCGCTATGCGAATAGATGTGGCATAATGTATATACATTATAGTTATTGAGGAATTTCATTCGAATATGACACGGAGGATGGCGCGAGTTTTAGGGCGCGCGTCGTATTTTTTCAAAAAGATAGCCGGCATCATTCGGTCCAGCTTATTGCGCTGGCGCTGGTTTTCTAGGCTTTACTTATTTATTCATAAGCATCTTGCGCATAAGCCTCACACCTATATGATGAGTCGCTCAAAGCGGTATGTCCGGTGGCACAGTTGGAGTTATCGAGGCATCCATCATAAGCATGTACACTGGGGCATAGTTGTCCTATGGACTGTCGTTGCCGTACTGGTTGTCCTTCAGTTTGCAAAGCCCGCTAACGCCTTTAGCACCTGGAACCAGACTGACTGGAGCGGTGGACAGGGCAGTAGTACTAGTAATCAGTTCCAAAGCATCAATAATATTACAAGCTCAACGAGTGGACAGCTCACGTTGCCCGATAGTGAAAAGCTATCCAATAATGGGTTTGAGTCAAATATGGGAGATTGGAAATTCACGCCATCTTCGGCGTCTCTAGCTAGTAAGGTTGACTATAGCACCCAGACCAATCCACAGTCGGCGCGCCTGAGTGATATTGATAATGACGGTGATAGTGATGCTGTTGTGCCAAATTATGGATCGTCAACAGTCTCGGTATTCAAGAACAACGGTAACGGTACTTTTGTTGCCAAGGTAGACTACAGCGCCGGTTGGGGGGTGGCAGATTTGCAAACAGGCGACATTGATAGTGACGGCGACAAGGATATAGTGGCGGCCAACTATAGTGGTTCGAGTATTTCGGTATTCAAGAACAACGGTAACGGTACTTTTGTTGCCAAGGTAGACTACAGCGCCGGTTCAACACCATCACAAATAAGTTTGGTAGATGTTGATGGTGATACCGATCTTGATGTGGTGCTCACAAACAATAATGGTGGGACCATATCAGTATTCAAAAATAATGGTGACGGTACGTATGCTGCGAGGGTAGCTTATTCGGCGGGTAGTAATTCATATGGTCTTGCCACCGGCGACATCGATGGCGACGGCGACATCGATGCAGTTAATACTAAATACACCAGTACTACCATTGGAGTGCACAAAAACAACGGCGATGGAACCTTTGCCGCGATGGTGTCATACACAAATGGTTCGACTGGGTCGTACTTTGTAGACGTCGCAGACATTGATGCCGATAACGATCTAGATGTAATAACAACTAACGAAGGTAATAATACTGCATCTGTATTTAAGAACAATGGCGATGGCACGTTTGCTGCTAAAGTGGATTATCCTGTTGCCTCGGGAGTTAGGGAGGTGGAGGTGGTCAATATTGATGGCGATGAACACCCAGACCTGATTGTAGCGAATTATCTCAGCGACAATTTGCATATCCGAAGGAATAATGGTGATGGTACGTTTGGCAATACGGCTACGTTTACTGCTGGTGATGGAGCCTATGGTGTAGGTGCGGCAGATCTTGATTCTGATGGAGATATTGATATTGCAGTTTCAAATTACAACGCCAGTACAATTTCAATTTTTTCTAATACCACAGATGGGGCAACGCGATCAACGACTCAGGCTTACAATGGCTCAACTGGCGCCGCAAAAGCAATTACCACCGGTGGGGTCGGCACCTTATACCAGCAGTATAATGTTGGCAACACCAACTCCTATACGCTAGAAGCTTATGTCTACACCAACGGGACTGCCGTTACGAGTGCAGATGCTAGTTTGTATGTTGGATCGAGTGCGGTTAGTACAACCTATACTGCAACTTCGACTCCTGGATGGTATAAGCTAACAGCTACAGTTGCTGGGGTGGCCGCAAGTCAAAAGTACGGTGTGCAGGTGACTGCCGGTAAAACCATCTATATAGATAATGTCTTTCTGTATGAGTTTACTTCTGGTACTCTGACTTCAAATGTCTTTGACCTTGGTTACGGTGGCGACTGGGACACTTTGACCTACACTACCGATAAGCCTAGCTTTACGACAGTCAAGGTACGTACCAGTAACGATCCTGGTATGAGTGGCGCTCCAGCCTTTACTGGCTGCACCGGTATTGCTAGTGGTGCTGACTTAACTGGTCAGAGCTGTGTTAGCAATGATCATCGCTATGTGCAATACCAGGTTACTCTAAATGTAGATAATGGTACTACGCCCACTCTGCAGGATGTGGCTATTCAGTACGATCCATGGGACATTGATCCGCCAGTTACTAATGCCAGCAATCTTAGTATGAAAAGAGTGGCCGGTGGCAGTAACGTTGCGTCTAACGCCTGGACCAACGGGGTGAGCCCGTACTTTGAATGGGATTCTGGTACGGATAACTCGGGCGGTTCGGGTATTCAGGGTTACTGCTTGTATCTTGGCCAAGACAATACTGCCAATCCAGTCACGACCAAGGGGCTACTGGGGGCTAGTCCAATTAATACCGACGGAGACTGCCAGTTTGCAGTTAGTACCACTAATGTAGATCTAGCGACTAGTGGCTATCTGCAGACTGCTCTAACTTCGTCCAATAGTCCATACTACTTAAGTATCCGGGCGATTGATAATGCCGGCAATGTCTATGCTGGCGCGCTAGCTCAGTTCAGTTTTCGATTTGATAATACTCCGCCAAACAATCCAAGCTTTATTAGTGCCCCATCTCAGTTTGTCGCCTCAAAAAATGTTACCCTAACTTGGCCTACTAGCGGTGGTGATGCCCCGAATGATACTAACTCTGGGCTGGAGGGTCTGCAGTACAAAATAGGCAACACAACTTGGTACGGAGATGGCCATACTGGCAGTCAAGATAATTCCGACCTGCTGGCCAATGATGGCTCATACACTACTACCGACCCGCCTGATTACGCCAACCTGAGCGAAGGCAATAATGTAGTATATTTCAGGACTTGGGATGAGGCCGGCAATGTGAGTGCCACAAGTGTAACGACAGTGATTAAAATTAATACCATCTCACCCAGTAGCCCGCAAAATGTGAGTGCCACACCCGCCTCTAACACCACTAATAGCTTTGCCTTTTCCTGGGCTGCTCCAAGCTCTTACCAGGGTTCGGCCGGCAATTTAACGTATTGTTACAGTATTAATACTATTCCAACAAACACTAGCTGTACCTTTACGGCCGGCGGCGTTACCAGTCTGCCGGCAGGTGCCTACGCCACTCAGCCAGGTGATAATACATTTTATGTGGTGGCTAAAGATGAAGCTGGCAACATCAACTACGCTACCGCTGCTAGTGTAACCTTTACTGCTAATACTTCAGCTCCGGGTATGCCACTGAACGTAGATATTGCCGATGTTTCCATCAAGACATCCGGCACTTGGCGCCTGGCTCTGTCGTGGAATGAGCCCACGGATATCGGAGCGGGCATAGGCAGCTACCGGATTTATCGTTCTACTGACAACAATAATTTTAGCCAAGTGGCCACCACGACCGGTACGAGTCATGTTGATGGTGGGCTGTCTTCACAAAAATACTATTACCGCATTAAAGCTTGTGACAGTGCCAACAACTGTGGTGCCAATAGTGCTACTGTGGACGATACACCGACAGGCAAGTTTACGGAGCCGGCAAATATCACGAGCCAACCCGTACTGCTGGATATTACGTCCAAGAAGGCTAAGGTTAGATGGTCGACCGACCGTGCTAGCGATAGTAAGATTTCCATCGGCACTAAGTCTGGTGAGTATGACCCGTTTCAGGTGGCAAGTAACGCTCAAGTAACCGATCATGCTGTTTCGCTTAACAACTTGACTGCTGGAACCACCTATTATGCCAAGGCTTCGTGGACCGACGAAGATGGTAACACCGGGCTTTCTAGCGAGTTTAGCTTTAAGACTCAGCCTGCACCAAGCACCCAGGATATATCTGTAATTCGAGTCGGCTTGTCATCAGCGCAAATCCGCTTTACTTCTGTGTCGGCGGCTAGGGTCGTCGTGCAGTATGGTAAGTCAGCGAGTTTTGGCGGCGTAAAAGAAATTGCCACATCACTCTCCGAGTCCACCTATGAAATTGAATTAGTCGGTTTAGATGACGGAACCAAATATGACTATCGATTAAATACCTATGATGCGGATGGTAATGAGTATCAGGGTAGTACTGTATTAAATTTCACTACTCCCGCACGACCGCGCATATTAAATCTAGGTTATCAGTCAATGGATGGAGAGCCAACCAGTACCCAGCAGGTGAGCTGGACTACCAACGTGCCAACAACATCTTTGGTGCGCTACACACCAAAAGACGGCTATCAAAAAGAGATTAGCGACTCTAAACTTACGACAGAACACACAGTAATTATTCATGATCTTATAGATGACACTGAGTATTCATTGGTTGCCGAATCTCGCGATGCGGGAGGTAACCTTGCGGTGTCCGATGTTCAGCGACTAAAAACGGCACTCGACACCCGACCCCCAAAAATAAGTCGTATGAAGGTTGAAACTGCTATCCGTGGCACAGGCGCAGAGGCTCGCGGGCAGATAGTTGTTTCTTGGTACACCGATGAACCGGCGACCAGTCAAATAGCGTACGGCGAGGGTTCAGGGCGCAAGCAGTTTACTAGCCGAACCAGCGAGGATGCGGCATTGTCTAACGAGCACATTGTAATTATTTCAGACTTATCAACGTCACATATCTATAGTGTGCAGCCACTATCAAAAGATCGGGCGGGTAACGAAACTTCAGGAGATGTTAGATCGGCAGTTATCGGCAAGGCGTCAGATAGTGTGATTGCAATTGTGCTTAATGCTCTGAAGGGAATATTTGGGTATTAAAATATGAGTGGCGGAGTTATTGATACAAGTAAAATACTGGAAGTGACGAAGCTGAAGGTGGTATTTGGCGACGGTGCAGAACAGGTTGCCTCTCTTCGTAATGTTAGTTTTGCCATTCAAGCAAATAGTTTCACTATCATCTATGGACCATCGGGTAGTGGTAAATCAACCCTTTTAAATGTAATGGGTGGATTACTGTCTCCAACCGAGGGGAGTGTTGATGTGCAGGGGCAAGATATATATCGGCTCAGTCGAGATGAGTTGGCGCATTTTAGGGCCAACCGTATCGGATTTGTGCATCAAACCAACTATTGGGTAAAAAGTTTGAACGTGGTAGATAACTTAGCGATACCACTTTATGCGCTGGGGTATGGCATGTCAAAAGCCAATCGCCTGGCCATGAATGCCCTAGATAGAGTGAATATGGCCGATTTTGCTAAAAAAAATCCTGCAGTACTGTCTGGTGGAGAGCAGCAACGAATCGCCATGGCTAGAGCGCTTGTTAATGAGCCACTGATAATAATTGCCGACGAGCCAACCGGGAATCTTGATACCGTAAATGGTGACAATTTGATGAAATTGCTTCTAAACTGCCAAACTGAGTTCAGGCGCACAATTATTTTGGTTACTCATAATATGGAATACATACCTTTTGCTGAGCATTTATTACATATACATGATGGTTTGGTGGAGGACATAGGGGCTGATCAAATGGCGACTGTAACCAATGGCTTGCTTGAGAAGACCAGGCAGCGCATTGGCGAGCTTGAAAAGATAAAACGTGAGGCAGTCCGTGAGTAGCCATAGATCTAAGGCAATGTCATGGGTGCCGATATTATACATTGCCTGGAATAATATAATGTCCAGGAAATTGCGTACTCTATTGACCGTCGGGGGTGTGGTTATTGGGCTTGGTTCAATTTTCTTCTTGCTATCATTAGGATTGGGTTTGCAGAATTTAGTCACACATCAGGTGATTGGCAATCAGTCGGTAAAGACGGTTGATGTCACGAGTGCTAATAGTGACATCGTAAAATTAAACTCGGATAGTCTTCAAAAAATAAGGCACTTACCTAATGTTGATAAAATTGGTGGGCTCTACGCCGGTTCGGGAAAGATCAGCCTGGATGGAAGTGAAGTTGACAGTGTGGTCTTCGGTGTCGATGCCGGGTATTATGGCGTGTCACAGGTAGATATTGAGGTCGGTCGGCTCATAGACCGGTCGAAACCACAGGAAGTCGTTGTGAATACGGCAGCCTTGAAGGCCATGGGGGTTACTGAATATAAGACGGCAATCGATAAACAACTGAAGATTACGCTCGAAGACGCAATTGATAGTGATCCATCAAAAAGTAAGACCCACGACAGTATAGTTATTGGCGTT
Source organism: bacterium (assembly GCA_016700035.1). Classification (NCBI taxonomy): domain Bacteria; species bacterium. The sequence goes on along the minus strand of CP064998.1, from coordinate 726,184 downwards.
ATTGAGTCGGGCACAGGTAGTGAAATATATTTTTCTGACAGTGTATTTACCGGCAATAATGCTGATCAATATAAGCAGGTAAAATTACTTGCCACGAATGTGGATGCGGTACCAGATTTGCGGAAGAGAATAGAAAGTGTCGGTCTTGAAACCTCTAGCCCACTGGATACAATTGCGCAAATTCAGGAGCTGTTTAAATATCTAAATACTATACTTGTTGGTATTGGTTCCATAGGGATGATCGTTGCTATATTGGGTATGTTTAATACGTTGACAATATCATTATTAGAACGAACTCGCGAAATCGGGCTTATGATTGCAGTTGGTCTTCGCAATAGGGACATCCGTCGTATGCTTATTGTGGAGAGTCTTTTGTTGTCACTTATTGGCTCGATTGTAGGGGTGGTGCTTGCAATGTTTGCCGGGGGCGTACTGGATGTGTTTATGAATAACATCGCTCATACCAGGGGATTTGATGAAAAATTCTCGATATTCCATGTGCCATTGTGGCTACCTTTTGCGGTTACTTTATTTATGATGTTGGTGGGCGTGGTTGTATCATATTTCCCTGCGCGAAGAGCAGGGCGCATCAATCCGATTGATGCGCTTAGGGATGAGTAGCCTGGATCGGGCGACAATGTTGGTTTTGTGAGTTTTGTCTACTGCGCCTTAAGTGGTTTTTCAGGTTCGCATTGTATTTTTAGAACTGTTGAACGGAGAAAATATATGAATAAGAAGAAAGCAATAGCTACTGTAGTGGCTTCTCTGGGGATAGCTTCAGTAGTAGGCGTAGGTACGGTGGTTGCACAGAGCGAAAATAGTACTAACTTAGCCGAACAGATTGCCACCAAATTTAATTTAAATAAGGATGATGTGCAGAAAGTGATTGATGAAAATCATGAGGCACGTCATATAGAGAGGCAAAAAAAAGCCGAGGAGCGACTGCAGGAGGCAGTAGATACCGGTGAGTTAACGTTAGGGCAGAAAGACAAGATTGTTGCTAAGATGAAAGAGTTCGAGTTGAATCGTGAAGTTAAGCGTGAAGAAATGAAGAATAAAACCGAGGAAGAGCGGAGGTCGGTGATGAAGGCCGAACGTGAAGAGTTGCAAAAGTGGGCTGAAGAAAATGATATTCCAACCGAATACATGATGTTTGGTGGGCGCGGCCACAGGCTCGATGGCCCAAGTGGGAGGCATGGTGATGGTCCATCGTCAGATGCTCCCAACCAGAATGAGTAAATAACAAATTCGTCTTACCATATAGGCCGACCCATATTATGGGTCGGCTTGCTAATTTAAGTTATTTCTCAGATTTAGAGTAGAATATAGGTGTATGAAAATTTTAGTTATCGAAGATGAGGAGAAGATTGCTCGAGCTCTGCAGCGAGGCTTGGAGCAGGAGCGTTTTTCGGTTGAGACGGCCCTAGATGGAGAAGCTGGCTTATCGGCTGCCGAAGCTGACGAATATGATGTGATTATATTGGACCGCATGTTGCCGGAGCTGGATGGCATGGAGGTTTGTCGGCGCTTGCGCGAGGCCGGTGATAAAACACCCATTTTAATGCTAACTGCTAAAGATCAGGTTCGTGATCGAGTGGCCGGCCTCAATGCTGGAGCAGATGATTATTTAGTTAAGCCTTTTGCGTTTGAGGAGCTTTTGGCTCGTCTGCACGCCCTTTTGCGCCGTCCCAGTCAGGCTACAGATACAATTCTAAAAATTGCCGATTTAGAGCTAAATCCAACTGCTTTTACGGCTCATCGCTCGGGTCAAAAAATTAAGCTTTCGGCAAAAGAATTTGCGCTTTTAGAATACTTAATGCGCAATGAAGGGCAAGTGCTTTCAAAAGAAAAAATTATCGACCACGTATGGGAATATGATGCTGATATATTGCCAAATAATGTGGAGGTCTTTATTGGCTATCTCAGGCGTAAAATTGATCAGCCTTTTTCGGAACCAAAGCTTATTCATACGGCGCGTGGCTTTGGCTACTCTATTGGTGTTGAGGGCGCGTGACAAAAGTCGTTGAAAAGCCTTCATTTACTTGGACGCCTGCGCTTAAGCTGACGGCTTGGTACTTGGGCTTTATTATGCTACTTAGCTTAACATTTAGTATCTTTGTGTATCGTGTGTCTTTATCTGAGCTAGAGCGTGGTTTGCGCCGACCGTCTTCGATGGGGTCATCGCTATATTTTGGCAACGAGAATAGCTACAATGCGTTTCGCCAAGATCGTCTGCGTCAGGGTGAAGTAAATATCCGCGCTAATCTCTTGCTGTTTAATATCATAATTTTGGTAGCCGGTGGTGGTGTGAGCTACTTTTTTGCCCGTCGGACAATTCGCCCAATTGAAGAAGCACTGGAAGCTCAAACCCGGTTTAGTGCTGATGCCTCGCATGAATTACGCACCCCACTGGCGGTGATGCAGACCGAAACTGAGGTGGCTCTGCGTGATAGTAAATTAACTACTGCTGAGGCTAAAGAGGTGCTTAAGAGTAACCTAGAAGAGGTGGTACGAGTGCGCAGTTTGGCTGAAGGTTTATTGCGACTAGCCCGTAGTGCGGGTGAGTTAGAGACTGTAAAAAAGCTTAATCTGGCCAATGTGGTCGAGCTAGCTATGGATCGAATGGATAAGCCAGCTCGAGCGCGTAAGATCAAAATTGAGCCAGAGCTAGCAAGAGTTTTTTGCCGAGGCGATCAGGAGAATCTAGCTGAGTTAGCAGTAATTTTGTTGGATAATGCCGTAAAATATAGTCAAGTTGGTAAGACAATTTGGCTAAAAACTTATACCGAAGGGAAGCATGCGGTAATGATGGTGGCAGATGAGGGGGAAGGGATAAAAGCCAGTCAGCTGGAGCACATTTTTGAACGATTTTATCGTGCTGACACCAGTCGGACTAAACAGAAGGTGGAGGGGTTTGGTATCGGTTTATCGATTGCAAAACAGATAGTGGAAGCCCATGGTGGGTTTATCGAGGCGCATAGTGAGCTAGGTGTGGGGACAACATTTTTGGTAAAAATCCCGAAAGCTTAATTAAAAACCCCGCCCTTCTTTTTAAGAGGAAGGGCGGGTGGGGCTAGAGCTTTTTACGATCTGCTCTTTTCCCAGCCAGAGGTGAAACCAGCGCTCCGACAGCTTGTCGGAAGTTGCACCGCATCACCATGGTAGATGGTGCCGTTGAGCTTTGGCTGCTCCTCAGTGATGAGGTAGCGAACCTGCTCGAACGATACCGAGTCGTCCATGGCACCCTCAACATTGCCCAGAATGAGGGTGTTGAGAGTGTCGCCGGTGTAGACCTTCACGGTCTGCTGGCCGGTGCAGCTCACGGCGTTGCTAGCTGCTAGTAGCAAGAGCGCACCGATAGCCATGGCTACGATGCAGCTGATGATGAGCCAGCGCTCGATGCGCCGCTCACGACGCAACTGCACTTTGCTTTCGCGAACGAAGTCGCGTTCGCCGGTGTCGACACGGCGAGGGATGGGGGAACGTGGCGGCATGCCAACTCCTAGGGGTGTTTTTGGGTACGATGAACTAAACTATTATAGCAAAAAAGTTATGTTTTGTCAATACAAGCGCAGATTGTCCATGTTGCTGTACAATATAGGCATGAGCAAGATCGATGCCAGTCAATATAAAAAGACTAAAATTATCGCCACGATTGGTCCGGCTAGCGAAGAAAAGATTGAAGCCTTGTTAAAATCTGGTGTGAACGGAGTACGATTAAATTTTTCTCATAACCGTCATAGCTGGCATGCTGAGGTAATCAAAAAAGTTCGTGTGGCAGCCCATAAACTTAAGCGCTCGGTGGCAATTATTCAAGATTTACAGGGGCCAAAAATCCGTATTGGCACGGTGGAGCAGATGCTTTCGGTGTCAGCTGGGGATACGTTGGAGTTTGCGCTGGAAGGTACAACCAAGGTCGGTCAAATCCCAATTCAGTACGATTTTACTGGTGAAGTAAAAAAAGGTGAACGTCTATTATTACGTGATGGGCAGGTGACAACAGAGATAGTTTCGGCTCGATCTGGTGTAGTTAAAGCGCGTGTCTTGAGTGGTGGTAAATTTGGTTCGCAACACGGCATTAATTTACCCGATACACTCATGGAGGGGTCGAAACTGACCGAGAAAGACTTGGCTGATGTGAAGTTTGGCCTAACCCAAGACATTGATTACATAGCCTTATCTTTTATCCATACTGCAGAAGATATAGAGCGACTGCGAGCGATTATTAAAAAATCCAAGCAAAATGTACGGATTATTGCAAAAATTGAAACAGCACCAGCGGTTGATAACTTATATGAAATTATCGAAGCGTCAGATGTAGTGATGATAGCGCGCGGTGATTTAGCCACCGAGACTAGCCCGGAGCTGGTGCCAATTGTAGGGCGGAAGATTATTAGGATTTGTCGCGAGAAAAAGCGACCAGTTATTATGGCCACTCAGATGCTGGAGACGATGACTAATAGCTTACAGCCAACTCGAGCCGAGGTGAATGATGTGGCTACGGCAGTATCTCTAGGGGTGGATGCGGTGATGCTCTCGGGTGAGACTGCTACAGGGGCATTTCCGGTTGAGACTGTGCAGATGATGAAGCGGATTATCTTATCCTCGGAAGCTTATTTGGTGGAGAGTCGGCAGCTTGGTACTTCAAGCCTCTTGACTGCTGCCCATAGTGCGCAGGATGCCGTTAATCTAGCCTCTATTACGCTAGCTAATCATGTTGGTGCTAAGCTGATAGTGGCTGAAACTCTGACTGGTTCAACAGCATTGTCAATTTCTTCAATGCGACCGAATGCAGCGATTATTATGGCTAGTCCAGATGAGCGAATCTGCAATCAGCTATCGATAGTGTGGGGCGGTAAAGCTTTTCTGGTGCCTAAGAATCGCTTGATCCATGTCGAGGTTATTGCCGATTTCCGGCGTCGTGGCGCATTAAATAAAGGTGACATGGTGGTGTCGGCCTTTGGAACGCATGTTGGGGTGTCTGGAAAAACCGATACAGTAAGGCTCTTGGTGGCGTAATATGGTGGCTAAAAAAGTATCTAAGTTGCGGTCAGGCCATAAATCACGACAGGTTCGCAAAGGATCGGGGAGTGGTAAATATGTGGCAAATGTGCCACTTCCACCAAAAAGGCTGCCAAAATATACCCGCTGGTGGCAGGCAATATTTTTTACACCCTTCTTACTAATTGAGTTTTGGTTGGCTTGGTCTTTTGTGCTGGCGTTATTGGCAAACTGTGGCTATGAACAGGCTTATACATTACCACTATGGTGCGAGCCAAATGGCAAGATCTATGTGGCATTACAGCTAGCTCTGGTATTCAGCTTATTGGCCTTGGGGCTGTTTGCAATGCGCCTAGCTTATCGGCAGGGAGTGCGCTGGCGATTTCTGGTAATCTATACGGGGATTATTTTATTTGGGCAATTTATGGTGTCACGTCTGTTGGCAATTGCACTTTTTTAGAATTGATAAAATGCTACAATAGAACATAAGCATTATGGCAAAAAAGACTTACATTGTTGGTAACTGGAAAATGTACTGCTCACCGGCAGAAGCTAGCTTGCTAGTGAACCGGTTAAAAAAAGAAGTTGGTCGTGTGCCAGCCGATGTACAAGTGGTGTTATGCCCACCATCAGTCGATATTACGACGGTACGCAATGAATTATCCGAGCATGATAAGTTTGCTCTTGGAGTGCAGAACGCTTATCCAATGGATGAAGGAGCTTTTACTGGTGAAATTAGCATTGCTATGGTGGCGGATTTAGTGAGTTATGTTTTGTGTGGTCACTCTGAGCGTCGCCATACATTTAAGGAGCGAGATGGCTTGGTGGCGCAAAAAGTTGCCGCCACGCGTCGGCATGACTTAACGCCAATTCTATGCATTGGCGAAACTCGGCACGAACGGGAGTCTGGTCATGCCAAACAAGTGGTGGCCGATCAGCTTGAAACGGGGCTCTCACTTTTAACCCCCGAAGAACTAGCCGATGTAATTATTGCCTACGAGCCAGTTTGGGCTATTGGTAGCGGTGAAAATGCTCGGCCAACTGATGCGCGTGAGATGTTTGAGTATATCCGAAAGTGCCTATCGACAATACATGGCTCAGCCCTCACCAATGCCATTCCGCTCTTGTATGGTGGTAGTGTTAATGCCAGTAATGCCTTAAGTTATCTAAAACTTCACGATTGCCAGGGTCTGCTGGTGGGTGGTGCGAGTACCAACTACAAGAGTTTTGCGGCGATTGTCGAAAAGGCAGCTACATCATAGTTTGGTCCAAATACAGTAGAATATTATCAGTGCTTACATCGGTTTGTTCGGTAATTTTAGCTATTGGACTGGTGTTATTGTCGGCTCTTTATAGATTCTTTAGTGTTGGCGACTTTGCCGGAGGACGGCTTGATCCGCAGTTGCTTGAAAGATTTAATTACATGGTTTGGTTGGTCGTGGCTTATGTGATAGTTATGGTGTTGATATGGAGACAGCCGCTTGTGTGGCGCTGGTTACTTGTGGGGGCGGCATGTCTTGCATGGCTCGCGCTAGCCCTATAGCTTGAAATAATCTCGAGAATTATCTAACCTATAGAAGTAAATATCTGGAGAAAAATATGTCTTTAAAAAATGTTGGGATTGGTAAAAAAGCGCCGGAAGTGGTCAATGTGGTTATTGAAATTCCGCGCGGTCAGCTAAAGAATAAATATGAAGTTGATAAGGATACGGGGGCGGTATTTCTAGACCGTGTTAATAATGTGGCCTTTGGTTATCCATACGATTATGGCTATGTGCCAGATACGCTGTGTGATGATGGCGATCCGCTAGATGCCTTAGTGATAATTGATGAGCCTCTATTTCCAGGAGTGGTTGTGCCATGTCGAGCCATTGGAATGGTACGAATGGTGGATGACGGTGAGGGTGATGAGAAGCTAATTTGTGTACCGGTTAAAGACAGCACCAAAGATTATCTAACCGAAGTTGATCAGTTAGGTGATACGTTTAAAAAATACATTGAGCATTTTTACACTCACTACAAAGACTGGAAAAATGACTGGACTGGTGTAGATGTTCATTTTGATGGCTGGACCGATGCTGCTGGAGCACGTGAGCACATTGTAAAAACTCGTACCAGCTAGATTATTCGGCTAGCTTTAGTGATACGGTATTGATCGCTTTGAGATATTCATCATGAATGGCTATGGTGTCGGCTCCCAAAAGGCCACGCTGGAAGTCGGCTGTTGTGTTGTTGGTTTGGGCGTTTGTTTCCTGGTCGCTTCGCTCACGTAGTTCATTTATGTTAGCCCAGGCGGTATCGCGCACATTGTGCTGGCTGTAAATAATAATATTTTTACCCTCGTACGTGCCTGCTAACATAGTAATAATCTCTGGCGTGTAGGCATTCATTGAGCGATTAGTGATGTAGCTGATGCCGCGCAGGCGGTTTTCAGCTACAGCCACGGGAGTGAGATGTTGGCGACCACCTGCTTCTGAACTAAGCCGAGGATTGGTTGTTTGGTTAGAGATATTGACATAATTTTGCGGATTAATGCCAACTAGATTATTAAACCATTGCTGTTTTTGCTGAATTGTCATTGGTACAACATTTTTGTCCGTCTTAAGCCAGTCGGTCACATCAATAATTGCTATGTAGTTGCCGGAAACAATACTAGTATTAGAGTTTGAGAGCGGTGAGAACTTAGAGGTAAGTGCTTGGATGAGAGTGCTATTTTCCCACGGATAAGACCTACTTGGGGCATCTGTAAAAGCAGCATCCCAGGCGGTTGGGACAGTGATGGCAAGATTGTACGGAACATTAAAACTGGCGGCATTACGTATAAAAACTCGTTCTGGCCCCAAGCTTGATACCGTACTGGGATCAACGGATGGTTTAGTAGTTATTACAAGATTATTATCGGTAGCTTTTGGCTTGGTATTCTTAGCAATTGTTAGAATTAGTACTGGTACCAGGACAAATACTAAAACTACTGCCCCAGCAATGATGGATAGTTTTATGATTTTACGCTTTTGCCGTTCGGCTGGTGGCAGCTCTGGGTGGTTACCGAGCTTGGCAAATTCTTTTTCACCAGTTGGGGTTGGCATGCTATCTGTTGGTGTATTCGGGTCCATACTTATTTTTTAGTATACATTTTTTGCGCACTAAAAACACCTTAAGCATAAAGGTTTTCGTAAGACTTTCGGCTTATGCTTTGTTCAGGTAGAATGGTAATTATGCACGCACTCTTGCAGGATTTGAATGAGGCCCAGCGCGAAGGGGTTTTAACGGTTGATGGCCCGGTATTAATGCTAGCCGGGGCAGGTTCTGGTAAAACTAAGACGCTGACTCATCGCATAGCTTATTTGGTGGAAGAAAAGAAAATACATCCATCCAATATTTTGGCGGTTACTTTTACCAATAAGGCGGCAACGGAGATGCGTCAACGGATTAATAGCCTATTGGGTCGAGACAGTGATGACCGGAGTTATCTGCCTTTTTTGGGGACTTTCCACTCGATTGCTGTTCGAATATTGCGTCGGGAGGCTATGCAGATTGGCTATCCGCAGAGCTTTGTTATTTATGATGAGGCCGATGCACAGGCGGTGGTGAAGCTGGTTTGTAAAGATCTGGGCATTGAAGAAAAAGTCTTTTCTCCGCAGGCCATTCGCTCAGCCATTTCATCGGCTAAGAATGAGCTGATTTTACCTGGCGAATACGCTAAGCTTGCTCAAGGCAGAATGCAGGAGACAGCTGCGCGAGTCTATCCAGAGTATCGACGCCGTTTGCGTGAGAATGGCGCGATGGATTTTGACGATATTATTATGCAAACAGTGCGACTGTTTGAGGAAAATACTGAAGTTTTGGAGCGCTACCAGAAGCAGTTTGCCTATATTTTAGTAGACGAGTATCAAGATACAAACCATGCCCAATATCGTCTTATCCAAATGTTAGCAGTGGCTCACAACAATATTTGCGTAGTTGGCGATGACTGGCAATGTATTCCGACCGGCAGTCAGATTGAGACCAAGACTGGCTGGAAGGCGATTGAGCAAGTGGCGCAAGGGGACGAGGTGCGATCGGCAAGTGGGCATGGGAATACTCAGTTCTTTTCGGTACAGAAAAGAAAGCGGTTTAAATATTCTGGAGAACTCATCAAGATTATGACTGAGTCGGGTAAACTGCTACGGATAACGCCGAACCATATTTTGTTTGCTCGCTGGGGTATGACCGAATCGTATTTTGTGTACTTAATGTATGCACAGCAGTTTGGGTTTCGTATTGGTATAGCTCGAGGAACACGGTTTGACGGCAAGAAGTACGATACCGGCCTGAGGGTGCGAGCCAATCAAGAACGAGCGGATAGTATGTGGGTTTTAGCCGTTACGCAAAACCGATCTGATGCGATACTGCAAGAGTCTTTGCTGGCCTATAAATACGGCATACCAATGATGGTCTTTCATGCCTTGCCAAATCGCTCGATGAGCCTATCGCAACAGCAGATCAATACGTTGTATCAAGAGATTGACACAACCGAGAGGGCTAAGTCACTTATGGCAGATTTTAGATTGGATTATGATTATCCGCATTTTTCACCACAGGCTACAACTCGAGGCGAGCAGAGCCGCGTAAATGTTAATTTGGTGCTTTTTGGGGATAAGCGAGTTAGTCGGATAAGCCCATGGTCGGCCAGCCGGCTATCGGTGAATACCACAAGCAAAATTGCTCTAGAGATTCTTACTCAGGCTGGTTTACGGGTAAGGTCTGGCAGAGCCGGCACACATCGAGCAGAAATACATAGTCTGGACTATGGCTCTCTCGAGGCCACCCTACTTAGTTTTGCGAACCCAGCTATGCGGGTAACAAAATATGGTTTTCTGACAGCCCAAAAATTTTCCTTTATGTTGGCTGGTCAGGTATATAAGGACATGGTTTTGCCAACTCTCAACGCTCGTGGCCAGCTCATTGACGATCGTATTGTCAAGGTGGAGCGTGAATCATACCAAGGATTTGTTTACGACTTGGATATTAGCAAAGTGCATAATTATATAGTAGATGGGGTGGCTGTGCATAATTCAATTTACTCGTGGCGGGGCGCAAATTATGAGAATATATTAAATTTTGAGTCAGACTATCCGAACGCTAAAGTCATCAAGCTGGAACAGAATTACCGTTCTACCCAGCACATATTAGATGCTGCCCATTCGGTTATTACTAAAAATACAGTACGTACCGATAAGCAACTCTTTACTCAACTGGGCCAGGGTGAAAAAATTATTATTCAGCAGGTTGCGGATGAGCAGGCTGAAGGGCAGTTTGTTATTCAGGCGATCGATAAGTTGGTGGCCGAGCAGGGTTATAAGTATTCTGATTGTGCAGTATTGTATCGCACAAACGCTCAGTCACGCAGTTTGGAAGAATCATTTTTACGCTACAATATGCCGTATCAAATCGTTGGTGGTCTGCGTTTCTATGAGCGTAAAGAGATTAAAGACACCTTGGCTTATATGCGATTTGTGGCTAACCCACAGGACACCGTGAGTTGGCGCCGGATTGTAAATGTGCCAGCTCGGGGGCTGGGGGATAAGTCTCTGGCGGTAATGAGTGATTATGCGTCTTTGCACGATCTAGATATCCTCACGGCTTGTGCCAGTGCTGGAGAAATTCCAGGCCTAACACCAAAAGCCAAAGCAGCTTTCGAGGGGTTTGCTACTCTCATCCATGATTTTCGGGAGTCTTCGGAGCGTTTGCCGGTAGCTGAGCTAGCTGAGTTAATTTTGAAAAAAACTGGCTATTTAGATGCGCTTAATGACGGATCTTTAACGGCTGGTGATCGAATTGAAAACGTGCAGGAATTTCTGGGCGTGGCACGTGGCTTTGGCACTACGGCACTGGAGGAGTTTTTGTCGGAAATTTCACTCGTAACCGACTTGGACGGATGGGAGACGAGTACTGATGCGGTTACTCTTATGACGTTGCATGCCGCCAAAGGGCTGGAGTTTCGAGTGGTGTTTATGATTGGTATGGAGGAGGGAATTCTTCCGCATTCCCGCACTTTATTTGAACCGGCCGAGCTAGAGGAAGAGCGACGACTTTGCTATGTGGGAATGACCAGGGCTCGTGAGCGTTTATACCTCACACATGCCACGATGCGTTTATTGTATGGCTCCACTCAGCGCAATACTATCTCGCGCTTTATTATGGAGATTCCACCAGATTACTCAGAGGCCGGCTTAATTATTGGGGGTCATAGACTGGGGGTTGGTTTGCCAAGATTTGGTTCAGATAAGAATCGTGATGCTGGCTACCGAAGTGACCCGTTTCCAGATGAGCTGGAGCATGTAGTGGAGCTGGAAATTGGTGACACAGTGGAGCACGCCATGTTTGGGGTGGGGAAGGTGTTAGACATTGAAGATCATGATGTGCAGGTCTCGTTTGAGCGAGTGGGGATTAAGCGTTTGAATTTAAATTTTGCACCGTTGAAAAAACTTTAGCCGCTGAGCACTTAGCTCTTTGCGGCCTTCTTGCGTTCGCCAGCTTTGAGAAAACGCTTGCGCATACGAATAGACTCTGGAGTGACTTCGAGGAGTTCATCATTTTCAATAAAATCTAGCGCCTCTTCGAGCGAAAGCTCTGTGAAAGGTGTGAGTTGCGTGGTCATGTCGGTCGAGCTGGCACGCACGTTGGTTAGCTTCTTTTCTTTGCAAACATTAATTTCCATATCATCAGAACGGCGGTTGAGGCCAATTATCATGCCTTCGTACACTTTAGTGCCCGGACCGATAAAAGCTGTGCCACGTTCCTCGACGGTTTTTAAGGAGTAGGTCACTGCATTGCCGTTTTCGGCCGATACCAAAACACCATTACGGAGCTTAGCCAGCGGGGCGCCAACAGGCTCATAGCCAATAAGTAGGCTGTTCATAATTACCGTACCCTTGGTGGCAGTGAGGAGTAAGTTGCGCAAGCCCAAAAGCGCGCGAGTCGGCAGGTGGAAGACGAGTTGTGTCACGCCCTTGGTGGTGGGTTGCATGTCTTTTAATTCAGCCCGACGACGACCGAGTTCGGCATTCACCGTGCCGGTAAATTCTTCCGGTACTTCCACCATCAGCTCTTCGATGGGTTCGAGTTTTTTGCCATTTTCTTCTTTGTACACCACGGTTGGACGACCAACCTCAAACTCGTAGCCCTCACGCCGGAGTGTTTCAATTAGTACCGAGAGATGGAGTTCACCACGTCCTGAAACGAGGAAAGTGGTACCCTGTTCTTCAACTCGTAAGCTGACGTTGGTTTCGAGTTCTTTCTGCAGGCGCCCGGCAATCTGGCGCGAGGTGGTAAATTTACCTTCCTTGCCGGCAAATGGTGAAGTGTTCGGCGAGAGGGCAATCTGCAGGGTAGGGGCTTCAATTTCCATCACTGGAAGGGCAGTTGGCTCATTTATATCGGCCAATGTTTCACCAATGTGAGCGTCGGCAATGCCGGTTAGCTGGGCGATTTCTCCGGCATTGGCGGAGGTTACTTCCACGCGTTCAAGCCCACGAGAAACAAAGATTTTATCAACCTTAGTCTTGTGCTCGGTTCCGTCGGTGGCAATACGAACTATGACATCACCAGCCTTTATCTGGCCCCGTTGAATTCGGCCAATTGCATATTTGCCCTGGTACGAATCCCAAGCTAAAGAAGTCACCAGCATTTGAAACGGCTTGCCAGCCTCCACTTTTGGAGCTGGAATGTACTCGATGATGGCTTCAAAAACAGGCGTGAGGTCAGCATTAGCTGATGGGTTGTTGGGCATGGAGGTCCAGGCTTTCCCTTCTCGCCCAATAGCATAATAAGTTGGATAATCAAGCTGATCGTCGGAAGTAGCTAAGTCTAAAAATAGATGACCAATTTCATCTTCCACCTCTTTAACGCGCTGGTCGCGCTTATCAATTTTATTAATTACTACAATGGGTGTAAGTCCGAGCTTGAGGGCGCGAGTGAGAACGAATTTGGTTTGGGGCATTGGCCCTTCTTGAGCGTCAACAACTAAGATAACTCCATCGGCCATGGAAAGAGTCCGCTCAACTTCACCGGAAAAATCAGCGTGTCCAGGAGTGTCAATAATGTTAATTTTGGTGCCTTGATACTCCACAGCGGTAGTTTTAGCAGTAATAGTGATGCCACGCTCACGCTCTAGATCGCCAGAGTCTAAAATAGTAGTTTGCTGCATCTCGGCTTGGTGGTCGGCGAAGGTTTTAGATTGTTTTAATAGGCCATCCACCAGGGTGGTTTTACCATGGTCTACGTGGGCGACTATGGCAATGTTGCGAATGTGTTGAGCGTCGTACATAATTTTCCAAGTTTAATACTTTAATAAATCATAAAAAATAGCCCCCAAGGGCCACTTGTTCTGGGTAAATATTATGCCACAGGCTTATAAAAATGTCTAACACTAGCATTTTATATATGAATCCGGTTATATGGCGTGTACAATTGCACTTATATAGTGCACCTAAGAGAGGGGATTGATATGGCTCTAATCAAGGTGACTTGTTTTAGTTGCGGAGATGTTGAGCTTAGCTCAGACCAGGTTGTCATCTCCAGCTGTGAAGCTACCAACGAATCTGTTTATAGCTTTTTCTGCTCATTTTGTGGCTTGCTGGCAGTTCGCCATACTCCACCAAATGTGGTAGATATCCTCCTGGCGGCTGGTTGCCCAAAGAGGATTTGGAAGATGCCAGATGAGCTACTGGACCCCAAGCGTTCGGATATAGCGCCAGCCATCACGCATGATGATGTGCTGGATTTTCATCAGGCTCTGGCAAGTATATTGGATTGTGAGATCGCTTCCGCTGCTCAGCACAATATCTAGGTCAGTTCGTGAAAACGAGCTGACTTTTTAAAAGTAAGTACATATATTCCAAACCGCTTAAGATTGACGTTTATACCTGAAAACCGTATAATTTGTTTCTAGTAAAACAAACTGTTTTGTTAAAAAAATAGTGAGATGAGGTAATAAGAGTATCCGTACTCATGAAAACGACGTAACTTCCGGGTGGCGTCTAAAAATCCAATCTGTAGGTAGGGAATTAATAGCGAAGCGCGAACGGTTCGTAGCTCGCTATTTTCGTCAACTCGCAAATCATCCGCATACTATAAATACTCGAATTAAATTAGACCTTAGCCTGTATCACTTGGAGCGTGCAGGGATCCAGCGCTCAGCCGCAATTGTTGCTACCGTTGTTACAGTGCTGGCTGTCAGTCTAGCTTTAACCGCTCAAACTAAGCATAGTTTTCGGGTATTTGCTGATGAAAAACGGGTGGTGCAAATTTACGTGGATGGCGCACAGCGTAATGTGGTTTCGAGTGGCTCGACAGTGAAGGATATACTAATTGAAAATGGTGTTGAAGTAGGGCGTGGTGATGTGGTGGAGCCTGAGCTAGATACGGTGGTTGATCAGCCAAACTATAACATCAATGTTTATCGAGCTGCCCCTGCAGTGGTAGTGGATAGTGGCAAGTTTACTCAGGTTGTGACTGGTTATCGCTCGGCCCGCAAGATAGCCGCCGCCGCCGGTGTTACTCTGTACCCAGAAGATAAGGCTGAGCTCGAGCAGGTACATGATTTTCAGCCTAGTCGAACTCTAGGGTATAAGGTGGTGGTAGATCGTGCTGTGCCGGTACAATTAGTGGTTTCTGGTGAGCTATATAATATTCGAACTCAGTCTAGTACGGTAGGTGAATTATTAAGTGAGAAGAAAGTTGAATATAGCCCCGAAGATTTACAGGGTATGACTGCCGAAACCCCACTTACGCCTGGTGCTCGGGTGGTCCTATCGAAGATAGTTCAGGAAACACAGGTGGTGCTTGAGGATATAGCGCCGGCTACTCAGACTATTTATGATGCCAATATGGAGGCTGGTAAGAGTGAAACGCGTCGATCGGGAGTGGCTGGTCGTAAGCAGGTGACATATTTGGTGGAAAAGACTCCTGGCCAGCCCGATAAGCGTAGTGTCCTAGATGAGAAAATCTTGGTTGCATCCATTGATACTATTGTAGTGCGCGGTACAAAGATTCCGGTTCGAAGTGGTCAGCCGTCACCCGAACAGTGGGCTCAGTTACGTTTTTGCGAGGCTGGCGGAAATTACGCTAATAAGCGCAATCCATTATATCGTGGTGCCTATCAGTTTAATTACAGTACTTGGAATAATTATGGTGGTTATTACGATCCGGCTGATGCTCCGCCAGAGGTTCAAGATGCAGCCGCTCAAGCTCTTTATGCACGACGTGGCGCTCAGCCTTGGCCAGTCTGTGGACGCTATTTGCGCTAGATATGGATAGGTCTCAGTTAAAAATATTACTGACAAAGTATGACATTCGCCCCAACAAAGGTTTAGGCCAGCATTTTCTGCATGATGAGTCGGTTATCCACGATATGTTGGAGGTGGCCGATATTCGAGGCGCGGATACAGTTTTGGAAGTAGGGCCAGGCCTTGGGGTGCTAACCAGTGCGCTGGTGCAAAGGGCAGGGCAGGTGGTAGTTTTTGAGCTAGATGAAAAACTGGCGGATATTATCGAGTCGCAAGGGGCAGAAAACCTTACCGTAGTACGCGGCGATGCGCTGGAATTACCACTCCCCCCGCGGGGGACTGCTCTCCCCTATAAGGTTGTGGCGAATATCCCCTACTCCATTACCGGTGCGTTGATTCGCCGCCTCATTACTTCCCCATCCGGCCCAATTTCCATGACACTTTTGATGCAGAAGGAAGTGGCCGAGCGAATGTGTGCCAAACCGGGACAGATGAGTGCTCTCTCAGTGGCGGTGCAGTTGCATGGTCGGGCTCAGATTGTACGATTGGTGCCACCAGAGAGTTTTTGGCCAGCCCCAAAAGTGGATTCGGCAGTGGTGCATGTTGATCTTTCAGATGACTTAACACTAGATGTGAACGAGCGAGATTTTATGCGGCTCGTAAAATTTGGCTTCTCGCAAAAGCGTAAACAGCTTAAGAATACGCTGGCGGCGGGGTTACGCGTTGAGCCAGCGGAAATTGAAAAAAGGTTACTCAAGCTTGGCTTGTCTGCTACGGTGCGAGCTCAGGAGCTGTCGATGGAGGAGTGGAAGCGACTTTACGACGTATTCGCAAATTCGTAGCAAGCTTTTATTCTAAATAGTCATTCTGTGAGGGGTTTGCGTATGGCGGGTCGCACCACATGTATTTCTGTGCTATGCCAATCTGGCAATTGAGACGTATTTCCGGCATAATTGTCAATGACTGCGAGCAAAACACCATAGGGTGTGTTATAGACTTGCAGGCGATCTCTTGTGTCTTTTTCTTTATCTACAGAAAGATAGTTTTCTTGCAAGAAATCTTCTTGAACTTCTTGAAGACCCATTCCGCGATACATGCGAGTTTTGATAAATTCTAATAAATCTTCAGCACAAAAACCAGCTTTCATATATTTAGAAGTGTATCCTGAAAGATCAGGTCTAATGGATGCGCTAAATTTTTCGAGAACTCCTTTTAGAATTTCCTCAGCATTTTCTTGGTTGCGGAATTTCCTCTCCGGATCGACAGTTGTATCCATGCTCTCAATCTTTACTGCATCGACGCGCTGGCCGTCGGCCACCTTTACAAGGTTCTCGGTTGTCTGTCGTGTAGTATCTTTTATTTTTTCTTGGATATAGTCATATACACTAACTTCAGTTGATTCTTTTTCGTCGGCAGCTTTCTTAAGATAGCCTTCTACGTCATTCTGTCCATTGGCTTTCGCGATCTCGATTAAGTCCTCAATATTTTTACGGGCATAGGCCGCGGTATTGGCGCGATCTGGATCGGGCTCGGCATCGGGATGACGGTTTAGATAGTCGGCATTTGGGTCTGAGGTGTGCTCACTCATGAAAAGTCTCCTTATTAGGTGGTTTCCGTCTAATTCTCACCTATTTGCAAAAAAAAAACAACTTGGAAGCATATTTTTAGAGACTCAACAGATAATGGCTATGCTATTATAAGTGTATGTCTAAGCGCTTTCGCTGGTTACCTCTTGCGGTAATATTTTTTCTGATAATTGGTATCTTGTTAGTTGCTCGCCATTCTCAGGCGGCGGCTGATTTTACTTATGATATTGACCTCAACTATAAGCTGCAAGATTCTGGCACCACCACGGTGGTAGCAAAATATAAAGTTACTTATAATCGGCCAGATAAAATACTGGATCTGATTCGTATTTCAGCCCCAACTAATGATGTGCAAAATCTCCAGGCCACCTACCCTTCGGGCGAGAAGATAGCTACCAAAGCCGAGCAGAAATCCAGCAATAGTCTAGGCTATAACTACGATTATAAGGAAATTACAGTAGACTTTAATACGCGGGACGCAACAACTACGGCGCTGGAGTTTGTGGTCAGCTATGACACGGCGGAGCTGATGGATGTAAAGGGTTCTTCGCGCACACTATATGTACCGTCGTTGGCACAAATTGGAGCTGACGAGAACTATACCGTTAGTGTTTCGGTGCCTCAGGATTTTGGAAAGGTATTTTCAACTGGTGTAGCACCCGAGCTTAATGGTGTAGATGGTGATCTGGTGCGCTACACTTTTCCCAAGACGGCCGATTTAAAACGTTCGGTTTCGTTATTATTTGGCGAATCGACCATTTATGAGGCTAATTTTGCTTTTCCGCTCAATAATAATACTTCGCAAACTAAGCGTTACACAGTTGCTCTCCCACCCGATACGAGCTCACAAAAGATATTCATTAAGAGTCTATCGCCAGAACCAGTTGCCACTCGATTAGATGGTGATGGCAATGTGCTAGCTGATTACGATGTGCCGGCCCAAACTAAAGTGGTGGTAAATACTGATATTGCAGCCCAAATTAATTACTTGGAATATAATTTATCGGCCAGTGGGAGTATGGCTGATATTCCGACAGAAATAGCTCAAAAATACACCAAACAGACTCAGTATTGGCAGAGCACCAGCCCACAGCTGCAGGTAAAGGCAGCTCAGGCGGTGGCTGGTACGGATAAGGTGATTGATAAGGTGCGCAACCTCTATAAGCTAACGGTGGATACCTTGAGCTACAATAATGAAAAGATTCGCTACAATATCCGACAGGGTAGCGATAAGGCCTTAGCTAACCCAGATAATGCCGTTTGCCTAGAATATTCAGATTTGTTGGTTGCTCTCTTGCGCAGTCAGAATATTCCGGCTCGCATGCCAGTTGGTTACGCTTATGCTGGTAATTTAAAACAATCGAAGGCGGTGGCCGACTCACTGCATAGTTGGGTGGAGGTTTATGTGCCTGGTATTGGCTGGATGAATTTGGACCCAACCTGGGGTGAAAAGTTTGATAACTTCGGCAAGAGTGATTTAGATCACTTTACATTTGCATTGTGGGGAGAACGGGATGATACGCCATCAGCAGTTATGGTGGGCCGGCAAGATATGAACTATCAGTACGAAAACACCACCATTAGCTATGCCGAAAGTTTTCCAGATGCTGATCGGACGGGCACCGCAGAGGTGAGCTCATACGTTATTTTTCCGGGCTTGTCGGTGTCGCATTATGCGGTGATGGCTCCTCAGAATGTGGCTGGTGATAATTATGTAGCACAAATAAAGCACGGTGGAGATACTAATAATGTTAATCTCGGCTCACTTGCTCCACGCCAGCAGTTTAACCAGAATATTGCGGTTTGGGGTGGAGAGTACGCTAAGACTGCGGAGTTATTGTTTGTGCAGAAATCCAATGGTGGCGATACGGTGCTGGCGGTGTCAACTGGCCCAGCTCAGTGGTGGCCATTTATTGTAATTTGCATTGTTATATCTGGAATAATTGGGCTAATTCTGATAAAATTACGCTTTAGAAAGCGCCCTGTAGATGATCTGGCGGATAAGCGTGAGTATATGGCAAAAATTATTGCCGAGAGTAAATCGCAAGACTATATGCCTCCACAGACTACAGTAGAAAACCCAGTTGATCATGACCAATCCAACCCGAAATAACTACTATATAACTACCTCCATTCCTTATGCCAATGCTCGGCCACACCTGGGGCATGCTATGGAATTTATCCAGGCTGATACCTTAGCTCGTTGGCACCGACAAAAAGGCCTTCATGTGTATCTGCAAGTTGGCACTGATGAACATGGTCAGAAGTTATATGAAGCCGCCCACGAAGCCGGTGTAGAGCCATTAAACTTTGTTAATGAGATGAGCGAGAGTTTTGTGCAGTTAGCACGTGACTTACATATTGATTACGATGCCTTTGTACGTACAACCGATACCCATCACAAGCAAGGCGCTCAAGCCTTGTGGCGGGCCTGTCAAAAAGATATTTATAAGGGTACGTATACCGGGCTGTATTGCGTGGCTTGTGAGCTTTTTTATACTGCTAAGGACGCAGTAGAAGATAAATGCCCACTACATCCCAATCGTGAGCTTGAAGAGTTGGCAATTGAGAGTTATTTCTTACGCCTAGCACCCTATCAAGAGCGATTAATTGCACTTTTAGAGTCGGATGAATACAGAATTTTTCCAACCTTACGCAAAAACGAGATTCTGAGCTTTTTAAAAAATAATAAGCTTGCAGATCTCTCTATTTCGCGGCCTAAAAGTCAGTTGGAGTGGGGTGTGGAGGTGCCAGACGACAGTACACATGTAATGTATGTTTGGTTTGATGCCTTAGCCAATTACATCACCGGTGTTGGCTATCCGAATGATAAGGATTTTGCAAAATGGTGGCCGGCCAATTTGCATATTGTTGGTAAGGATATCAATCGGTTTCATTCGGTATATTGGCCAATTATGCTGATGAGTGCTGGTTTGACTACGCCAAAAGCCCTTTATGTACATGGCTTTATTAATGCTCCAGGTGGTGTAAAGATGAGCAAGAGTCTTGGCAATTCGGTGGAGCCGGGAGAGATTATCGATCAATATGGCGCTGAAGCGCTACGTTATTATCTTTTGCGCTACATTCCACACGATGCTGATGGTGAATTTAGTATGGATCGTTTTTATGCAGTTTATACGGCCGATCTAGTAAATAATCTTGGTAATCTGGTGCAGCGCGTGGCTAGTATGTCAACCAAGTATTGCGATGGTCATTTTACCCATTTAAGTGAATTGCGTACTCCCCAGCTTGAAAGACTCGAAGATGCTAGATTTGACGATATATTACAGGATATTTGGAGTCAGCTCGATGCATTAAATGAATCGATTGATAAAAATGAACCTTGGCAGCTAGCCAAGACTAATTTAGACGCGGTGCAAAACCTATTGGATGACTGGATTCATAATATTTTGCAGATTGCCGTCTCGCTCAAGCCGTTTCTTCCAGCTACATCAGAAAAAATGCATAAAATATTTGCTGATGGTCAGGTTGATATGCGAGTTGGGGTTTTGTTTCCACGCCTTGAAAAAGAGTCAGGGCATGACGCCTAATCAATTATTTACTGAGCTGGAGACGGCTAGCCATATGGTGGTAGCAACACACGGCAAGCCGTCGCCAGAAGCGGCCGTAGTATCTTTTTCTTATAATGAGGATTTGCGTGAAATTTATTTTGCATCGGAATCCACCACGCGTAAAATTCAGAATATTTTAAATAATCCTCGGGTGGCTTTAGTGATTGGTTGGGGTAGTTGGACGGCTCAGCTAGAGGGGAAGGCCGACATTCTTGATGGTGATGATAGGGAGCGAGTCATGCGGACTCACATTAAGCGGAATCCGGGTTCGAGCAAATATGCCAGCTTGCCCACCCAGCAATATGTACGCGTAAAAATAGACTGGGCTCGTTTTACAGATTTTCGTAATGGCGAAGCTATACACGAAGTGCAGAGCTTAAAGCATGATTGACACTCACGCCCACTTACATTTTACCGATGCCTTTACCGATGCCCTGTCGACCCTCAATAGGGCCCACGAAGCTGGCGTGGATACAATTATTAATGTTGGCGTCACGCCAGATGATAGTCGTCGAGCTCTAGCTTTTGCGCAGAAGCCCGAATATAGTGTGCGTGCTACTGGTGTTCGGCTCTATGCTACGGCTGGCTTACATCCGCATGAGGCTGGCGCTGGTGATACTGCCCTCGATGCAATTGCTGACTTGGCTGAGGAAGTTGTGGCAATTGGCGAGTGTGGACTAGATTATTATCGTAATCTTGCCACTAAGTCCGAACAAGATCGGGCATTGCGAGCCCAGATTGAAATTGCGCTGGAGCATCATTTACCGTTAATTTTTCATGTTCGAGATGCTTGGTCGGACTTTTTTGCGGTTTTGCGCGATTATCCAGAGGCGGGTGGCGTAATTCATAGCTTTACTGGTACTCAAGCAGAGGTTGAGACGGCGCTCGAGCATCCTGGAGAGTTGTTTTTTGGCTTAAATGGCATCATGACGTTCACTAAAGATGAAGCACAACTAGTGGCTGCTAAGCTGATTCCAGCCGAGCGTCTGTTGGTTGAAACAGATTGTCCATATCTAGCACCGGTGCCATACCGAGGCAAACGTAATGAGCCGGCCTATATTCCGGCGATTGTGGAGTTTTTGGCGACGTTGCGTGGGGTAGATGTGGATAAATTAGCGCATCAAACAGACCATAATGCCGAGCAGTTATTTGGGATTAATTTATGAAGCGCTACTATTTTGATTATGCCGCCGCCACACCGCTTGATGATAAAGTGGCGCAGGCTATGCAGTCGGCGCGCGCGCAGTTTGCCAATCCGGCCAGTCTACATGCTGAAGGACGAGCGGCTCGCGAGGCGCTAGATGATGCTCGCAAGCAGATTGCCAGCGTGCTTGGTGCTCAGGCCCGAGAGATTATTTTTACCAGTGGAGCTACTGAGTCGGATAATTTAGCGATTTTTGGGTCATTAACAGCATCTGGTCAGAATCGGGCACATATTATCACCGCACCTACAGAGCATGCGGCAGTACGATCTTGTATGCAGGTAGCACAGGCTAGTGGCTACAAAGTGCAAGAAATTGAAGTATCGGAAACTGGGATGGTGGATCTTGAGTTGGCTACTCAGTATATAAATGATGATACGGTGCTTATTTCGATTGCGATGGCTACCAGTGAAATTGGCACAATTCAGCCTATTGCCGAGATTGGTCAGCTAGTGCGTAAGATTCGAGTTGATCGACAAGCGCGCGGTATAGCTACGCCAATCATTTTTCATACCGATGCATCGGCTGCATTGGGATTTTTACCATTATCGACCGACCGCTTGGGGGTCGATTTGATGACGCTATCAAGCACCAAAGCCTATGGTCCGGCCGGTATTGGAGCTCTCTATGTCCGTCGTGGTACTCCGCTTACTCCATTAATTGTTGGTGGCCAGCAGGAGTTTAGTCTGCGCTCTGGTACACCAGCCACGGAGCTAGCAGTTGGCTTTGCCGTGGCCGCTACTATAGCTGAAAAATTACGAAAAAAAGAAGTTGCAAGACTAAAATTGTTGCGCGATGAATTGTGGCGTGAGTTACAAAAAATCCCAAATATTATCTTTAATGGCTACAAGAAGCGCCATCTAGCTGGTATTTTGAATGTTGCTTTCCCAGGTTTTGATGGTGAAGATTTAGTGCTAGCACTCGATGCGGCTGGATTTGCAGTAGCAACTGGGGCGGCCTGTACCGAATCGTCTAACGAACCAAGCCATGTTCTGATGGCTTTGGGGTTAACTCGCACTCAAGCTCAAGGGAGTTTGCGGATTTCATTGGGGCGCGAGACGACGCAATCTGATGTAGCTAAGCTAGCCAGCACAATTGCCAAAATCGTCGTACAATAAAGCTATGTTTTTTCATAGTAAGAAAGAGCGTAAGCGACGTAGTCGGACTAGAAAGTTTATTGGCTTTTTAGTTGGTCTGTTTGTCTTCTTCGGAGTGTTGGTTGGGGTTATTTTTGGTGCATCTATTTATCTTTCGCCACAAGATTCGACTAGTCCAGTTGACGCTATTGTGGTTGTTTCCGGTGGGCAAACTCAGACACGGGCTAAGCACGGAATAGAACTGTATAAGAAAAATCTTGCACCAGTAATTATTTTTTCTGGTGCCGCTCTTGATGATGGCCCATCAAATGCTCGTGAAATGGCCGACCTGGCTCGTCGATCGGGTGTGCCAAGCGAGGCAATTATTATTGATGAAGATGCTAAAACAACCTATGAAAATGCCGTTAATTCCAAAAAAATCTTTGAAGAGCATAATATTAAGTCGATCATCCTAGTAACTTCACCCTATCATCAGCGCCGGACGCTCATAACTTTCAGCCAAGTATTGGGTGCTGGCTATACGATTGAAAATAGTTCAAGTTTTGATAATGCCTGGAGTAAGTCAACTTGGTGGGCAACGCCGTTTGGGGTTTGGATAACAGTATCGGAGCTAGTCAAGATTGGCTATATCTATGCGACCGGTAATTATCAATAGTTTTTTGATTTAATGAAAATTGTAATTAAAAAGCCCACCACCGTGAAGTGATGGGTATCTCCTTGAGGATTAGGAGTTTTGACCGACCGATCCGATCCCAGCCTTGGGGAAAGGACTGATATTGCGCAGGATATCGGGCTCATCCTCGGCATAGACGTCGTCAATCTTGCAACCCAGGTGGGCTGCGATGGCATGACGAGGATCTTTTCTGGTGTTTTCAACCAGTTGGGCATTGGCTGGATCTTGGGTGTCATAGCTATTAACGCGTCTCTTGCCCCCGGGCAGGACGGCGTAACTTGCGCTACGGTGCCAGATTTCGATCTGGCCACGATTGGTCTTGCAGTGGTAGGCTCCATCGTGACTGCTGGCAACGAAGTACCTGCGATCGACGGCGTTGGGGTGTTGGAGCCAAGGGGTATGGGTTGACATGCGGACATTACTCCGTTGGGTAGGGTACAAATAGCTTGTCAATAGTAAAATATTTAGATAAGATAGTCAACTATGAGACATCCACAAAAAACTGTCTATGTTGGGCTTTCCGGCGGAGTTGATTCGAGCGTTACGGCCGCTCTACTTTTAGAACAGGGTCATCATGTGGTGGGCGCATATATGAAAAATTGGACTCAAGATATTGCTGGCAATCAGTGTCCGTGGGAAGATGACTTGCGTTCGGCAAAAAGTGTGGCTGCACATCTTGGCATTGAGCTCAAAGTTTTTGATTTGCAAGAGGAGTATCGTCAGCGGGTGGTTGATGTGATGGTGCAGGCATATGCGCGAGGTCTGACTCCAAATCCTGATATACTATGCAATGAAGATATAAAATTTTCTCTGTTTTATAATTTGTGTCGAGCCGATGGAGCTGATTTTGTGGCCACTGGTCATTATGCTCGCATGTTGGAGGGTCGACTTATGCAGGCTATCGATAAGAAAAAGGATCAAACATATTTCTTGTATCGAATGCCGACTCAGTCTGCGCGACAAGTACTTTTTCCGCTGGGAGAGTATGAAAAAACTGAAGTGAGGGGGCTGGCTAAAAAATATGGACTACCAACGGCTAATCGACGTGAAAGTATGGGCCTGTGTTTTGTGGGTAAGGTGCCGTTAAAAGATTTTTTAGGTGAATTTATGGATCTTCAAAGGCCCCATCCTTGATGAGTCCGGAAAAGAGTTAGGTATACATCATGGTGCGGTGTTGTATACAATCGGCCAGCGCCATGGCTTGGGTGTGGGCGGCGGAACCCCATACTATGTGTTATCAAAAGACCTTGCGACCAATAGTATTGTAGTTACGGCAGATCCATCGCAGTTGAGGCGCAGTTATTATGATATTAGCGACACTGTTTGGTGGCAGGAGCCAGAGTCAGCTAAACAGTACTTAGTCCGGATTCGTCATTTGGGGGAACTATTGACCTGCACGTTACACGAACAAGCTGATGGAGTTTGGCGAATTAACTTATTGGCCGGTGCTCATCGTGGTGTGGCATCGGGCCAGCATGCTGTCATTTATGATGGCGAGGCCGTTCTTGGTGGTGGAGTTATTTAAGTAAAAACGCCACATCGATGTGTGGCGTAAGCTACTTTAGTTACACGGGGGAATACGCAAGACGACAGCTAGTGCGTCGGATGATATGGTGGCGTGCATGATTGCGTTGATACCCCGGTATGCGAGCTCTACTGGGCAGATGTTGTGCATCATACAGAATTGAACGATCTCCTCTGCCTCATGAGATTCAAACCAAGTTGTTAGGCCATAGGTATCGTCGCTGTCGTCGTGACCGAAATGATCGTAGAGATCTTCATAGAGCTCGGGGTCGAAGGTACTCATCGCACTCCTTATTACGTCGCGAATGCTCATATTTTGCAACTATTTACATTAAAAATCAAGTACTGTACTCTCCGAAACCCCTTATGCTACACTGCATAGTGAAATAAGGAATATTTTTCTATGGGAATTCTTGGGGATAAATCAAAAGCAAACGGACCCAGCATAGCTGATGGTTCGATGGCGTATATGCCAAAACCAGATGATGATAAGCCAGAGGGCGAAGATGAGATTCGGCTTGATCATAATAAAAAGGAAGAATCAAAAACTATGGCCGACATAGCAGAAGAGCTTGGTGCAGATAAAATTACCAACACGCCTCAAGCTGATACGGTGAAAGTGGGGGTTAAGAATGGGCAAAGAAAAGTAGCACCCAAAGCAAGTACTAAGCCAGAGCCAGAAATTATCACGCCAGAGGTGATTGATGATGGAAATATCCCACCAGCTCTAGAAGCCGAACGATCAGAGGGTGGAAAAGGTGGAGGTAAGGGTTTTCTAATCTTTCTTTTGGTAGTGGCGCTGATTGCAACTGGTATTTTTGGTTATCTGTGGTGGACTCAAAAGCAACAAGTTTCCACCCTGCAGACTGAGGTTAATAAGCTCACCGAAGCTAATAAAGGTTTGTCTGGTGAATCTACATCAACGGCGACATCTACAGCTAGCGATACTCGGCTGGTGCCCGAGCTGGGGTTGACCTATGCTTTTGGTGATAATGTCAAAACTGTTACCTATCGCTTCCGTGAAACAAACGATGTAAATAAGCAGGTGCACCAGGTTATTACTTTTTCATCAACAAAAGTAGTGGAGGCAGAGCGCAAGGTCAGTAATGCGGCACCCAAATGTACGGCAGAATTTAGTCCACTTGGCGCTCTGACAAGCTATAAGGCTGGGGATATCTATAAGGATGGGAAGATTGATGACGTGGAAGTTGATGGCGAGTCGGTACTAAAACTGGGCGATACTTTTTATGTGTATGAGCCTAGTCAATCGGCTTGCTCGGCTGATTCTACTGTGCAGTCGGTAGTGACTGCAGAAAAGCCTGCCGTACAAGGGTTTGTGAAATCATTAAAGGAGCAGAATTAGTATGCACGATAAAATACCAGAACCACTTTCCAGGCCGGTGGAGCCAAACATATCTGGATCAAATGTTCCACCAGTATCGAGCGCTCCGAGCGCCACAGCTAGCTCGACTCCGATGGGTATGCCAGCATCAAATGTGGGCAAGCCAAGTAAGGGTAAGGCGGTGTTGGTGGTCTTGCTGATTCTTATTCTGATGGCGAGTACGGCGGCCTTTGGTTATTTGTGGTGGCAAGCACGGTCAGCTCAAGCGCAGGTGTCGCAAGCTCAAACCGATAAGGCAGCTACCGAAAAGAAGCTAGCCGAAGCTGAGACTAAGGTTAGTGAGCTGGAAAAATCTAGCAAAGAAGCTACTGAAGCACCCAAGAAGACCGATGAAGAATTGCTCAAGCAGTGGGCGTCTGATCAATGTGCTCTTACTGGTAAAACTTTAGAAAAATTTACCCTGACTCTAGTTGAGGGAGATTTTGCTCAGCTTACCTATATTTGTAAGGGTGATAATGAGTCACCTAGTTATTACCTCAAGAAGGTTAATGACCAATGGTATTTGGTGTATCAGGGACTGGGGCCGATTCCAGCTAGCGATAGAACGAAGTATAGTATTCCATCTGGGTTTCCAAGTAACTCTTGAATAGAGCCGTTTAGTGTTAGATAAAGTTGAAGGGGCGCCCTGAGATGGGCGCCCCTTTGGGGTAGAAGCAATGCTTAGCCGGTGAACTTGAGTGCCTTACCGGGCAAGTCTGTGGCCGGCGAGGCCGGAGTAGGTGCTGTCGGGGGAGTTTCACGCACGATGACGACTGGTGGGATCAGCTCTGGTGTGGGCAAGATCCGGCGCGGTCGTGGTTGTCTCAGGCGCGGTCGTCGTTGTTGACGGCATGGAGGTCGTCGTGGTCGTCTCGAGCACCGTGGTCGTGGCGACCTCGGTTGTGGTTGTGGTCTCCGGGGTTTCGTAGCACCCGTAGCTGTCGTCGTAGTACGACGTGGCGCCGGCGCTACCGCCGAAGATGATGACGCCGATGATCACGGCGATGGCACTCAACAGCGCCACGATGGCTCGCTTCTTGGTCATTTTTTGGTGCTCCCTTTGCTGGGGTCGGGGGTCTAGCGGACTTGCCAGAACCGTATAAGAGTAACATAAAATCATAAAAAAGTCAATATTAAAACTCCACAAAATAACATTAGTCGGGTATAATCAACAGATATGAATCAGTATATTCATCGTGTCCCCCGGACTGAACTACAAAGAAAATCCACGGCTACCTATTCTTTTTTTGCTTTGCAACATAGCTTAGGTTATGGTTTGGTACAAGAAAAAGCTCAGTTAGCTTGTGCGCCGTTCTTTTTGCTAAATAGCGAGGAGGCACAATGAACGCTCAAGAGGTCCGTAAGAAATATTTAGAATTTATGGCTCGCCAAGACCATGTAGTTGTGCCACGGGCAAATATTGTACCAGATGGTGATCCCACAACCCTTTTTACTGGGTCTGGTATGCAACCGATGGTGCCTTATTTATTGGGTGAACCACATCCAGAGGGTAGGCGTCTCACTGACTCACAAACCTGTATTCGTGCTCAAGATATTGATGAAGTGGGTGATACTAGTCACACGACATTTTTTGAGATGTTGGGCAATTGGTCTTTGGGTGACTATTTTAAAGAACAGCAAATCCGCTGGTTTTGGGAGTTTTTAATAACCGAATTAAAGCTTGATCCGCATAAAATCTATGTGAGTTGCTTTGCTGGCGATGAAAAGCTCGGCATCCCACGTGATGAAGAGGCGGCTAATGTTTGGCAGGGTCTGTTTGAAGCATCTGGGGTGGAGGCTAAGATTATTGATATTGGGTCGGCAGAAAATGGTGATCGCGATGGCATGCAGGGTGGACGGATTTTCTACTATGATGCTAAGGAAAATTGGTGGAGTAGGGCTGGAACACCAGAGAGTATGCCAGTTGGTGAGCCGGGTGGCCCAGATAGCGAGGTTTTTTATGATTTTGGTGAAGCTTACCATGACTCAAGCTTTGGTCAGCCCCACCCAGCTAGTGATAGCCCTCGATTTATGGAAATTGGTAACTCAGTTTTTATGCAATACATCAAGACTGAGTCGGGCTTTGATGAGCTTCGACATAAGAATATTGATTTTGGTGGCGGGTTAGAGCGCCTGGCTGCCGCCACAATTGACTCGCCAGATGTTTATCGTACCAGCTTACTGTGGCCAATTATGGAAAAGCTTATGGAGTTGACCGATACGGCTTATGAAGGTAAGGAGTCGGCCATGCGGATTATTGCTGACCATGTACGTGGTGCGACTTTTATGGCGGTGGATGGAGTAAGGCCAAGTAATACGGCGCAGGGCTATGTGATGCGACGCTTAATTCGGCGTGCAATTCGTGGTGGTTTAGAGCTGGGTGTGCAGTCGGGTTTGATAGCATCCATTGTGCCAGTAGTAATTGATATTTATAAGGATGATTATGTTGAGGTGGTAGAACGGGCCAAAGATGTGCTGAATGTGTTGCAGGCCGAAGAAGAAGCTTTCCGTAAAACCTTAGAGCGTGGTTTGAGGGAGTTTGAAAAGCGTACCTCGGAGCTTGATTTCTCGCAGCGTCCACCTGTGCCAACTGGAAAACGCACCAAGCTAACTGGCAAACTCATTTTTCAATTGTCTGATACTTATGGTTTTCCGGTGGAGCTAAGTTTGGAAGAAGCAGAAAAAGAGGCGGTAGTAGTAGCAAGCGATTGGCGGGAGGAGTTTGAGCGGCTTTTAGGAGAGCAAAAAGAGCGCTCACGCACCGCTACGGTTGGCCAGTTTAAGGGTGGGTTGGCTGACCATTCGGCTAAAACTGTACAGTACCATACCGCCACTCATTTGATGTATCGGGCACTACGCAATGTTTTGGGTGATCATGTGGTGCAGCGCGGGAGCAATATTACTCCAGAGCGATTGCGGTTTGATTTTTCTCATACTGAAAAGATGACACTAGAACAAATTGCCGAAGTCGAAAAGATAGTGAATGGTGTGATTGAGCGTAATTTGCCAGTCAGTTTTGCCGAGATGAGTAAGGATGAAGCTTTTGAGGCTGGTGCGCTGGGTGCTTTTGGTGAAAAATATCCAGATATTGTGAAGGTCTATACTGTTGGCGATGCGGATGGTGATTGGTATAGCCGCGAGATCTGCGGTGGACCACACGTGCCTCGCACTGGAGAGCTTGGTAAGTTTCGTATTACCAAAGAAGAAAGTTCTTCGGCTGGGGTACGTCGAATTAAAGCCGTTCTAGAATAAAAAACCCGCACTGGAATTAATTGTGCGGGTAACTTGGAATACTTAGATGTCAGACTCTTCATCGAGTAAGTGGTTGGCAATCCAACGCAGGCCAACGTAGCCTGCTACTAGGATGATACCAATGGCAATCCATTTCTTCATGTGTCCTCCTCTCTATTGAGGCGTGCTCGAGTGGTACGGGTACGATTGCTGTGATGCAAGATGTCTTCAGGGCTTTTGTCGTAGTAGCGCGTTATCCGCTCGCTACGATCGACTTTCAGAAAATGTGTCATACCAGTGATACTAGAAGTGAGCGTGAGCCCAACGGTACGAGTAGTTGGGAGGTATTTCGTATTCTCTACATGAAATACACTGCCCCGGTAGAGAATTGTATCATTTGGCCTGATGTCTAAAGCTCTACAGGTGATATATTCTCCTGGCTGACTCACTTCTGACTGCTTTCGGGCTGGCGATATGGCATACCATAACCAGCCATTCCGGAGCCGATCGCCCCAGCTATTGCGCTAATCCCCATCAGGGCAAGTGCACCGGCTGTGGTGAGCAGCATGTACTTCCACTTTTTTCTCATGATCCCCCTTAGGCTATCTTGTGGTGTCGAGTTGACCAGCGGATCAGCTCTTTGGCAGAACGGGTATCTGGGATATCCAGCTTGCGTTTACGAGCGAGATTCTGCAGTTGCCACAAATCGATGCGGTGCTGGTGCAGGCTCTTATCGGCAAAGAAGCGAGCCACAATGAGCATGAAGGTCAACCACAGCGCACCGATTGGAGTGTCGGGATTGACGATAAGAAGCACATAGGCCAGTACAAATGATAGCGACTGGATGGTGAACTTTATTTTACCGAAGACATTCGCACCGGGCAATTCTTGGTCGCCCAGAATATCTACAGTAGCTTTGGTATCGCGCGCAATGAGGATGAGCTTGAACTCAACCCAAATTACCCACAGAATGGCGCCACAAAGTGGTACGAATGTAGCCCAACCCTGTAGCTGCCAAACCACCACGCAGTAGGTCACAGCCAGCACCAGTATGAGTAGCTTATCGGCGGCCGGGTCGATGGCTTTACCAAAATCGGACACGGCATCTAGACGTCGGGCTAGTGGGCCATCCAGCCCATCCAGGGCGATTAATCCACCAGTAATCCCCAGCCACATCCAGGCCGAGTTGCTATTACCATCAAGGATCGCCATACCGAGCTGGTAGGCCACGAAGGGTGAGACGATGATACGAAACACCGACATAGCATTTGGCACCTGGTTGACAACACGAGCCGAACCAGGCCAGTAGTGCTTCATGATGAGCAGCCACCAGCCAAGGAGCCAAAAGGCAGATTGGTCGAGTAGCCATTTTACCTCACGCACCACAGGGGGATCTTCATGCTTGTGATAGCTATAGCCAACACTGTGCATTGGACCGATTCCCTTTCTTTTGATAGGTACAAAGTCAGGCGTGATTATCTCGCATAGAAAGCTCTTTTTCAAGAGTGGGGTGCTACGTGGTAGAATATTGACATATGGCGCTTAAGCTACCTAAGATACCAAACTTCAAGAAGCTATCTCAGCGCGGGTCTACAACCAAGCAGGATCCGTACATTGTTTCTTTGGATATTGGAACGGAATTTGTTAAAGCCTTAATTGGTGAGGTGAAGGGAGATCATGTTGAAATAATCGGTGCGGCTAAACAGCATCAGCGCTTGACCGATATGGCTGGTGGGGCGGTTACCGACATTGCTGGAGTGGTTGATAATTGCGATAAGGCTCTACGGATGGCGGAAAAGATGGCTGGCGTGGTGGCGCGTAATACGGTTATTGGGATTGCAGGCGAGTTAGTGCGAGGCATGAGTACGACGGTCAGTTATCGTCGAGCACGCCCAGAAGTACAGATCGATATGGTGGAGCTAAAAGACATTATTGAGCGGGTTCAGAGGACAGCTTTTGATAAGGTGCGCGATCAATTGTCCTGGGAGACTGGCAGTAGTGATATGCAAGTTAAGTTGGTTAATGCCGCCGTGGTGGATGTGACAATTGATGGGTATCGAGTAACAAACCCCATCGGTTTTCAGGGTCAGGATGTGTCAATTGCGGTCTTTACGGCCTTTGCTCCAATGGTTCACTTGGGAGCTTTGCAGTCGGTGGCGCGCGATTTAGATTTAAATCTAATCAATATTGCAGCTGAGCCGTTTGCGGTTGCTAAAAGTGTGGGGGCCGATGATTCGACCGAGTTTTCGGCAATTTTTATAGATATTGGTGGCGGTACATCGGATATTGCAGTAGTAAATAATGGTGGTGTAGTGGGTACAAAAATGTTTGCGATTGGTGGCCGTAGCTTTACTAAGCGTATTGCTCAAAGCCTCAGTGTGAGCCATGAAGAAGCTGAGAAGCTGAAGCTAGAGCATTCGGCTGGAACGCTGATAAAATCGGAAGAATCGGCTGTAGCTGAGGCGCTTGAGACGGATGTGGAGGTTTGGCTATCTGGTGTAGAGCTTTCGCTATCGGAGTTTGATGAGCTAGATCACTTGCCAAATCGTATTCTACTATGTGGCGGCGGATCGGGTTTACCAGAAATTAAAAAAGCCCTGCAAACGGAATGGTATAAAGATTTGCCGTTTGCTCGGAAGCCAAAGATTGATTTTGTAGCACCGGCCGATGTAAATCGAGTACTGGATCATACCGGCCGACTAACCAGCCCACAGGACATCACTACAATGGGGCTGGCAAACTTAGCACTAGATATTGTTGGCAGTGAGCCGAAGGGCGAACAACTCTTGCAACGCTTAAGTCGTACTCTATCAATCTAGATTTATCGCCAATGAGCGGTAATAGCTTAGTGCCTTATCTAGATTAATTGTATAGATGGGTTCATTATTTATCTTGTAGTTGGCTACATTTCTTTTTTATTTGCCGACTTCTTGTATAATGAGGTGTATAAAAGCTTATGGCAGAACATGAAGAAAGTATTATTTATCTTGAGCATGACGCTGAGATAACCGAAGCAATTACAAAGCTTAAAAAAGCCGAGTCTAGCACTGTACGTATTGTTGTGCCGCCTCGATCTCCACTTTTGCAGAGTATTGTTAATCTTAAACTTCTAAAAAAGGGAGCCAGCGCAAAAAAGAAGAAACTAGTTTTAGTCACGGGAGATAAGTCGGCCACAGCACTTGCTGGCAAGGTTGGTATTCCAGTTGCTAAAAATGTTAAAGCCGAGGCTAGTATCCCGGAGGTTGATCCAGCACCAAAGCTATCGAAGCCGTCTACCGCAACGGAGTCACCATTGGTGGCTGACACTCAAGATGCTAGCAAGGATGATAGGGATGATTTACCTATTCAACGCTTTGATGAACCGGGAGATAAAAAGAAAAAAGCTAAAAAAGCAAAATCAACTAAGAATTCTGGTCGGGGCAAAGTGCCGAATTATAATAAGTTCCAAAAATGGATTTGGATTGGTTTGTCGGGGCTTGGTGCAATTATTGTGATCTGGCTGCTGACGGCTTTTGTGCAAACGGTTACGGTTAATGTTCAGGCTGTGGCCGACCGGCGCGATGTTAATACGCAGTTTACTCTAGTTACTACCGGAACGGCATCGGGCAATGTGATTGTCGCCAAGACTTTGGAGTCTACCAAAGATCTTTCCCAGAGTGTTGAAGCTACTGGTGAGAAAGATGTTGGTTCCAAGGCCAGTGGATCGGTGGCACTTAAGAACTGTGAAGACTCCAATTCGCGCACACTACCAGCGGGGTCGAAGGTTACAACTGCTGGTAAGATATTTGTCACTAATGCTTCGGCTACCCTTCCGGAAGGTGAATTTTCGGGCGGCGGTACAGTTTGCAATTCAAAGTCTGTCACTGTAGCT
Source organism: bacterium (assembly GCA_016700035.1). Taxonomy (NCBI): domain Bacteria; species bacterium. Next base: position 692,779 of record CP064998.1, on the reverse strand, counting down.
GTTACGGCATCGGAAAATGGTGATTCTTATAATTTCTCTAATACTACCTTCACTGTGGTTGGTCTTTCTTCACGGATCTCTGGTGCTGGCACAACATCTGGCGGGGTTTCGAAGGTGGTAAAAGTGGTGTCACAGGCTGATGTTGATTCTACTGTAAAGACCTTGCTTGAGGGGTCAAAAGCCGAAGCTCTATCAGACTTAAAAGATCAAGCTAGTGATAGCGAAAAAGTTTTTGACGACACGCTTACCGCTGCTGTTATGACACAATCTTCTAATCCGCCAGTTGGTACAGAGGCGTCAAATGTAACGGTCAATGTGAAGGCTAAATATACAGTCCTTGTAGCAAGTGAAGATGATTTAGTAGGGGTGGTGGAGACCGCTCTAGCACCTGAGCTAAAAGATGGCTCAAAGGTTCTGGATGCTGGTCTTGATCAGGCTAAATACTCCCCCAAAGGGCAAACTAAAACCGGCTATAGTTATGGGCTATCTGCAGTTGCCTATATCGGTCAACCGATTGATACCGAAGCTCTCAAGCAGGATGTTGCTGGAAAAGCTAAGAAAGAAGTAGCTGATATCGCCAAGCAGCACCCTAATGTTACCGGCGCAACAGTCGATGGCTGGCCATTGGTGCCAAATATGCCAATCCCAGTTAATAATATTCAGGTCAAAATATCGGTTACTAAATGAGCAATATGGGGGCAGAGCACATTGAGGAGGCTATCAGGGAGTCATTTTTAGGCGTAGATACTGGCGATGTGCGAGTGGGTATTGCCATCAAGCCCGGGGGTGCAACGCGAGCCGAGCCAGTATGTGTATTGCAGCAGGACGCAAATACTTTTACCCATATTATTGATCAGGCCAGAAAACAGAAAGTAGAAACTATAATAGTTGGCTTACCGCGTGATATTAACGGCAATGAGACAGCTCAGACTCGCAAGGCCCGTAATTTTGCTGGTGAGTTAGCGGATGTTTCGGGATTGCATATAATTTTACATGATGAGTTTTCTACCTCTGAGCGAGCTCGAGCACGATTAGGTAGGCTCACCCGTGACGAAGAGAAAGCTCAGTTGGATGCTATGGCGGCGACAGTTTTGCTCGATGACTACATGGAAAGCATGGTCGAATAAAATAATGCCACAACAGCCACGGAGCCAAAATTTAGGCTCGAGCCATGCTACTGCAAAACGTCCTGATGGGGCACGAAAAATAGCTAAAACGCTAGTGATTATAGTTTCACTAGGGATAATAATGACGGTTCTGATTTTTGGTTGGGCATTATATTCGATTAATACATCGTCTGGCATGGGCGCACCAAAGCTTATTACGATTAAAGAAGGTAGTTCGATCGACTCTATTGCTCAGGATTTGAAGAGTAGTGCGATTATCTCAAACACCACACTTTTTAGCTTGTATGCTCGGCTTGGTCCAGCGCGTGGCCAGCTCAAGCCAGGGCCGTATATGCTTGCTTCAGGGATGTCGACGGTTCAAATTGTTGATTATCTGGCTTCCGGCAAAATTGCTTCTCGGCAAATTACTATTGCTGAAGGTAAGACTATTAAGCAGATTGGTGTTGCTTTAGAAAAAGATACAGGTTTTACGGGTCAGGAATTTGAGTCGCTCGCCAGAACTCAGCCAGAAGCTAACCAGTTATTACGTCAACTTGAGGCACCAACTAGCGAGACCAACCCGGAAGGGGTTTATTTCCCTGATACTTATGAGATTCTTAAAAATCAAGACGCAAGTGTATTGGCTCAGAAGATGCTCGCAACTTTTAAGTCTGAAGCACTAAGCTATTTAGTTAATCCGGCGCCTGAAGCTGGTAAAACGGTGCATCCGTATGTTGCTCGTCTCACACCATATCAACGGTTAATCTTGGCTTCAATGGTGGAAAAAGAGGCAGCTAAAAGTGACGACCGGGCAAAAATTGCAGCCGTTTTTTATAACCGACTAAATGATGGAATGCGCTTGGAGAGCGACCCAACCATCAATTATGCTACCGGTAAAGTTGTGCCATCAGCCCAAGATTTGACGATTAATTCGCCGTACAATACCTATCGCACAAAGGGTCTGCCACCAACGCCAATTTGCAACCCAAGTCTTGACTCAATTAAGGCGGTAATATACGCCCAGCCAAATGATTATTACTTTTTTATCGGTAAAGATAGGCAAGTTTATTTTGCTCAAACCTATGCCGAACACCAGGCTAATATTAAAAAACACTTACAGTAATTGTAAAAAGCTGTGGATTACTGAGTGGTCCGTATATCAGGGTATTTTTAGTAAAGTAGCTAATTTTACAGATATGAATCGGCTTGTTGACAGTGCTACGGGGCTTTGTTAGTATAGCGAACGTAGCTTTTTGAAAGCCTGTGGTGGAGTTGTAAGCCTAATCTTGGTGTCCCTCCGCTTACCCCACAGTTTGCTTCTCAAAAAACTCCTGTCTATCCAGTCTGATACGACGCACGAATACAATAACTTTAGGTCGATTGTGCGTTTGTCCACTACCAGTGGAGACCGACTGCGAAGACAGTTAATATAAAGCTTGAATATCGGCGGGTTACTTTTATAACAATAACCAAAAGTGAAACCGACAGTCGCAAGCAACGGAGTGCTCTATTTGTAGAATAAGCCCAAGCATCGCTTCATCTGCAAACCACACAGCTGGTGTGCTAAATGGAGTGGCGAAGACTTCTTCTTACACAAACACCCCTCAGACTGAAGAGGGTACAAATCAAAGCCCAGCCCATTCATTTTTGATGGGCCACGGGACTAAAGTAAAAAAATCAATTTCTCATGGTGGCGCCTGGCGTCTGGCCTCGCATGCCCTAGTTGTGGCTGGTGCAATTTTTATTGTTGCAGCTGGTAAAATTCAAGCCGAAAGTATTACTGGCCTTAAGGGTGGAGGGCGCGGAGCCACTTCGACTGAGGATCAATCAACGATGTTGGCGGCTGGGGCGATATTGGCTGAACAGAGCCATTCGCTAATTGCGGCCGATGTAAAGGAACGAGCTGTAACTGTGGCTGGTCAAGCTAAGCTAGCTACAACTGGCGAGTCATTCCTTTCTAAGAGGGCGCCAATTGCCAGTGGTGGTGTTGCGAATCGAACGGTTAGCATCCATACAGTAGCTGGTGGTGAAACCGTCTCGGCAATCGCACAAAAATATGGCGTTACTAGTGATACAGTGCTGTGGGCAAATGACTTAGCGACCGATGCAGTCCTAAAGCCTGGCTCGAAGCTTACGATATTGCCGGTTAATGGTCTGCTGTATTCTGTCACTGGTGGTGAAACTCTTGAAGAGCTAGCTTCACGCTATCAGGCTAGTGCTAATCTTATAGATAGCTTTAACCAGCTAGAGGGCAAACCACTAGCGGTTGGGCAAAAGATTATCATCCCAGATGGTATTAAGCCAGATAATAGTCCAGATCCTGCGCCAGTTACACGGCTTGCCAGCGTTGCCGCTCAGCCTAAGCCAACCATCGCCAACTTTAAGCCGACTTTTGGTGGTAATAGCTATACGCGTGGATACTGCACTTATTATGTAGCAAGCCGACGGTCTATTCCCGGTAACTGGGGTAATGCTAGTCAGTGGTACTATAACGCAATCGCTTCAGGTTATGCAGTTGGTGCCGCACCTCAGGCTGGTGCAATTGCTCAAACAGCTGACGGCTGGGGCGGATATGGTCATGTGGCCTACGTTGAGAGTGTTAACGGTGGTATGGTGACTGTTTCAGAGATGAACTATAACGGTGGTTGGAACCGAGTTAGTTCGCGAACCGTACCAGCTAGTACTTTCCGCTACATCTATTAAAAAAGCTAACCATAAAAGAAGCCGACCCAGAACATTTTCATCGGGTCGGTTTTGTTTAGAGAATACTGGCTAGCACCAGGCCACCACCATACATGATAATGCATAGTGATGAGATGACGATAAGTAGCCACCCTCGGTAGCGATCTTGATGCTTGACGAAGTCAGCATCGGAGTCGAGATCGGCATGGGGGTTTTGTGCGATGATTCGCTTAGTGTCAGTGACAATTAGAGCATATACCACTAGCTGTTTGTGCCAGCTAATCCGCAATATCACTAAGCCAATTAGAATGGCGACTATGCCCTTAAGCAGATCCATGGGTATGACTTTTCATCTTAAGAGAAGCGCATGATAGATAGGCAATAAATAAGCAATAGTTTTTGGTCTGCATAGTCCCCCCGATGCAAATAGGTGCAAGCTTAGTGCAATATAACCATAAATCTGTTATACTGTCAAAGTTTTAAGTTAGTAATATATTATTATGTTTCTCGATTATGCACAGGTTAATGTTCAAGCGGGGCGCGGTGGTGATGGCCGGGCTTCGTTTCATCGTACGCGTCATAATCCTAAGGGTGGCCCAGATGGTGGTGATGGTGGGCGCGGTGGTGATGTGGTAGTGCAAGCTAGCCACAATAGCTCAACACTGTCCGATTACCGAGTTAAAAAACTCTGGAAAGCTGAGGCTGGTGTAGCTGGTGGGCCAAATAAACGTTCAGGTAAAAATGGACAAGATTTTACCCTTATTGTGCCTCCAGGTACGATTATTCGTCATGGTGATGATGTGGTTGCTGATCTTACCGAAGACGGCCAGACGGCCATTGTTGCGCGGGGTGGCAATGGTGGTCGAGGTAATACGCATTTTGTAAGCTCTACCTACCAGGCGCCAAAATTTGCTGAGTTAGGTTTGCCGGGAGGTACTGCTGAGTTGGTGTTTGAGCTAAAACTTATTGCGGATGTTGGTTTGGTGGGGCTACCCAATGCTGGAAAATCAACACTATTATCAGTTGTTAGTTCAGCCCGCCCCAAAATTGCCGATTACGCATTTACTACGTTGACGCCCAATCTCGGTGTGGTGCGATTTCACGACCGTGAACTGGTTTTCGCTGATATTCCAGGATTGATTGAAGGGGCTTCAGAAGGGAAGGGTCTGGGTGATGCATTCTTGCGCCATGTTGAGCGAACTCGAGCTTTGGTGCATTTAGTGGATGCTACAGATGTGAATATCGCTAAAAGTTACACAACGATCCGCAAGGAGCTAGCAGGCTATTCGGATAAGCTGGCTAAAAAACCGGTTGTAGTGGCTCTATCAAAGGCAAGTTATTTGACTGAAGATGAGCTTAAGGTGAAGCGCAGACAGTTGGCACAAGTAGCTGGTGTGGCGCAGAAAAATGTCGTCGTTATTTCTGCTCAAGAACATCGAGGGGTTGATGATTTGCTTAATGCCGTTACGCATTGCATTAATGCCGCTCAGCCCGAAGAGGAGGTTATTGAAGAGCAGATTATCGATGTGCCAGTTGAGTCGGTGGTAGATTGGTATTTGGAACCCGAAGCCGATGATCGATTTGTATTAAAAGGTGTGGTGGCTGATCGTTGGATTGGGCGAACGAATTTCAGCCAAGATCAAGCGGTGGAGCGTCTGCGCCGAGCCATGAGTCGAGCTGGCGTATTTCGTCGACTAAAACAGCTTGGTGCACCAGAAGGTAAAACTACAATTGTAGTTGGAGATAGTGAGCTGACGTGGTAGATTTTGAAGTAAATAATATCAAAATAACCTGTCATGCTAGCCCAGATTTGTTTAGTCCTAAAGGTTTAGATCGTGGCACACGGTTGCTTTTGGAGCAACTTTCAGATATTGAATATACTAACGCGCTCGACTGGGGCTGTGGCTGGGGCGCCATGGCACTGTGGTTGGCAGCCAATAGGCCCGAAGCAACTGTAATTGGCCTCGATAGTGATATTGGCGCAGTTAGGGTGGCACAAAAGAATATTGCATTGAATAAGTTAAAAAACTTAATGATAGTAGCCAGCCATGGTTTTGATGATGTGGATACAAAAGAGACCAATTTAATTGTCAGTAACCCACCGACGCACCGTGGCCGGGAAGTGGTGGAAAATATGATCTCTGAGAGTCATGGACGTCTTGAGCGGGGAGGCACTTTGATGATTGTCGTTGAGGCTCGTCTTAAGCCTTGGGTGCAACGAAGCCTGCAGTCTGCCTTTAAAAACTATCAGGTGGTGGCTCGGACCAATAAGCATGTTGTATTGTCAGCGAGCAGGCAATAGTTCATCAAGTATAGGAATTGTATAGTAATTGGGAAAGTGCTTATTAATAGTTTTAGCAATTGACTTATTGTGAGTAAAGATATATTATGCGATAGTTTTTGTACCCCATAGGAAAGAGCACCATTGGCACCTATAAAAGGTTTCCTGGCCGTCCGTGTCACCAAGACCTATCGGACGGTGCGAGAGATTCGCCCCGACGCCACAGCTTGCGCAGAGTGCGGTGCGGTTGGTCGAACTCTGTACGACTATGAGAACAGCCCGCTCACCAAGCCACCAGCATTCTGTAATAAGGATTGCTGGATGGGTTACCGATTGAAGGACAATTTGCGCTTGCCAACTGCCGTCGATGAGGCGCCAGTCTCGAAGCAGAAGCACGCGGATAGGCGCAAACCACGCAAGCGTCAACCACCGGGCAAGAAGCGGCCCGTTACGCACGGACATCTTTCGGCTGTCTCGTAGTAACTTGTGCCTCATCTCTCTTTAGAGGGGCGGGGCACTTATTAGTTGATATTTATAGTTAAGTTTGACAAAATAGAGCAGTTCTATGGAGGTGCCTCAGGCTCCTTATTTGGGGAGGATCATAATCATTTAATCTTTGGGGCTATAGCTCAAGTTGGCTGTCACGATGCTAGTCGTGCCTTAAAGCCCAAGCGCTCTAGCCAAAACAGTACGTTAGAACATTGATGTTATGATAGGGGTGCGTGATTATCTTGGGGCTATAGCTCAAGTTGGCTGTCACGATGCTAGTCGTGCCTTAAAGCCCAAGCGCTCTAGCCAAAACAGTACGTTAGAACATTGATGTTATGATAGGGGTGCGTGATTATCTTGGGGCTATAGCTCAGTTGGCTAGAGCGCTTGCATGGCATGCAAGAGGTCGGGAGTTCGAGTCTCCCTAGCTCCACCAGTAAGACACCAATAGAAACCCGACTTCTGGCATCTTTCAGAAGCTGTGGGACAGATAGTATTCAGTATGTAGGCCCTTTGCAAGGGTCTATTTTCGTCTTCGCAGTTCTTACATGCATTGTCAAGGTTTTGGGGCTATAGGCTATAATTGAATACATACATGAAAGAAGAGCCGATTCCTTTAGCGGCCAGTTCGCTACCGATGCTAGCAGAGAACCTGTTTCGCCAAGTCTTTGGCGAGAAGAAGTACTACGGCACTGCATCTGAATTCAATGATCCAATTCTCTTCCGAAAAGAGTGTCGAAAGCTACTGAGAAAATTCCGTAAGGATGTTCTTGCTCTGAATGCTAGTCAGCAGTTCATCGACTACCTAGAAGTCCAGCTTAGCTATATTGAGTCAACGCTCAAACAACTTAAGCTAACGGTAGATGAGAGGGTGGTGTTGATATTGCTCCTCAAGTTCGTTGCATCCTTACTTGGATACCAGCATCTGGCGGGACCTCGCCGAGAAGAGCCCTACTTTGTACCAAGCATATGGGCTGAACAGCGCGGCTGGGGGCGCCGTGATGAATTCTATGCGCGGATGAGTGTTGTTAATGAAAGGCGACAAGGACTTGTAGCTGAGCTTCTCGAAGAGGGATTCACGCTCTCTGAAACTGCTGAGATCCTAAATATATCTGGATACAAGGTGAGTCAACTGAACCAGCAGAAGCGTGCCGAGACTGCCTAGAAGAGTATAATTAGGCACAACTGCATATAAATAGGATAAGGAGGTGGTCCCGCATGAATCTTAAGGAGTCGAATAGGGAGTTCTTGTTGAATGACTTAAGGAGGCAGCTCATCGTACTTGACGATCTGATCGATCTTCGTGAGCAAATCGAAATTGTTGCACGGGTGCAGGAGAAATCTCATCCTGCAAAGCATCTTGCTGTGAGCTCGATACTCGACAATCTAACTTCGATAATGCGAGATGGTGCAGAGGCTGAATTCGTCGAGTGGAATTCATATCCAACTGGAAACGGCGCTCCAATATATGGGCACGATGAAGCACTTCAAGAGGTGGAGAATCTCGCGAAGTTGACTTCTGGTCACGGCGTGGAATCACTGCGCAGTGTCCTCTAGGCATGCTGAGTCGCTCCTCCATACAGTTGAGGGCAGCAGTTCGAGCTGGGTGGGCTTCCTATTGGTGACAGGTATCTACTCATTTTGGCAATAATGACTTAGAATTGAATTATGATAGACGTTTTGTCCATTGCAGAGTTCTGGTGGGGGCTTCTAATAGGGATACTTGCCACTGGGTTTGTTGTTGATCGCGTCCTCAAGAGTAACGCTAAGGAGCACAATCTTAGGAGAGCACGAGAAAAGGAAGAGAACGCGAGGCACGCAAAGGAATACTGGAGCAAAGTCGAAGAAGTGGCAGAGCTTGCAGAAGAAAACCGGAGACTCAAGGCGAGAATCAAGAAAGGGTGATAGTGCTACTGGTTCAGCCGTCTCTGGACCGTCGACGGTGGTCGTCCAAGTCTGGCTGCGATCTCCACGATCGTTAGGCCGGCAGCTCTGAGCTTCCTGGCCTCCGCCGTGGTCTCCTCGGTCCAGCCCTTGTGCTTCAGCTCGCCACCTCTACGTAAGTGTGCCATCACAGTGGAGCGGTGGATTTTGTAGCTGACCGCGAGATCCTTGATCTTCTCTCCGGCTCGGTATCGGGCCACGAGCTCTGCTGCCTCGCTTGACGACAAGTGCCGATGGCGAGATGAAGAGAGGGTATGTACCGCAGAACCACCCTCGACAGGCGATCCCTTCGCCCCGATCCATCTCACGTTCGTATTGAATCCGTTTATGGTTCGCTTTTCCAGATACAACTGTGACCGCGAAAGACGACCTAGTAGGTCCACCACCGAGACAACTTTAGAACCCCGGTCAACCAAGTGTTGGTCGGGGTTCTTGAGTTCCCGGCTACAAATTTGATGACCTTTTAGTTATATCTCTCTAAGTTATAATAATTACTATGCAGGCCTGGCTACGTAATTATTTATCAATGTATAGTCCTCAATTTATGGATGGCGTGAGTGTCTTGGCTTCTGAGGCGAGCTATGACAGAAAGAAATTTTTAAAGCAGTTACGATCCCTGTCTAATTTTAATAATTTAGTTAAGCCCGAACACACCAATAAGCCAGTAGATAGGCAGATAAGATTGGTTGGATGGTCGGTTCTACTAATTATTCTCATGACATCTACTGTGGTATTGGCATTTTTACGACTAAATTACGTGCAGATGTTAATAATAGCTATGGCAGTAGTGGGCCTTACGCCAATTATTATTTTACGAGTAGTCGCTTGGTGTCTGCCAAAGGCGCGTCGGGCTGGTAGATAGCAAATAAAGCAAGTTATACTATAGGGCATGCAAACAGGGGTGAGAGTAGGGGTATTGATTGGGGGTCCATCTCCCGAATATGAAGTGTCACGGGCGACGGCGGATAATATCTTATTGGCGCTGGAACAGTTAGGCTATATGATAAGGCCAATATTAGTGACACCGGACCAGAGCTGGTATGTCTATGCCAACCCCGAAGCTTATCGGGCTAATGAATACGATGAGGCTTTTGGCGTACGGGACGCTGTTGAGCGGCTACCTCATTTAATAGACGTGGCGATAATAGCCATGCATGGTAAATTTGGTGAGGATGGTGGTATTCAGCGCCTCTTAGATCAAGCGGGATTGCCCTATCAAGGGAGTGGCGTACGGGCTAGCCGACTGGCTTTTGATAAGCATGCTACCAGTCAAGTTTTGCGCCGATCTGGTATAGCGGTACCAGATTATACAATGATTGAACGGTCTCGCTGGGTAGCGGCCCGGGCGCGTATTATCAGGCAGTCAGTAGCAGCTTATGGCTTGCCGGTTATTATTAAGCCCAATGCAAGCGGTAGCTCAATTGGCGTATCGATAGCTCGCACGGTTAATGAGCTGACCGAAGCTCTGGAGCTGGCAAGCGCCAAATATGATCGGGTGATTGTGCAACAGTATGTAGCTGGCCATGAAGTTAGTTGTGGTATTTTAGAGCGTGATGGCACGACTATGGCGCTACCGCCAACATTGATTCGATATGCCAAAAAGAGCTTCTTTGATTACCGCGCAAAGTATACGGCTAAAGTTACGGAAGTGATTACACCAGCACCATTTTCTAGCTCAACCCAGAAGGCAATTATGCAGTATGCCTTTGGGGTGCATAAAATATTAAAGCTACAAGGGTACAGTCGGGTCGATATGATTTTGGCTCGACGTCGACTGTGGGTGCTGGAGGCGAATACGCTACCCGAGCTAACTAACCATAGTCTCTTTACGCAATCTGCCGCTGTGGCAGGTATAGATTTTAGCAGTTTAGTAAATGAGCTGGTTCAACATGCACTGACACGGCCAGAAGTGGTAGAATTATCTTAATGATAAAAAAGGTAGCGGGAAAAATTGTTGTACGGCAGTTGCGACGCTATGTGCAACGCCTTTTATCGGTACACAGCATAAAGGTTGTAATAGTAACAGGTACAGTTGGTAAAACTAGTACCAAGGTGGCGATTGGTAAAACCCTTGAAGCTGGTGGACATAAAGTTTGCTATTCAGAAGATAGTTATAATACCGAGTTTGGCGTGCCACTTGCATTATTTGGCTTGAAGGCACCAGATCGAATATCTAGTCCGGCGGCCTGGCGGGTGGTTTTTCAGCAGATCTCAGGCATGATTGATAATTACCCATATGATTTGGTGGTGCTAGAGATTGCTGAAGATGAACGAGCAATGATGATGCCGTGGGTGCGGTTGATGCAGCCAGAAATTGGTGTATTAACAGGGGTAAGTCCGGCGCATATGGAGCGTTTTAGTTCGCTCGATACACTGCGTGATGACGCGGTGGCGTTGGTGAGTGAGGCAAAGCAAGTTTTTTATAATGCTGATTTTTCTGAAGTGCGAGCTGTGATGGAGCGTCGCAAAGGAGCCGTAGCTTACGGAGTAGCCTACGGAGCGGTCAGATTTGATAATGTTGAGCGATTGCGTAGCGGTAAGTTGGTGGCTGAATTACATATTGGTAAAGAACACCAGACTGTACGGACCCAACTTATTGCACAACATAGCTTGAGTGCATTGCTGGGGTCGGCCTGTGTTGCTAGAGAGCTGGGTATGGATTTTGCAAAAATAGCCCTAGCCCTCGGTAAGATTGAGTCTCCGGTGGGGCGGATGCGCTTATTGGGTGCGGTTAATGGTGCCGCTATGATTGATGATTCATACAATTCAAGCCCCAAAGCCGTACAGGCAGGTCTTGATGCCCTTAAAGATATATCAGCCAAACGATACATCGCCGTGCTTGGCAGTATGAATGAGCTTGGTGTGGCATCGGCTGATTTACACCGTGAAGTAGGTCAGTATGTTGCTACAAAAAATATTGATATGCTCGTTACAGTTGGAAAGGTTGCCGGGCAATATATTGGTCCAGCCGCCGAAGATGCCGGTATGGATCGAGCTCATATTAAGCAGTTCCGCACTCCTTACGAGGCTGGACACTATCTTAAAAAACAGCTTACCAAGGGAGATCTGGTCTTTATAAAAGGTTCACAAAATGGTGTCTTTACTGAAGAAACGAGCCGTATTCTTTTGGCGCCTGGCTTACTGCCCGCTAAAGAGCTGGCACGACAGTCTAAGGCTTGGAAGCGTAAAAAGAAAAAGAGTTTTAGTTTATGAACGACACAAAAATAAATATTCATCATAGTTGGCAAGAAAATCCTGAACTTCTACACGTGCAGCTTATGGAACCTCGTCAGCGTTGTGGGTTGGCTTGTTTAGAGATGATTATTGAATCCCAGCTTGGTCACCATGTGATGGCGTCTGAGATTTTTCGGCGAGCTGAGAGTTATGGGGCGATTAATAGTCATAATGACTGGTGGCATCCCGGCCAAGTAAGGGTACTGACTAGCTACGGGCTAGTGGCTTGGCGCCGAAATTGGACTGCTCCATCACAAGACTCGACATTTTTTGAAGATAACGAAGGGTATGACTCTGCACAAATGACAGCTGTCAATTATCAGATTAATATGGAGTCGGACCGTCGTTCGCTGGCGGATAAATTCTTGTTGTCATTGCACGATTCCTTAGAGTTAGGTAACCCGGTAATTGTGAGTGTAAAGTCGGGCTTTTCTGATAATAAAGAAAATCATCAAGTGGTGATTTCTGGCTATCGCGCGCAAGATAGGGTATTTTTTGTGCATGACCCCGTGCAAAGATCGGGGCCGACTACTGTACCTGATCATTATTTGGTAGAGTACGCAAATTTTTGGGCAATTTTTAGTTACCACGCCTAGATGTTCTATGGTAGAGCGCAATACACAATGGGGAGAATACTATGAACATCACCAAGGAAGGGCTCCGCGACCAGAACTGATGCAGCTTTTGGATGCGATGCGACAGGATGGGGAGTCGTTTGAGGGCAAAACTGCGTTGGAGATTGGCACCGGTAACATGATAGAGACCAAAGCACTGTTAGACGCTGGTTTTGGACATGTAATTGCAACCGACATAACAGATGGTGCGGAAAACGCAGCAGCATCTTTACAGCTGGATGTGAACGATTTTGGGCATGATGTTGAGCGCCTGGAGTTTCTAAAAGTTGCGAACGAAGAACTTGCGGCTCACCTAGAACACGAGTCGATAGATCTAGCTGTCGCCTATTTGAGCCTGCAATTCACTCCACCCGAAGATTTTGCCCGTTTATGGGTGGTACTTAGAGAATCTCTAAAGCCGGGTGGGAAACTATCGGTTATTTTGATTGGCAATCGTGACGACTGGGCTCGAAAAACTTTGGCTGACGGTTCACGCGCCTATAAGAAGATGAACTTTCATAGCAGGGAAGATATAGAAAAATTACTGACTGATTTTGATAGTATTCAGGTTCGTGAAGAAGAGGAGGATGGTAAAACCCACGATGGCGTGGCTAAACATTGGCATACTTTCTATGTGGAAGCCCAAAAGCCAAACACCGTGTAAGCCTCGATTTACTCCTGATAATCAGGTATAATTGCGCCCATGAGTAAGGCAAGCTATGATCCACGAGCCACTGAGGCTAAATGGCGAGCAGTGTGGGAAAAGTCTGGCATATACAAAACGTCCAAGGACCCAAAATCACCATTTTATAATCTGGTGATGTTTCCATACCCGTCGGGCAATTTGCATGTTGGGCACTGGTATAATTTTGCACCGGCCGATACGTTGGGCCGGTTTGAGCGGATGCGCGGTAAAGATGTATTGCAACCCTTGGGTTACGATGCTTTTGGCTTGCCAGCTGAGAATGCAGCTATTAAAAACGGTATTCCTGCCGACGAGTGGACCGATAAAAATACCGCTAGCTTTCATGATCAATACAAGATTTTGGGTGGAATGTATGACTTGGATCGTATCATTAATACTTCTAAGCCCGATTATTATAAGTGGACGCAGTGGCTTTTCTTGAAGCTTTATCACGCCGGCAAGGCTGTTCGTCGAGATGGGGTGGTGAATTGGTGTCCGAGCTGCCAGACCGTGCTTGCTAATGAGCAAGTTGTACATGGTGAATGTGAGCGTTGCGGTACAAAAGTGGAGCGTAAGAATTTAAAGCAGTGGTATCTTACTATTACCGACTACGCCGATAGACTTCTAGAAGATTTGGATGAATTAGATTGGCCAGAGCGAGTCTGCCAACAGCAACGTAACTGGATTGGTCGTAGTGCTGGTGCGCATCTAGAATTTAAGGTCTATGGTGCAGATGGTACGCTGGAGGTATTTACTACTCGACCAGATACAATTTTTGGATCAACTTTTATGGTGGTGGCGCCAGAACATCCATTGGTGGCAGACCTAATAACTGAAGAACAGCGCTCCGAAGTTGAAAAATACCAACAATGGGCCGGTACTCGCACCGATGTTGACCGTATGGAGGCCAAGGAAAAGACTGGTGTCTTTACCGGTGGCTATGTGGTTAATCCGGCTAATGCCGAAAAAATTCCAGTTTGGGTGGCAGATTATGTCTTAATGGGCTATGGCACTGGGGCTATCATGGCGGTCCCGGCTCATGATGAGCGTGACCATGCTTTTGCTAAGAAGTATAATTTGCAGATTATCGAGGTAATTACCAATCAAGATAAGGCATCCGAGCCTTACGCCGGTGATGGTGTGATGCAAAATTCGGGCCAGTTTGATGGCCTCAAAAGCCCAGAAGCTAAGAAAAAGATTGTGGAGTGGCTTCATAAGGGGGGTTTTGGAAAGGCCACAACTAATTACCGTTTGCGTGACTGGCTAATCTCACGTCAGCGCTATTGGGGCGCTCCGATTCCGATTATTTACTGCGAAGAATGTGGCGTGGTACCAGTTCCTGAAGATCAGCTCCCGGTTGTCTTGCCGTTGGGGCAGGAGTTTGATAAGTCTGGTCGCTCGCCTCTACACACTCATCCAGATTACGTGAAGGCCACTTGCCCCAAGTGTGGCAATACCAATGCTCGTCGCGAAACCGACACGATGGATACTTTTGTTGATTCAAGCTGGTACTTCTTACGCTATCCAAATACACAGTATCAAGATGGTGCATTCGATCCAGAAGCAGTTAAGACCTGGTTGCCAGTCGATCGCTACATGGGTGGGGTGGAGCATGCTATTCTGCACTTGCTGTACGCGCGCTTTATCGCTAAGTTTTTGTATGATGCTGGCTTAATAGATTTTCAGGAGCCGTTTACCAAGCTAATTAATCAGGGTATGATTCTCGGTCCGGATGGTAATAAGATGAGCAAATCTAAAGGTAATGTGATAGACCCGATGCAGTATGTCGAAAAATACGGCGCTGATGCGGTGCGTCTGTACCTGATGTTTATGGGGCCGTGGGAAGATGGTGGGCCGTGGGATCCGCAACGGTTTGAGGGGACATACCGCTTTTTGCAGAAAGTTTATGGCACAATTTCGGCTCAATATGAACCCAATGTTATTGACGCCACGAGTGAGACAGCACTCGATACGTCCCTACATAAGCTGGTCAAAAAAATTACTGAGGATCTAGAGAGTACTCGATTTAATACTGCCATTGCCTCGATGATGGAGTACATCACCCTACTCACTAAGGTTCAGCGAGCGAGCGATGTTTCGGTTGAGCTTTGGCGTGAGCATGTGCAAACATTCGTCCGCCTTTTGGCGCCCTTTGCGCCATTTTTGGCCGAAGAATTATGGCAGGAGTTGGGTGAAGAGGAAAGTGTACATCTGGAAGCTTGGCCTACTTTTGATGAAGCTAAAACTCGTGATGAATTAGTAACAATTGCAGTGCAGGTAAATGGCAAGTTGCGCGGTGAGTTTGTGATGGAGGCAGGTAAGTTACCTGGTGCTATAGAGGATCAGGCGCGTGGTCTAGATGCCGAGCATAACTGGACGCATGGCTTGCAGGTCATCAAAGTTATTGTGGTGCCGGATAGGTTAGTCAACTTTGTAACCGCTCATTAAGGGGTGGATGTTAAATCTCCTTGACAAAAAACTAGCTTTTTGCTATAAATAGCGGGTTATTGCACCATGCAGTATCTGACGACCCATTAGGAGGTCAGCTATGCCCATAACCGAAGAGTCTCGCAAGACCGAGCGCCAGAGCACTACGCTTCGCCCACTCGATGAAGGTAGCAAGGGCCACCGAGTCTGGTGGATCAGCGGTGTGGTTGCAGGAGTCTTTGTGATCCTTGCTATCTTTATGCTGATTCAGGCCGATTCCCCGACGGTTAACACTGCCGAGGACATCGGCAAGGTCTACGACCACGCCATCATCCTGCAGGCGCGGGAGGGCGACAGTCTTGAGAGCGCCGCACTGGCGGTGTTCCCGAACACACTCATTGAAGCACGAGTACGAGAGGACAGTCTCTCGGATGAGGCCAAATCTCTCGAGCTCGCCCGGTACCAGACTGAATGGGTGCGTCTGTCACGCCTCCTGACGGGTACCACTGGCACATCCCTGGTTGATGGTGAATTCCTCGCCGTTCCAGCCAAGGCCGACGAGCCTGGCGCCATCAAGTCCAGCCGAGTCTCCACGGAGATCCGGCAGCTCACCGAAGAGGCGCAACAGTCTGTCGCCGGCGACTGAGCCACCTTCTGTTGCTGACCCTTGACAGGGTCGGTAACCCGCCCGCGTGCTTTCCTCCCCCAGGAGAGAGCACGCGGGTATTTTTAATTAAGCATTTCTTCAAAATGTTGACAAAAATTGACAACGTAAGTATAATAAGTTTATGCAAATCGCAAATCTTGCCAAAAAACTTGAAGCCGTTGGCCTAACTGAAAAGCAGGCTAAAGTGTATGTTGCAGCTCTCTTCTTGGGGCCGGCAGCTGTTCAGCGTATTGCCGAACAAGCTGAAGTAAATCGTGCGACTACTTATGTTATTTTGGCTGAACTTGCCGATATTGGACTAGTTTCCGAGGCTACTGAAGGTAAAAAGGCCGTATTCGTAGCTGAACCACCCGAGGCGATTGATCGTTACCTTGGAGTGATGGAGAAAGAAATTGACTCTCGTAAAAGTCAGCTCAAGGGTGTGATGAAAGAGCTTAATGAAGTAAATCGATCGGAAATTGCTGATGATGCCCCGGTAGTACGGTTCTTTAAGGGGCCAGAGGCAATTCTGGCGCTTAGCTCATATCTTAAGCGCAAAGCTAAGCCTAATGAAGTCGTGTATGGCATGACAAATCTAGATGAACTAGATAAAATCGCTCCTGATCATACGGAATCAAACGCACTGAAGCGAAAAAGGAAGCAGATTACTGGAAAAGGTTTTTACTCTGGGTCGAGAGAGCTAAAGAGTGATCCAGAATCTCTAAGAGAAACTATTCGTTTATCAGAAGATGTAAAAGCTGATCTTAACCTCTATGAAGATCGAGCTAGTATTGTCACCTATTCCGGAGATCAGCCGGTGGGGATTGTGATTGAGGGTCGTGAGTTGGTGTCGGTATTGCGACAGCTTTTTGAGCTGGCCTGGAATAAGCATCAGAAATAAATGTTGATAAACATTGACAAATAATTAGAATCTAAGTATAATGCAAGCGTTGCTAGTGAAGGCTAGCGGAGATTATCTCTCTGTGGTGCTGGAACTTAGGTGTGGAGGATGTTACTCTGTCATCTGTCTGCTATTAGCGGGCGCAACACGACCCGAAAGGGGAAGCTATGGGTGAGTTTACCTGAAATCACCCTCTGTGGCTAAACGCCGAAAATCATTTGCAACCTGTGCCCGACCTGCGTCTCGTCTATAGTTGCGAATGATTGCATCCCAAAAGCCTGCTCGGCAAAACGGGGGTGCTTGCTCTAAAAACCAGAGTCCGATGACGTAATGATTCGGAGTGTGGCGAGGAGCAAAACAGTTAAAAGTCAAAACGAGCGAAGGGGCGACCCCGCAGTACGTGGGGTCGCCCCAAAACATCTACCATAAGCAAATTTAAGTAAGACCCAATGTGGGTCTTTTTCTATATATATTTACAAAAAAATAAAGTAAATTTTAGGGTAAAAAGCTAAAAAATGTATAAAATATATAAAAAATGACAAATAGTATTGACAAAAAATATATTTTCTGCTAAACTCAGCTTTAGTTATAAATTCTTCATAGATTTTTTAACAGAACCTTTATTTTATACCTGGTGCTCATAGTTTTGGATCGCTCTTATTCCTCTCATGCGGTTCAGGCCTATGAGCACCACCACCAACCATCTCGATTTCGAAAACCTCTTCAGCGATGATGCGGTCGAGCAGATGCTCGGCATGATCCTCGTGGCTGAAGACCTCGATGGTGAGAGTCTCGAGGCGATCATCAAGCACCATCTGGTGTCGGTCGCCGCGATGGTCTACAGTGACCTCGAGGAGTTCGACATGCCCGAAGACCACCGTGGCTTGGCCATGCTGATTCTCGGCTACAAGGTCGGTTTTCAAGCCGGCCACCTCGATGGCCACCTGTGTGTGGCAAGCGAGGAGTCAACCAACTCGGAGTTCGAAGTGCCGGGCTACTTGTAGCCCGAGCAAACTCCATTCCATTCCAACGACACCTTGAAAGGAGGTGAAATGGCAGGAGGTTACACCCGTCGCTGTGCTCCGCGTCCTCCGGCTGCTGGCCGGATCGCAGAGCTTGATCGGAGTGACTGGCTGGTCGAGGTGATCTCGACCGGGGAGGTGTTGATCGTCACAGGTCATACCTACATCGAGCTCTGCGATGAGCTCGACCAGACCCACCCGGGCGATTGGGAGCTGTGGGATCGCGAGTAGCGGTTCTGCGGGGCGTGTGGTAGCGCCTGGCAACAGAAGCTTATTGGAGGGAAAAAGAATCCGAAAAGCATAACCCGAGTATGGCACTCGTAAAAGGCCCGTAATTCCAGGGGGAAGCTCCTTGGGGCTGGAGAGAACCGGCCGTCACTAAACTCTGACAAGAAAGTCATAAAAATCGAGCCAGTGAGATGTGGCTTTGTAAGCGCTTGGCGCAGCTCACACCCCATCAAAAGGCAGTACAGCTGCTTTTAGTGGGGGCAGTCCTGGAGTGTGTACTCCAGCTGATGAGTCCTGTAAGGACGAAACTGCTTTAAAAACCCCGACAATCCCACGCTGGCTGTTATGCCACATGAGCGTATGTGCGTATTGTTTTGACCTTTTTAAACCAACACACATCAGTTTTTAGTTCTTTAAAACCTGGGAGTTTATACTTCCAGCGCGGTGCCAAAATATGGCCTCGCGCCGGGAGTATAAAGCTTCCAGATTACAAGGGCATTGAAAACCTGCCTCTTCTTGGGGAGTGAGTAGGTGTCCTGCTATGTGGAGGCGTCTCCACCTAGCAAATTCGCTAACCGTTGACCCGCATAGTAATGCGGGGGCCTTTTGAAGCGAGAGCTACGCACCAGCGTCCTCGAGTGAGATTGGCTGAACCCTAATCTGGGCTTCTGGGAGATAAAATTGGTAAAACTGCGCCTGCGTCGAGTAACGGCGACACCCAAAAGGGTGACCTCGAGAGAGGTGGGTAGTTAACAAAGGCAGAAAAGGGGACCCCAACGGTTATAATGTGACGTTGTCCTCCCCTTTGGTTGAGCTCGGTGAAAGAGCTCAATTCCATGACAGGACGACGTCAAGCTCGCGCGACTTTCATTACCTTCCTCTCTCAAAAAAGATGGAAGTCGCTGTGCCGGGTGTGCCGCTTGTGGTTTTGTTAGGCTTCGGCCTTAACCGCTTGCGACCGCACTGTGGGGTAATAGCGCCCCGGCAATCTCGCAGCCTATGTGCTGCACTCCCCAGAACCTTCGGGTTCTGGGGCTCACCAAAGTTCATGATATTCGTGAGTTTTGGTGGGGAGTCTCCCCGCGGGCCAACGCAGCCTGGATCGTCGTGAGGTGATACAAAATGCGCAAGATCCTCGTGATCGCCCTGTCCCTGACCATCTTCGTGGCTCTCGCGGGCTGCGGCAACGCAGCCAACATGACTGCCGACTTCCCGTGTGACTACTCGGCGCAGGTCGACGAGTTCACCACCGGTGACTACGACCCCATGCTGGGTGACGTCATCGATGCCACCTACCCCGACTGGTACGCCAGCTCCTTGACCGCCTTCATGGGCGAAGGAGACTACCGTTCCGAGTGGGGTCGCCTGATCCTGGCTCGCAACGGACTCTCCAAGGAGAGCCAGATCGAGCCCGGCTCGAGCATCAAGATTCCCGCGCGCTGCGAGGATCTCGGTGGTGAGGACAAGTCTTCGGACTGATCCCCACCCCTCCTAGAGTTCCTTTGGGGGCTTTAGGAGGGTCCCAACCATAGTATTTGAATGAAGTTTCGAATATTGTGGCTGGGACCAATCCCAGCACCTTCAAATAGATGTGAATCGAGTAAGTCGATTCCCTGAGCCGAAAGGCAGATCATGTCCGACAAGATCTACGTCCTCACCCACGAAGAGGTGGGTGGCGAGGAAGAGGATCGTGGCTTCGTCCGCATTCTCGGGGTCCACACGGATCTCCTCATGCTCCACGTCAGGATCCCCGTTGAGGGGTTCGTGGCGCTGGATGCCAGTGATTGGAGTCTGCCTGAGGGCATGTACCCCAATCCGGTCGAGCGCTACGTCATCCGTAGCTTCGATGCGGAGCTTGGTCTGCCGACCGACTCCATTCCGGCCCAGTTCTGTCGTGTGCAGGACTTGGTCGACAACGGCTACTGCGTGTAGCCACTCTTCTGGGGCCGATCGGTTTCGACAGAGGGAATAAGACTTACTATTGCGACTCGAGTTGCTCAGACTCGTAAAACGGAGCACCCAAAATAATCGCCGCCTAACACGCCCGATTATTGTCACTCGTACCATGTGCGCAGAAGGACGGAGCCAATTCACCGCAGCTTGGCAACAGAAGCGGAGAATGACGGTCGGAACAGACGACTGACGATCGCGAAAGAGTGATTGACATCACGCAATAGACGCGACGAGTTCGGCAGTATTGCCGATTGGCAACCCAGTTAGCCAAGCGTGAGCGTTACACGCAAAATCTTGGGAATAGTCGTAGCAGGGTAAGAATTTACCTTCTGGACGGGGGTTCGATTCCCCCCGGCTCCACGTCGGACAGCACTAAAGGGTCTGCAGAGATTCGCCGTAGGGCAAATCTCTGCGAAGACTCTGGCGCACTGTCCTCCTCTCCCGTCCAAAAGCTTTGGTTTTTGGACGGGGCAACTTCTTTACAAATCTCAATCAAAGTAAGTAAATTTTATTTATTCTGATTGGGAAAAGTGCAAAGTTGCGCTAATCTCAAAGCCATGTATGAGCAAAAGGCTCGTACCCGAACCTTGCTAAGGAAGCATATGCCTTTCCTCGTCAGTATTCGTATCTCGGGCGATGACGTCCGAGGTTCCGAGCTGGTTCACCAGTTCGATCCACATTTGGAAGCTCTGCTAGAGAATTTGCGCTCGGTTCCGGGCGTGGAAGTGGAGTGCTTCATGTCGCAAGAGAAGGACTTCGTGGCGGTAGATACCGCGCAATCCTTCACATCGAAACCTCGCATCAACGACAATCCAATTCCACTCTCGTCGGCGGTCAACGGACTAATCTACGCTAAGCTTGGTCGATTTGGCTTCACGACACTAAATCAGCTGGCCTGGATGTCGCGGCGGGAGATCGGCTACATCGTCGGTATCGCGAAGAAGAGCCTCGATATCATTGAGGAGCAGTTGGGTGCGTACGAGTTGGAGTTCTTGCCAGATGGGATGTCGCTTAGTCAGCGCGATTGGGAGTTCCTTCCGGTCCGAGCGCTGATCCTCACGCGCTTCCTCCCCGAGAGCATCTTTCCCCGTAGGATAGATTGCAAACTCGAGCTCGGGCGATATCTGAACTTTAGCGATGAGCGGATCGCCGGCATGCTTGGCGACATCAATCGCGCTGTGGTTCCCTCGCCGTATTTCGAGGAAGTCAAGAAGCATCGTGAGTTTATCTCACGAGTCCGTTTGTTGGTCAGCTAATAGTTGACCGGTGAACACCAAGCCCCCACAGTGTGTGGGGGTGTTTTTATTGAATTCTGGCAATATACAAAAATACCTCGGACAACTTGTGTTGCCCGAGGGTGAGGATATTAGCAGTGCGGAGTCCACGACTGATATTTGACGTATGTCGATGGCATGTAGTAGTAGCCACCGTTGTCGAAGATCTGGATCCAGAACCAGCGTCGACCACCGTGATCGAACCAGCACAGCATGTACAGCTTGGTGTTGGGTGCCGACCAGTGGTGGATATTTGCGAAAGGTGCGTAGTAATTCGGTGCCCAACCGTTGGTTCGCGAGATGGGCCTGCCACCTGCTGAAGCCGTCTGAGTTGAGATGAACGATCCACCGAGCAAGCTGGCCAGGATAGCCAGAGTTACGATGAGTCGCCTCTTGCTTGTTGTCTTGGTGTTCACTTTGACCCCTCAAGGTAAATTCGCCATTATTTTGGCGACCCAGTTAGCCTGGATGCTATCTGGGAGCCTAATCTTAGCGTTATGGTTTTAGATTGTCAATAGGATTGTCGGGTATTTATTGAGGCGCAGGAGCTTATCTGGAGCTTTTATTGCCAAATTGTCTCTAATCTGTTACAATTACCTTCGAACATGCGTTAAAAGGCATTCGAAGTACTGTTAGTACTTTATAGGATTCTAAAGCTACATGTGCCACTGTCTTCGTTTGCCACATACGCGTGAAAATATCTTTAAAATTACAGGAGAAAGATCGAAATATGGCAGTACCAAAGAAGCGTACTTCTAAGGCCACCAAAGGTCAACGTCGTAGTCATGATGCCCTGAAAGCCGGACAGCTAGTGACAGAGCCGACTAGTGGGCTAGTAATTCCGCGCCGATTTTATCGAGCCGCCCAAAAAGGGGTCGCCAGACTGGCCGGAAGACGCTAAACTAATACATAAGCTCTATTTATAAGGTAAATTAATCGCACCATGTCTTCTAATCGTCACCTTGCCCGTGTTGTAGCACTCCAAACTCTGTATGAGTATGAGTTTCGTACGCGTTCTGGTATTGAGGGACTTACGTCTGATGTGAATACTATTCTAGACCGCAATATTGCAGTGTATAAAGATTCGCTAGGTGATGATGAGTTTGCACGAGACATTACCTTGGGTGCAATGAAGCACCGTGATGATACGGATGCAATGATTGCACCAGCCGCCCCAGAATGGCCAATCGACCAGATTGCAAAAATGGACCTGACCATTCTGCGCCTGGCAATTTACGAGCTGATGATTAAGCGCGAAGTTCCACCAAAAGTTGTAATTAATGAGGCGGTGGAGCTGGCCAAGAGTTTCGGCGGAGAAAACTCCAGCCGATTCATCAATGGCGTGCTTGGTACTATTTATCGACAGAGTGAATTTTATGACCCAACCGAAGATCACAAAATCCAACGAGAACGCGAAGCCCGCGAAGGCAAAGAAACGTCTGCACAACGGTCGTCGTCGAGCAAAAAAACAGAACGCTCAACACCCGATAAGCCAGACGGCTCCGAACCAACCGACGGCGATAACGAATAAATCAACTACGCAAAAGACACGCGCTAAAAAGCCGTATTCGCATGGTAGTTTTAGTCGTAATCAAAAAAATACTCGTAAACCAGCTCGGGCCGTTCGGGAATATTCGGCTGGCGGTGTGGTGTTTCGAGCTACCGCAGAAGGTGTAGAATTTTTGCTGATTGAAGACTTAAAGGGGCGCTGGAGTGTGCCAAAAGGTCATGTTGAAGCTGGTGAAACACTAGAACAAACTGCCCTGCGTGAGATTGGCGAAGAGACCGGCCTGAAGAATACCCAAATTGTTGAAAAGCTTGATAAGGTCCATTTCTTCTATCGTTTTGAGGGGCGGCTAATTTTTATGACAACCTTTATTTATCTTATTGAAGCTTTGGATCCCGACGAGCCGATTGTGGTTGAAGAAAGTGAAGGAATTGTTGGCGCCCGTTGGTTCCCAGCTACGAAAGCCCAGCAAATTCTAGAATATAAAGATCTAAAAACCTTAATGGCCCGTTCGGTTGATATAATAAAAGAACGAGAACTAGTATGAGTATTGTTTTACGCGACAAAGAAGCGATTGAAAAAATTCTGGAAATTAACTTTGTTAATGATGAGTTGTACCGAGAGGCCTTTACTCATCGTAGTTATTTAAATGAGCATAAGAAGCATCAGATAAATCATAACGAACGTATGGAATTTTTGGGTGATGCTGTTTTAGAGCTGGTGGTGACCGACTATTTGTTCCGTAATTTTGATAACCCCGAAGGCGAGATGACGGCTTGGCGCAGTGCTTTAGTTAAAACTGAGAGTCTTGCAGAAGTGGCTGAACGTCTGGAACTGGGTCAGTATTTGATGATGAGTCGTGGTGAGGCTAAGAGTGGTGGTCGGACGCGCCAGGCACTTCTAGCGAATATGATGGAGGCGATTATTGGTGCGCTGTATTTGGATCATGGTTACGATGTGGCTGGTGAGTTTATTGCCAAGCATATTATTTCTCAGCTTGACACAATCCTGAAAGAAGGCACTTATATTGATGCTAAGAGTCGGTTCCAGGAGTTGGCACAAGAGAAAGAAGGCGTTACGCCACATTATCAACTGCTGGCTGAAGAAGGTCCAGATCATGAGAAGATTTTTACGATTGGCGTGTATGTTGGTTCGCGCTTGTGCGGTAAGGGGCAGGGGAACTCCAAACAGAATGCTCAGCAGGCCGCTGCCACCGAGGCGTTAACGGGGTATAGGTAGCGACGGTAGGTTGGTAGCTTCTTTTTAGCATAGGCGGTATAATTTCCCTAAAGGAGAATATATGGTAGATAGTTCAGAACCCCAGCAAGATAAGTCGGATGTTATAAATGCAAGCAGAGATAAAGAGAGTAGTAGTTTGGTCGATGAGCTTAAGGCTACTGCCTCAGAAGTGAGCGATGCTGAACAGTCAACAGATGGTGTTGAGAGTGGTCGGGAGTCTGGTGTTGAGCAAGAAGCATCGCCTGAATCGGCATAGCGAATTGCGCAGACTATGGCGGTGCTAACTGGCTTAGTGGAAAAAGCGAAAGATCATTCACATCCATTTCGACGCAATATTGTACGGCCAGTTGGTGACGGATATTGGCATCCAGTTGAAAGCCCACAGGCTGGCCTGCGATCAATTGATTTGCGTACTTACACAGGACCCGATTCAGACGAGGCTTTTCATTTAACTCTGAGTTATGATGAGGCAAATCCTGGCGATATGCTAATGCTCTCTCTAGAGTCTCCAGTAACTCCAACTAATCCGTATCAGTTTATGGAGGCTGCTGGAGCTGGTGTAATGCCAGTATGTCGACGATTCCAGGATTTTTTGTATTCTTCTGGGGCTGATACTGTGCCGGTGCAAGAAGCCGATTACTCGTATGTGTACGATTATCGGCCAATGGGTCATTCTGCACGCTACGACGCCACAAAAGAATACATGGATACTATTTTGGGGTTACTTAAGAATGCTACGGTTGTAGAGCAAGCTCCACGCGGATTGCCAACCGAGAGAATTGCTAGAGTAGATGAGTTAATGCCAGAAGTCAGCACATTATAATTGCTAGCTAATTTAGATCTTCTGGATATTCACTTGGTCGAAAAATACCTCGCTCTGGATGTTCTAAATCAATGCGTGGTAAGTCGGAGTCGTATAGCACAGTGGAGTTTGTGGGAAGTATGATGGTTGCGCCCTCGTGCGTGACGTCTAGTATCTCATTAGCTAGTTGCTTGTGGCGTCTGGGGCTCATGCCAGTTTCAGGTTCATCAATAAAATATACTTGGGGGCCTGTGGTATCAAGATCTGTAGGATACTTCTTGCCATCTTCTCGTGCAGAACGATAACTTTTTCTTTTAATTTCACTTTCTTTTTCACTCTTTAAGTATCCAAATAGCTGATCGTCAACTGTTTGGCGGTGGGATCTGCCGGTACGGCTATGCGTTCCGGCATACTGCATACTTTGTCCATGTTCATCGTAACGGTAATCTGTGCGTCCAGCTTCACGGTTAAGGGTCTTTTGTCGGCCAATAATTTCGGCAGCATCGTAATAGTGAGGGGTGATATAGGGCATGTGGCCATAATAGTCTACGTGGATATACTCAGAAATTTCAGGTGCCAACCCAGAGTCATTGAGTTCAAATTGAGCGTCACCATGGGCACGGGGGCTAAGTACCCAATTTCTAGCTTCTGCAATCGAATCACCATCTTGCATAGCTCGATCATGAGTGAGGGCGGCATAGCGTAGGGATTTAGCTAAGGTGGATTTACCTAGTCCATTTTCACCGACAATTAGTGTTATGCCTGGTTTAAACTCCAGTATTTCTGGAAGCCTGGCGATAGCTTCAATAGTGCGACTAATGTCTGCCCGCCGATCTGCAATGAGATCCTCGACTTCATCTTTACGTAAGTAACTTTGCTCAACCATTTCTTCGACTGGAACTGTATCGACTAGCCTGGCAATTGCTTGAGTATCGAGTCTGACCTGCAAGCCAGAAGTAGTAATTGCCTCCTTATGTTCTACATAGGCCTGCATACGCGCTTCTTTTTCTAGCTTTTCCCGCTCGGCCTCTGATAGTTTCTCATTTGATGTACCAGGAGTTGGAGCGGGGACTTCTGGTAGACTACTTGTTGGTTGAGTGTCAGATGTTGGCTCGCCAAGAAAACCCCAAGGTGATTGACTCCATGCTGTTTGAGTGGGTTTAGTCGTCTCATCAGTCTCTGTTGTGGGAGCCTCTTCCGCGGTCGAGCGGATGGCTCGTAATGCATCGGCTACTTGGGCTGACTGCTGAGTTGAGGCTTCATCGCCGTGTTGGGTGGGATCTTCTCTGTCCATTCTCTTAGTATAGCAAAAGTCTTATGCTGAGTGGCTAGTTTTGCTAGCTCCAGAGTAACTATCCAAGTACAATAGGAGTAGATGATGAGGGTGATTTTGTGTATCTGAGGCGTTTGGAGATTGCTGGCTTTAAATCGTTTGGTAATCGAGTAAAGCTCGATTTGGAGCCGGGTATTTCAGCAATTGTGGGGCCCAATGGTTCCGGCAAAAGTAATATTGCCGAAGCCATTCGCTGGGTGCTTGGCGAGCGGGCAGGGCGAAGCTTGCGTACTACAAAGACAGAAGATTTAATTTTTTCTGGCACTGAAAAAGGCCGCGCCAAAGTTTCGTTGGCAGAGGTCAGCTTAGTGTTATCTGGTCGGGTGGATGAAGGGCTGGATTATGAAGAGCTTAAAATCTCGCGTAAGTTGTATCGTTCTGGCGAGAGTGAGTATCGCTTAAATGGTCGTAAATGCCTGGCTCGAGATCTGGCAAAAATTTTGGCTCAAGCTGGCTTTGGCACATCGAGCTACACAGTGATTGGCCAGGGTATGGTGGATAATTTGATTATTGCTAGTCCAGCTGAACGAAAACTATTGTTCGAAGAAGCTAGCGGAATCCGTGGTTTTGAGCTGGAGCGGACCGACGTGCTGGTGCGATTAAGGCAGGCTCAGGAGCAAGCCCAGAAATTGCGCAATGAAGCACTGGAGTTAGTGCCTGAACGAGATAGGGTTAGCCAAGATGTAGATCGACTTGGTCGTCGTAGGGAAGTTGCCAGTGGGCTAAAGCTTGCTCAACAGTATTTTTTACAACAAGAGATAATGCGAGTTGAAGATGTGCAAAAACAACTGAATAAGGATAAGTCTGAGCTGGAAAAAGAGATTGTAAAACTTGATTTGGCAGAGAAAGGTTTACGAGCTCAAGCTCAAAAACTCGCCGATAATAGTCAGCAGAGTGCTCAGAATCAGACCGACTTAATCCAGGCCTTAGCTGATCTAGATAGTAAGCGCAGTCAGCTGAGTGGTCAGATTACTCAGATTCAAGTTGAGCTGGAGCTTAAAAAAGCAGAATTAAATAGTAAAAACTCACAGTCCCAGCAGGTTAAAAATAAGACTAAATTACAGTCTAATCTAAAGGCTTTACAAAAAGATTTACAAGACCAAACTCAGAAATCGGATGTACTGACTGAAAAAATTGCACAATTTGATAATAAAATTCGTGATTTAACCAAGCAATTAGCAAAATTACGCCAAGCTTTGCGCAATAATCAACGTGCTGCCTACATTGGGCAGGCTCTAGGTTTGGCTCGGTTGATCGCGCGACAACTAACCGAGGATAAAGCTATATCAAGTAGTCAGCTACGAATCCTATTGCATAAACTAATTCGCACTGTTAAATTGGCGCATGATTCAGATCTAGCTGATGCGCCCGATAAAATTGCAAAATTGCAACAGCAGGCTGCCCGAGAGATGGCCAAAAAGGAAGAGGTTGTTGAAAAGCAGACTACGATTATAATTCGAATTCGGTCGTTAGAATTAGATATTCATGCCATTGAAAAAGAGTTGGAGTCTAGTCGGCTGGAGTTACCAAGTAAATTGGAGGAAGAATTGCTACAGCGCATTAAAGTCCAGGAAGAAAAGCTTACAAAGTTATGCGCAGAGCGTGATCGATATGAAGTTGAGCAAGAAAAGTTACGTGGTAAATTGGCTAAGTTATCACGTCAGGATACTATTCAGGCGCAAGTTGAGATAGCCCATCAGCTAGAAGAAGTAGTTCAGCAAGGTAAAATGAAGCAAGAAGACCGATCCCGAATAGATGCCCGGTGCGAGGATCTTAAGCAAGAGCTCAAGCAATTATTGCAACAAGCCAAGACTTGGAGAGTAGAGATAGGTGATCGAGTTAAGACTATTGGCAGGCAAGTAAATCGAGATACTATTACGCGTCTGGAGGCAGAGCTCACTTTAATTGGCGAAATAGACGAGGCGGTGGTTGTGGCGCATGGCCAGCTTCAGGAACGAATAGCCTATCTCGAAGATCAGGCTCAAGATATTGAGCGAGCAATTACAGATTTGGAGAAAGTTTTAGATGAATTAACACGCCGTATTCAGTCGACTTTTGCGAAGAATTTTGCTCGGATTAATCGATCGTTTGCGAAGCATTTTGCACAACTATTTTCTGGTGGAACTGCAGAATTAACGCTACTGCAACTAGATGATGATTATGGCATTGAAATTACTGTTCAGCCACCCGGTAAGCGTGTAGCTACCCTCTCGGCACTTTCGGGTGGAGAAAAAGCTCTCTCAGCAATTGCGCTATTATCAGCAATTTTGTCAGTTAATCCTAGTCCGTTCATTGTATTGGATGAGGTTGATGCGGCACTAGATGATCGAAATGCCCAGCTTTTTTGCCAGACCCTAAAGCAGTTGGCTAAAAAATCGCAAATACTTGTCATCACACACAATCATGAAACTATGGTGCAGTCTGATAAGCTGTTTGGTGTGACGGCTAGTCCGCGCACTGCTTCTACGGTTTTGGCGGTAGAGCTAGCTGAAGCCGAGGCAGTGGGTTAATCTGTTGACAATCTGGAAGAATGTCGGTAAAATGGGGTTCATTCGTGCCTACCAAAGTAAAAAGTAGGTGGTTGGCTACGGCCAAAAACTTTAATGTTGGTAAATAAGTAAGGAAAGTATGTTAGTAATTCGTTTGGCTCGTACGGGTCGCAAAAAATCTGCATCATATCGAGTGGTTGCCGCTGAAAAAAGTCGCGCTGCAACTGGTAAGTTTGTTGAGGTTTTGGGCCATTATAATCCACATACTAAGGAGCTTGTACTAAATAAGGAGCGCATTGAAACACGAGTGGGGCAGGGTGCTCAGCCATCAAATACAGTATTGCGACTGATGGTCCGCGAGGGTATGGAGCTACCAAAATGGGCTAAAGTAGCCAAAAAACAGCGAGCTCCCAAAAAAGAGCCAGAAGTTCAGGAAGAGACTGAGCCGACTGCAGAGGTTGCGGCTGAGGCTGTGGTTGATGCTCCAGCGGAGGTACAGAATGACACTCCTGCTCAAGAAGCTGCTGCCGATGCTGCCGAGGAGGCTACTCAAGAAGACACTAAGTCCTAATTTAATTCTTGTAATTGCCACAATCTCCACTAAATATGTGGAGATTTTTGTTTTATGAGTAACTTTCTCGTACAATACAACTTAAGCGGAAACAATAATACCCCGCGGTGAGGAGCAGATATGGCTGAACATGATAAAGATTTTATTGAATACGTAGTAAAAAATATTGTCGATCATCCAGATGATGTGCATCTTGAGCGCACTATTGATGATCGTGGTGTGCTTCTAACGCTTTCGGTAAACCCAGAAGATATGGGTAAAATTATTGGTAAGGCTGGAGGTACGGCTAAGGCAATTCGCACTCTTTTGCGGGTTTTGGGGGCCAAAGATGAGGCGCGTTATAACCTAAAAATTGTTGATCCAGAAGGCTCGGAGCGGGAACGAGGAGTGGCATATAATGGTGATTCTATGGCGAGTGAGGAGTCTTCTGGCGCACCAGAATCAATTAGTGAAGAAGCTACTGAAAACGAGCCTGCTGATGACGATGTTGAGGCCATTAAAAAGAAAGCTCGTGAAGGGCTTGATGACCTAGATATGGATTTGTAGAGCCTAATCTATTAGTAACTGAGTACCCATAACTATATTGCTTATGGACATATTAAGCATATTATGCTAAGATTTTATAAATTTGTCAATTTATGACAACATTTTAAGATATGATATATGAAGATCGATATAATCACATTATTTCCTGAGATATTTGCTAAAATTTTAGACCACTCGATGCTCCATAAAGCCAGAGAAATTGGTGCGGTGGAATTTCGTACGGTTAATTTACGAGATTTTGGGATTGGGCCTCGTCAGCAGGTTGACGATACGCCGTACGGCGGCGGGGCAGGTATGCTATTAAAGCCAGAGCCAGTGTTTGCGGCAGTGGAGTTTTGTAAGGAGTCTAATCCTAGTGCAAAAGTACTGATGATGACGCCACGCGGTAAACAGTTTAGTCAGCTTGATGCCAAACGCTTAGCAAAAGAGCGAGGGATAATAGTACTGTGTGGTCATTACGAGGGTTTTGATGAGCGGATTCTCACACTTGTGGATGAGGAGATTTCGATGGGTGATTTTGTCTTAACCGGTGGTGAGATACCAGCAATGGCGGTAGCAGATAGTATTGTGCGGTTATTGCCCGGAGTGCTGGGCGACCAGCGTTCGCATGAGGAAGAGAGTTTTTCGCAAGGGCTTCTAGAGCACGCTCATTATACTCGGCCACAAGAGTTTCGTGGCATGAAGGTGCCAGAAGAATTATTGGGTGGTAATCATGCTAAGATTCAGGAATGGCGCCGGCAAAATGCAATAGCTAAAACACAAGCAAATCGACCCGACCTTACGGACTTATAAGTGACAGAAGGGTTTTATAAGCTCCCGCCAGAACGGATTGCTCAAGTTCCACCAAAATTACGAGGAAATGCTAAGCTTCTGGTGTTGGATAGAGTGAGTCAACACTTAAAAAATCAACATTACGTAGATGTAGTTGATTATTTACAGCCGGGTGATGTTCTAGTCTTGAATGACACAAAAGTACTGCCTGCCCGCCTGTTGGCACACTACCGCGATGGTCGCCAGCGTGAATTGATGTTAGTGGAAAAACATAGTATTCAGTTACCGGCCAGTCAGGCTATGGTAATTTATCGAGGTAAATTAAGGGTTGGAGATGAGCTGTATCTTGGTCAAGATAAGTTGCTAGTAGAGGCACTTATTGACGGTGGCCAGGCTATTATTAAGGCCGACCAAAGCTTTACAGGAATTGCACGACTACATGGTGTAACTCCGCTCCCACCATACATTCGACGTAGGGCCAACGATGATGATAAGCAACGTTATCAATCTGTGTTTGCAAGCCAAATCGGCTCGGTGGCGGCTCCAACCGCATCGCTCAATATGACAGAAGAGCTGATAGGGAGGCTAAAAACTAAGGGTATCAAAATAGTAAATCTCACCCTGCATGTCGGTAGGGGGACATTTTTGCCAATTCGCACAAATCGATTGGGTGATCATAAAATGCATTCAGAATATTTTGAAATTAACGCTAATGCCGTAGCGCAACTACAAGCTACTAAGGATGATGGCGGAAAAATATTTGCACTAGGCACTACGGTAGCCCGAGCACTAGAATATGCCTCTGCAAAAATACTAGAAGGATCGATGCGGGACATACGTGGTGAGGCCGATATATTTATTTACCCAGGCTATAAATTCAAAGTGGTTGACTCATTAATCACGAATTTTCATGCACCAGAATCGACAGTAATTCAGTTGGCTGCAGCTTTTGCTGGAGTTGATTTTTTACAGAGTGCCTACATGCATGCCTTGGAGCATGATTATCGTTTTTTGTCATACGGCGACTCAATGCTTATTTTGTAGCTGCGGCTTTGACGTCTACTAAATTACCGCTAGCAAAATGAGTGGCATTTAGAATAGTCTCCTTATTAGAAGTTAGAGTTGATCCAACGCCAACAAATGTGGCTCTTCCAAGTATTTGATCACGATGAGGTGGGCTATTCATGTAGTTTGTAAACATGGATTGAGCAGCTTGCTGGGCTGATATGCCTTTAGCTGAGGCATGATCCCAACCAACATTTTCACCCAAGCTAGTCCAGCCACCGCCACAGAATGCAGGGATCTGTGCCTGAAGGTTGCTGTGCCAAATAATGAAATCACCAGGGCGGGTACCTGTATTCTGTACGACAGTATTGTAGCGTACAGCCATCTGGTTAGACCAATCGGCAGCCGATTTATTTAAGCAAGAATGAACAACGAAAGCTGGTAGACCTCGGCTTGTGCGAGCATTTTGAATGAGGCCCAATAATGTAAAAGTAAAATCATTATTGTAGTTGGTATATTCAGCCGCCCTAGCAACACCAACCATATAGGAAGCCACTCCATTAGCACTGGTTGGACCTTGGTAAGATGTAGACTTATTGCGACTAGGTATGTCCAGTCTTGTGGCTGGTTTATTATTGGTTGCACAGGCTTTTTCTAAGATAGTAATTGCTTTTGTGATACCGGGCGCAGTTCCATTGGGGCCGAGTAGATTAATATTAACCGACTTCTTTGTGGTGGGATTTATGAAAGTAATAGATTTTGAGCTTATGCTACCGGATTCACTTATTGGTGTAGATAGGTGGTTGATATTAGTAGATTGCAGTTCAGTAAGCAAGCCAGAAACCTCACTGGGATTCATCTTACGATTATTGCCACCTTCGGAGTTTTTATTAAAGCAGTATAAATCTCCCTCGGCAGATAGCTGGATGATTTTTGGACCTCGTTGTTGAATTGGTGTATTATTAGTTTTTTCAATTTGTACCGGAACATCATTATCTTGATAGAATACAATTGGTTCAGCTTTTTCGAGGGCCATAGTTTCGGTGGCAGCTTGAGAGTAAGCTACAATAAATCCACCAGCAATAAACAGTGCGAGTCCAGCGACAATATACCAGGCTTTAAGGGTGTATTTACTAGTGCCTTTAGATCTTTTGGCAACATTGCTTTTATTGGAGTTAGTTTTCTTTATTTTAGACATATTTTCCTCTCTTTAAGATAGCGGTACTTAATTACCTGTATAATAGCATAAGAATTTTATTATTAAAATAAGGGTCCATCTTGGGACCCTCTAGGGATTATACAACTTCAGTTGATCTGATTTGAGCCAGATTGAGCCTTTGAAGCAAGTTAATTCCTTGCCAGCCCAGATCCAATTCATCTGGCTGCGAGGCAAAGAGTGGTGAACGAGGATTTCCATGATGGTTGTTGTGTAGTCCCTCGCCCATGGTGAGCCAGGCTAGCCAACGCTGATTGGTGCTGTACTCGTTGGTATCGAAATTTCGGTAGCCACGCCAGTTATAAAAATACCACAGCGCTTGCGAGAGGCGACTCTGCTGCTTGGCGATACTAGCTGGGTAGGCAGTATGCGAGGCGTTTACTGACGCCGATAGAGAAATGTAGGTTGGCCAGTGTACGATCGACACAATCGCGCCATTGAGGGGGCCTAAGATTGCCACGGCCACCCCAACTCCAAAGATGAGGCCACGTCCACCTGACAGCCATTTATGGTGCTCGAAGGGGGTTGGTGCAAGCAATGCTCGCCGTCGCTGAACCTCAGCTGTTTTGGCTGCTGCCTTATACTCGCCGACATTATTAAACTGTATCGTAGCCAGTCCATCCATGACGGGGGAGTGCGGATCGCCCAGTTCGTCGGAGTGGGCATGATGTTGTTGGTGCACGGCTGCCCACTCGTTTGGTTCCATGCCAGTAGCACACCGGATTATGAGGTCGAACAGTTTGACGGTTTGGCGATTGTATGCCACAGCGTTATGCGCCAGACTACGATGTAGCCAGGCCGTGGTGACAAAGTTACAAACTTGTGTGACGCCAAGACCCACACCGACTGCTACTACCGGATGTGTTCGGTTACGCATAGTCTTTCTAGCTAAGGTACGAAGCTTCATGGTTCCTCCATGGTAGAAGCTGATACCGATATTATGTCAGATGCAGTTATGACTTACTAGCACTATTAGGCTTATCCTCAAGCCCCACTGCAATTAACTTAGTATCAATTTTTTGAGCATGGCGATATAGTAGAAAAACGCCGATATTTAATGATATCGCCAGTAAGATAGAACCAAGTATGAGGGTGGGGTTATCCATGGAGAGACCAAAATTGTAGAGGCCATGTAGAAACATCGAACCTACAAAGGCTAGGATGACTTGAAGTGCACCGCCAATTTGTAGCTTGTAGCGGGCTAGGGTGTAGCCAAACCACATCGAAAATCCAACGTGTAAAAAAGGCGTGATGATGACTCGCATAATTCCAACCTCTGATCCAAGCAGCAGAGTATACATAATCGTTTCTGTCAGGCCAAATATAATTCCCGAGATACCAAAATAAAAAATTCCATCGGTTAGTTCATTAAAGTATGGCTTCTTATATATGTAGAGGGCGAGCGGCAGGGCTTTAACGGTTTCCTCGATAACTCCAACCAACATGGCGGCTAAAAAAAGATACGATATATCGATAGTACCTACCGCGGCAGTGTCGTTCAGGCTAGAGACGTCCTGTAAACCGGGAAGATTTTTTATTATAAAAGTTATGAGAGTTGTTAGTATTAAGGCGAAAAATCCAAAACCTATGGCTGACCATATGCCGGATAGGGGTTCTTTTTGTCCTCGGTCATTATGAATTACGAAGTAAATAAAAAATGTCGCAATGGCAAACTGTAGGGCGATAACTAATAGTGGCTTAAGCATTATATATATCTTGGTTACCTTAGTCTTGAGTGTCAAGTTTAAGGCTTATTAATTGTAGGCTACAGTTCCTTCTAGCTCATGCGGTATTAGCCAGTTTTTTAAAAAGCTACGGGAGATGATTTGCAAAATACAAAACTAGGCGTATATTTAATGCCAAAGCACTTTAATAGTACATTGGTGCTCGATCCTTAAAACACAACGCAAGGAGGAGGCATGACTGCTAAGTCTCGCTCAGACACTACGGTGGTTATCTTTATGGGTACTTTCTGTCCGCCGTCGGCTGCCTTTGTTTATCGCAAGCTGGCTGGCTTGTTCGAGTCACATGGCTATCAAGTGGTAATTCACGCCATTCCAAAGCTTGGACTGGGTAGAATTGACGAGGCTTCAAGTAGTCTTGCCGATATGGTTTTCTCACTCGAGACCAGCAAGCGCTTCATACTAGTGGGCCATAGTCAGGGTTCACTGATTGCATTACATTTGGCTCGGTATTATCCCGAGCGAGTAGAGGCAGTTTTTTGCCTGGGGGCACCGTTTCATGGCACGCGCTTGGCAAATCTAGCTCGCCTGGCGTATTGGCCAGCAATTCGAACAATGGCGGCCCACTCCAGATTTTTGCAGGAATTACGAGCTGATCAAGCATACTCCACCGATCATGTGCATTCTCTCTTTTCGGTTTTTGATGAGCTAGTCGTGCCGTGGTTTGCGTCTACTGTGGCGGGGGCTAATAACGTAGTGCTGGCTCCAGTTTGGTTGCATGGTGCGCTAATTCGTGCCGGTCTCACGCGTTCGCGTGGTATTGAGTTGGTTGATGGTTGGGCTGATCATCTGGGTGTGATTTGGCATCCAGCCTTTCATACCTACATCACACGTCAACTGGAATTGCTGGCAGATCGGTAGACAATAGTTTTTTAATAGAGAACCACCTATGTGTGGGCCCTGTTTGGATATTTTCTAAATGGGGCACTTCTTTGTTGGCCTCAGATAAAAGTATTGTGTTGCAATTCAGTAAAATCTTAGTTATCCACAAGATTTATCATTAAGTCTCTAGTATTACTCAATATATAGCGTATATACTGAATAGGCTTACGCTAGATATAGCGTACCTTGAAACTTCGATTCGGAAAAGGAGCTAGCGATGAGTCGAGCCTCAATTGGTGTGAAGCGCCACTTCACCTCGCCGGACACTTCGGTGTACGACATGATGGAGTGGGAAGAGCGCATAGCCTTTATTGGCAATCGAGAAACTGGCCAGGTAGCTTTCGAGCAGGCCAATGTGGAATTTCCCAAGAGTTGGTCGCAGACAGCTACCAATATCGTCTCTCAGAAATACTTCCGGGGCTCGTTGGGTGCTTCGGACAGGGAGCGGAGCCTCAAGCAGTTGGTAGGTCGAGTTGTTGACACCATCACTTGCTGGGGGGATGAAGAGGGGTATTTTGCTAGTGAGTTGGAGCAAGAGACTTTTCGGTCGGAGCTCACTTACATCTTGCTGACCCAGCAAGCAGCCTTCAATTCACCAGTGTGGTTCAATGTTGGCGTAGCTGATGTGGCACAGCAGGTCAGTGCCTGCTTCATTCTTTCGGTTGAAGATACTATGTCGTCGATCAAGGACTGGTGGAGCCAGGAGGTTGATATTTTTCAGGGCGGCTCTGGAGCCGGTTTGAACTTGTCGGCTTTGCGTGGCTCGATGGAGTCGATTGGTGGTTCGGCCAACACCAGCTCGGGCCCGCTGGCTTTCATGCAGGCGGCCGATGCTGGTGCAAATGCCATCAAGTCTGGTGGTAAGACTCGGCGAGCCGCTAAGATGGTCATCCTGGATATTGATCATCCGGATGTGCGGGACTTCATCGTTTGTAAGCAGGAGGCTGAGAATATCTCGCGTGCCCTGCAGGGCATCGATGGTTTCGATGTTGGCTTTGATGGCAAGCATGCCAGCTGGGTGCCGTTCCAGAACGCCAACAACAGTGTGCGTGTTACCGATGAGTTCATGCAGGCTTACTTGGAAGACGAGCCGTGGCAATTGCGAGCCCGTCGGTCTGGCGAAGTGGTGGCCGAGCTGCCGGCACGCGAGTTGATGCGGTTGATCGCTGAGGCGGCGTGGGACTGTGCTGATCCTGGTATGCAGTTCGACAGCACCATCAATCACTGGCACACAGCGCCAGTGGCTGGTCGTATCAATGGTTCGAATCCGTGCAGTGAGTACATGCATTTGGACAACTCGAGCTGTAACTTGGCTAGCTTGAACTTGCTGAAGTTTCTCGGCGCTGATGGTGTCTTTTGTAAGGAAGATTTTCTGCATGTGACTCGAGTCATGTTCTTGGCTCAAGACATCATGATCTCACGAGCTGACTATCCGACTGAGCGGATTGCGACCAACAGTCGGTCGTACCGTCAGATTGGTATCGGTTACGCCAATTTGGGCGCTATGCTGATGGCCGTGGGGTTGCCCTACGACTCCAGTGCGGGTCGAGCGATGGCGGCGGCAATCACCGCCTTGCTAACTGGTGAGAGCTACCGGATGAGTACGAAAATTGCTCATCGCATGGGGTCATTTGATGGCTTTGATGCCGATCGCGATGCTATGTTGCGCGTTCTGGGCATGCATGCGGCTGCGGTGCAGAACATCGAGCTGCACCCATTGTCGAATGGTTTGATTGATTCGGCGGTATCTATTTGGAGCGCGGTGTGCACCAATGCCCAAAAGCATGGTGTGCGCAATGCTCAGGCTTCAGTGCTGGCACCAACTGGCACCATTGCCTTCATGATGGACTGTGATACGACTGGCATCGAGCCAGACTTCGCCCTCATCAAGGAGAAGCAACTGGTTGGTGGCGGTAAGATCATGATCGTCAACCAGACGGTAGAGCTGGCTCTGCAGCGACTGGGTTACTCAACCGAACAGATTGCTGGAATCAAGGCCCACATCGATCGGACTGGCTCGATTCTTGAGGCGCCTGGCTTTAACGCTGAGCACACTCGAGTTTTTGAGACGGCAACCGGTGAGAATGCCATCCATTACCAGGGGCATCTCGGCATGATGGCGGCGGTTCAGCCCTTCATCTCGGGCGCAATCTCGAAGACAGTGAATCTGCCGGAGGCTACTTCGGTGGAAGAGATTGAAGCCCTCTACGTGGAGGCTTGGCAACAGGGCATCAAGGCTCTGGCGATTTACCGCGACAACAGCAAGGTGGCTCAGCCACTGGTATCGACTGCGTCATCGGCGGTTGAGTCGGCAGCGGTGTCGAGTAAGCAGGAGCTGCCAAACTGTCGCGAGGCTCGCAATTATGAGTTCCGAGTGGCAGATGTGAAGGGGTTTGTGAATGTTGGCTTGTTTGACAACGGCCAGCCGGCAGAGATCTTCTTCCATATTACCAAGCAGGGATCGACCCTCTCGGGCTTCATGGATAACTTCGGCATCGCCATATCGCTTGGCTTGCAAGCTGGCGTACCGCTGGAGTCGTACGTGCGTAAGTACGTCGGCACGCAATTTGAGCCTCGTGGCATGACTGACGATCCGGATATTCGGATTGCCAACAGCTTGCTCGACTACATCTTCCGGCGGTTGGCGTTGGATTTTCTGTCGGCTGATGTTCTTGAGCGCCTGCATATCTTCTCGGTGAGCGAGCGAGCTGAGCGGTTGGTGGTAGACCAGTCAACCACTAGCCCCGTTGAGCCTGAGCCGATAGGAAAGAGCGATCCAAATGCGCCGATGTGTGGCGCTTGCGGCACACAGATGATTCGCTCTGGCAGTTGTTTTGCTTGCACTACGTGCGGCACAACTAGCGGCTGCAGTTAGAGGTTTTGCAATACCGGTGTACGTCCTATGTGGGGTGTGCACCGGTTTTTATGTTTTAGGGGACTAGAAATTATTTACTAAATCAGATATACTTTGCCCGTATCTTTTATCTGATAAGCTAGTGATGTATGAGCTAGTTTGCTTGAGAATTAGAGAGACTATTGGGATGTGGCCAAGTTGGTAAGGCGCCTGTTTCTGGCACAGGAGATCATAGGTTCGAGTCCTATCATCCCAGCCATATAATGAGATTAGTTCGGAATTATCATCTTTTTGGAAGAGGCAAAAAGGTATTTTTGGCTAGCCATATTTATTGTTTTATCGCTTTTGGCAATTATGGTTTTATTCTGAAAAAATAGGTTTGAGCCTTTGAGCCATAGACTCCTGACAAATATGCCTTTGTGCCGATAAATTGCTTTATTTTATTATTTTACAGATAGAATTGACAGATTTTGCTAGTCTGAACGTGATCATGGTTACCTATCACCCCAGGTTGCTCGCCAAGCGTGTGGTTGAAGCGTGTTGTGATCAAGCACTCTAAAGACAAGGAAAAAGACCGATGATCTATGATGTGTCGCGTGGCATCTAAGCTAATGCGATCGACACAAGACAATAATGTGTGACATGTGATCCCCTTATAGGGAAGTTGCAGAATAATAATAATGAGCATTCTATAATGAAGTGTAGTAGCCTTTACTTTGTAGATATGAAGTAGCTATTGCGATGAGTGCAGGCTAAGTCTATACTCAAACATAAGGATTATATGGAGAAAGCTATGACAGCAAAGACAACAGCAAGCAAGAGCGCTAAATATTGGGCATTATTACGAATCGTATTGGGCTTGATTTTTGTATGGGCTTTTGTAGATAAATTATACGGTCTCGGCTATACGACTTGTCGAGATACAGATCCAAAAACTAAGGTTGAAACGATTGAAGTGATGTGCGATAAGGCAGCGATTAATGGCGGATCGCCAACCAGTGGCTTTTTGAAATTTGGCACATATGGACCATTGCAGGATTTTTATAGTGGTTTAGCAGGTAATGGTTTCGTAGACTTTCTATTTATGGCAGGGCTCGGGTCAATAGGTATCTGTTTGATTCTTGGAATTGGCATAAGAATAGCTACTTTGTCGGGTGTACTAATGATGCTGATGATGTGGTCGGCGATGCTGCCACCAAAGAATAATCCGCTACTTGATGAGCACATCGTTTACTCTATTGCGCTATTGGGTATACTGGCGAGTAACAAAGAGCAGGTTTATGGACTTGGAAAATGGTGGCAGTCTCTCCCGCTCGTCAAAAAATACAGCATACTAGCATAAGCTTCAGGCGTTTATATCTAGTTAAATCAGTGAGCTAATGCCAGCATATTGATACTGTGTTTTCTTGGGTTTAATTAAAGTTTTCGCGCAGATGAGCCATCGAGAACTCCCATTTGGCGTCAGTTTTTTTGTGAGGATTAAAGATATTTTCGGGATCAAAGATTTTTTTAATCGCCTTGAAATAATCTAAGACCTCTCCTCCATACATCGCTTTAAGCCAGGGACCACGGATCATGCCATCATTGTGCTCGCCCGACAAGGAGCCACCGTATTTTAGTACTATCGCATTAATTTCTTTCATGGCTGGTTCGAGCTTAGCTTTTTCACTGGCTTTTTCGATATTCATCAATGGAATAATGTGGAAATTGCCATCACCCATGTGCCCAGCGATAGTGGCGAGAAGCTTATATTTGGATATGACGCGGCGAATCTCAGGTAAAAACTTTGGTACCACAGCCGGTGGTACAACCAGATCATCCATAAAAGGTGCGGTGTGTTTATCTTTAATCTTTTGTCTTAGTAGGTTAAAGCTCTCACGACGCATAATCCAAAACTTTGCACTCTTAGTCTCAGTTTCATTCTCTTCAAACATTGCCTGATGATTGTAGGCCGATAGTCCTTGTCGCATCTCATGGACTTTATTGGCGACCTCTTCTTCAGTATCGGCCTGAAATTCAATCAGCAAAACCATCTTTGGAATGCCGCGTAAAAGTATGAAGGCATCGGGGATTAAGCGAATACCAAGAAGAATTGTTTTCCACCATCCAATCCGCTTATGAAAGTTTGCAAATAAACGAAAGCTCAACATTAGTGTATAGTTATCAAAGCCCTCAAACGTCGCCGGCTTATATTGCATAACAGTATTGATAATCTCACCCAGATCGCGAATACTACGCAAAAACACCACCAGCGTTCCTGAATGCTTTGATGCTTTCACTAACTTGAAAGTGATATCGGTGACGATTCCAAGCGTGCCTTGCGAACCGACAATTAGTCGCGTCATATCAAATATGCCAGTCTCACGATCCCACACATCCCAGATATGGTAGCCGGTGGAATCTTTTGAAACATGTGGTTTGGCGGCTTTGATCGCATCATAGTTTTTATCGACTAACTCAAATACTTCTTTATATAAGCGCCCTTCAAAATCTTTTTGTGCCATTTTTTTCTTAAGTTCAGCTTTATTTAGCGCCTTAACAGTGTATTCTTTGCCATCGGCGAATACGACTTTTAATGATTTGATAAAGTTCTCAGTTTTACCATATTGCAAACTTTGCTCACCACCAGCGTTGTTGGCGACCATTCCACCAATGGTGCAGAGATCGCGTGAAGCTGGATAGCTAGGCATTAGTGAACCTTTTTTTCAATGTAGCTTTTTCAAAATCTCGATAAAATACACCCGGTTGAGCATTTGCGGTAGTCGAGCTAACCGCACCAATTTTATTTAGGTGTCGATTCATGTCTAAAATTATAGACTGATTTATCGAGCCACCGGACATACACGTACCACCGCTGCGGGCAGTCAGAGATAATTTTGGATCAGCTTTTTTCTGTTCACGTACGTAGCTGACTAATTTTTGAACATCGTGGCTATTTTTAGGAAAGACAACTAGATCCGGAACCAGCTCGAACATACTAGCGTCATGGCTATAGATTTTTTTTGTTTCGGCAGAAGAATCCACCTCACCATCTATCAGGGATTTTATCGTAAGCTCGTGATTCATAACTTTAATACTTATAATACAGGATTTCACCAAGAAAGAGCAGTGTCATTATATTAGTTTTAGATACGGGCTATCTTATTTATTGGATCTTGAGTCTTTGCATCTGTTACATCAGGTGATTCTATGTCTACTGAGGTTTTATAGTCGTATCGTAGTTCTAGTTAAATGGAGCATTGAGATGATGCACCAGGGAGCATAGTCACAGGGCGGGATTTAATAATCCTTAAGCAAGGTTCGAGCTTTCTTTAGCTACTGCAATCAAAGTAAAAATATTACAAAATTATTTACTTTTTAGTACTGTAATCACGATAATGTTAAAACTTTATTTTTAATTAATCCCGAGAGCACCATAAGTTATGAGATATATACCGCTAGCTAGTAGTACCCAGCGCAATACTTTAAGCCAATTGAAGTCAGTTATTCTGTCGGAAGATCTTTGCAAGCGAGCGAATATTTTGGGGGCGTAACGTTTAAGACCGGCAATGCTTAAAAAGGGTAATAATGAGATAACAACAAACCATATCAATGCTACGGCTTGAAAGACACCGCGTGTAACAAATGACTTAATAAAGCTCACACCTAGTAGAATTGCTGCAATACTGCTGAGGCTTGTGCCCATTTTAATTAATCCAAACCAGAACAATGTTTTAGTGCGGAATAGTCTTTCGGGCGATTCTTTTGTAACCTCCTCTGACTCATTTTCTACCCCGCGATCAGTCTTTAGGCGTA
This sequence comes from bacterium, assembly GCA_016700035.1. NCBI lineage: Bacteria > bacterium. Next base: position 650,541 of record CP064998.1, on the reverse strand, counting down.
GTCCTGAGCTAAATAAAAGTATACCGGCTATGATGGAGACTATTGGTAGACTACCAATAACTTCTCTGGTGTTTGGTATTGTAAAATTATTTCCAGCATCTGTGATAACTACGGCAAGTGTGATATATAGGATTATCGGAATACTAATCCCAGTCATGAAAGCAATAGTATGGATTAGGGGGCGTTTAGAGCGAGTTAGTATGGCCAGTTCTGTTAGAAAGAGAGTGGGGCTAAATGAGACTATGGCACCGTATAGCAATAAGCTGATGAGCGCAAAAATTAATAGTTCTATCGGACCCATATCGTTATTATAGTCCTAGTTTTGTGCAAGTTGGGAATTGGAACTGCGTCATTGATGGTCTATTTGTTTTAGTGTGCAGAGGTATTGCTTAGTGTAGTGTGATTCATTATTATTTAGCATAAGATTCTTAAATAAATAAGGAAAATAGAATTGTGCATTCGAAAAGGATAGTTAAAAAACTCAGATATTGGCTGCTTGGACCAATTGTAGCGATAGCTGTGGTTGCAGTCGGCTTGCTTATTACATCAGGTATAGGTCTAGCGGCACCCTGCCAGCCAGCAGCTGGTTTCGGGAGTGTTACTCGGACTGGCGTGACGACACCCAGCTCGGGGGAGTATGTTGTTTGGGTAAGAATGCAGAGTTCTGATCCGATGCACAATGGTGTTGGTGTTGAGGTCACGCCGTCGGGCGGATCGCCAAATTGTCTGGTGGCTACCAGCACGAACTTCACAGCATGGGAGTGGAATAATGCCGGCCGAGTTAATGCCACGCAATCTGGAAATACAATTAGGCTAGTAGGCTTAGCGGCAAACGTAAAAGTTGATCGAGTTATTCTGGTGCCCGTAAGTAATGCAAGCTGTGTTCCATCTAATAAGAGAATAACCAACACTAATCCAGTCCAGGAGCCAGGCGATAATTGCTTAGCAGTGGCTACTGTTGTGCCAACTACATCAACACCTGTTCCAAGCACGCCTGTGCCAACTACTCCACCTCCAGGTCCAGCTGTAGACAAGAATCCACCAACTGCACCAACAAAAATAAGTCGCTCACTAGTGCTGGATCCAGCAAGACTGCGATATAATCTAGAGCTCAAATGGGCGCCCAGTGTAGATGCTGAAGATAAGGGGCAGGTAGCACGCTATCAAATAAAGCGCAATGGTCAGATTATGCAATCTAGCTCGACTGCCAAGTTTGTAGACCCTAGTATTAATATCAATACCAAGTATAACTATGAGATTCAGGGATTTGATAAAGCTGGAAATGGCTCACAGATTAGCAAAACCTCCGTTACGGCAAAGTGCTTCATTATCTGGTGCTGGCTGGAGTAGGTGCTAATGAATAGTATGATTATTTTTTGCAAATTAGATAACTTAAGGAAGGCAGTATATGGCAGCTAGCAACAGAAGTCGTGTGAAGGTAAAGAAGAAGGCTACAAAATCTAGAACAGGCGGATCGGCACTATCATTCAGTAGGTTTTCTAAAAGGCAACTTATGATTGCTGGTATATTGGTTGTATTACTGGGTATTTTTGTAGCATTTTTTGCCTTTGCTGCCAGTCCCTCACAAACCGAGCCGGAAAGCTGGTCTAAGAGTGAGCAGAGAGCAACTGGAAATATGAATGGTTGTGTAGAGACTGCCAATGACCCAACAGCTTCAGACGGTAAATATATAAAGTTTGGATGCTCTGAGATGCCAACTGATCACACGATGAACTGTACTCCTGGCATAGGCTCAATGTCTGCAATGGGGCCATGCATTAATGAGTCTTTAATACCCGTACCAAAGCCAGGTATAGCGCAAGTTAGAATTAATAATGTAACCCCCATTAGGTTGACGCCACCGACCTTGTGGGATGATGGTATTAATGATGGTGAGCCAGGTGCATTTCGTACACGCTGTGATTATTCGCATATGAATAATGACGATCCTCTATTGTATCCAGGTCAACCAAACAAGGCTCATTTGCATACATATTTTGGTAATAGTGACACAAACTATTCCTCAACCTCGGCAAGCTTACTCAGTAGCGGTAGTTCCACTTGTGCTGGTGGTACGTTCAATAGATCGGCTTACTGGATTCCATCTATGGTTGATACGGCGACCGGTAGGCCAATTGCGCCAAATGACGATAGAGGATTGTATAACAGTGATTTAGAGCTCTACTATAAAGTTGGCTATCAAGGTGTTGGCTATCGTAGTATTAAGCCTTTTCCACTTGGTCTCCAGATGATCGCTGGTAATCCAGCTACTGCCACAAGTTCACCTCAGCCTGTACGAAATGGGTCGTATCCAGTTCATTATTATTGTGAGAGTTCCGTTGCCACCGACAGAGAACGCCAGAGTGAGGGGCTAGGTATTCCAAACTGCACTTCTGGTGAGGTATTAGTGATGACTATCGAGTTTCCGCAATGTTGGGATGGTGTAAACTTACGCTCTACTAATGGACGTTCGCATGTTGAATATGGTAATTGGCAAAACACCTCTGCCAGTATTACTCCGATCAGTGATAATGCTGGTTGCCCCCCGTCGCATCCAGAGTCGCTACCAAATCTCAAGATGTTTGTGCGTTGGCGCGTGCCAAGTGGTACGGACACACGTAATTGGCGCCTTTCAAGTGATAATTATACCAACGGACCTGGGGGATATTCAGGACACGCCGACTATGTATTTGCTTGGGATCCATCAGCTTTTCAGACAATTGTAAATCGTTGCTATGTAGCACAGCAGGATTGTAGTTATCAGTTAGGTGATGGACGCTATCCGCTACCTCTCCGTGGATATTAGATAGTTTTTTGATCTTTTTGGAAAGATCTAAGGTTTTACTATTGGTAAGTTATAGGAGATAATGTCAACTTGAGATAGCACCTTCACGAGATGGACGAGTGAAAGGCATCGAAAGTGACGACCGAAAGACGGAGTCGAGCTGAGTTAGAATATGTTCTGGGCCGATATCAGCCCCAGGAAGTGTATGACCTGCTCTGTACGCTAGTTGATAGGCACGCCAAAAATGGGCTTTTTCGGGTGATGGATTATGATTCGGCAAAGCCCTATCATAATCCAACGGTAGCTGTCCTAGAACCCACCCACCCCACCAGCGCAAATGCTACAATTCAGCCGTTTGGACCAGCTGTTCATACGGGTTTTGGGGTTATTCTGCAAGCCTGGCAGGATCATCCCGACTTGTTGGCGTTTATTGCTGGTGAGATGAGTCAGTATGGACGTAATTTTACCCTCATCACCAATCATGGCAAGATTTTTGATATTGCCTTGGTTTTAGGCGGGTTGCGGATTACGCTGATTCTCGCTTGTCGCCAGAGATTTTCACTCAACAAACCTCAACGATTGTGAGTGGTGGTATACGGACCCTTGAAGTTAACCTGGACCTATCAGGACAGTCAGTAGCACTGCCGGCAATTGATATTCTGCAGATGTTCACGCGAGTGTTGACTAGTTTTCCAACCACACCAACCCGGAAGCATGTAAAGTTCGATCCAGACCTGGTGAGTGCCACAAATGAGTTGGTGCGACTAGAGCTGGATGAAATTCGAGCTGTTGGCGGGCAGATGATTGCGATGGCGCCGAGCGCCTCTGAGGATCGAATTTTCTCGGATGCAACTCATATGCAGCCTCTGATGGATGGTACGATTTCGCTGATGCTGGGTAGCTGGGTTTTACCAGTGGCAGTTACGCTTGACGGCAGTGAAAAGCCAGCTTGTACCGTGCTGGAGCCAAAGTGGATTACCTCGGCGGAGGACTGTCATGCGGTGATGGAGGTGATTGCCTTGCAGTGTTATCGCCAGTCTCTGGTGGAACACATCTATCATCGTAACCCCAGCCTATATCAGCGCGCCCTGGGCAAGTATGGTCGGCGATACTATCGTTCGTAAAATTTGTTATGCAACCCCTTAAGCTTAGGGGTTGCGTTTTTATTTACCAAAAACCCGAGCGCTAACTCGGGCATTTGGTAAATATGTTTAGAGCCTAAACTCTATTTTAATTTTTAGCTTTAAGCTTATCTTGGTACTGCTTAGCTTGAATGCCTAGGGCAATCGCTACTGGCCCTGCAATTAGGCCGTAAATTCCCAAGAGCCAGGCAAAGGCGATACCGCCAGTTTGTGGGTGTCGCAGTACAAAAACTCCGGCTAGGGCAGTAATGATACCGACTACAATCAATAGGGCGCGCATCGAACCCTGAAAGTCGAAAGCTGCGATGAACTCAAACAGGCCACGTACGATTAATACAAAACCGATAACCAGTATCAGTACGGCTAGCGTAATGCCTGGTCGCTGAGCGATGTATGCACCGGCAGCCACCTGGACAATACCCAACAGTAGGGTTAGCCACCATGAGCTATTTTTGCGGATCTGCATGATTGAAGAAACAATATCAACAATACCCGATACCAAAATAAATAGCGCAAACACAACAGCTGCTGTTAATAGTGTAATGCCTGGCCAAAGCAACATTGCCATACCGAACAAGATTGCAAGAATGCCTCTTAGAATGAGAATCCACCAAGATGTATTCTGAACAGATTCCATTTCCATTACGGCTGAATCCATAAGGAACTCCTTAATTTATTTAAATACTTCTACTCGTGTAAGTTAACCTGATTTCTCGGTTAAGTCAAGCATAAGCGTGAGCCTCTCTTGATTTGAGGAGTTGGTTTTTGGTAAACTCGTACGGTTATATTTTGGTTATGGATAGTCAAGAAAATATTTGGAATTCTCTGCGCTCGCAACCATTTGCCGCCTTGGCACCGATGGATGATGTGACGGATGTAGTATTTCGTCGGTTAGTACACGAACTTGCGCCGGCCGATCTATATTTTACGGAGTTTGCCAGTGTGGAAGGGTTTTGTTCACCGGGACGTCAAGCAATTGAACGACGTCTGCACTTGCACCAAGCTGAAGGTCCGGTAATTGCTCAAATTTGGGGCACAACACCAGCCTATTTTAAGGATATGGCGAGCGAGCTAGCGGGGCGTGGGTTTGCTGGAATTGATATCAATATGGGTTGTCCGGTACGCGATATTATTAAGAATGGTGGTTGTTCGGCGCTAATTAATACTACTGAATTAGCTGCCGAGATAATTTCTGCCACTAAAGAAGGGGCGGGGAATTTACCGGTGAGCGTAAAAACTCGATTAGGCTGGACTAAACCAGACGCAAGAGGGTGGCTGGGCTTTTTGATGCAGCAAGATATTAGTGCTTTAACGGTGCATTTACGAACCGTTAAAGAAATGAGTAAAGTCGATGCCCATTGGGAGCTAGCAGAAGAGATTGTGGCTTTACGTGATGAATTGGCACCAGATCTGGTGCTGGTAGGTAATGGTGACGTGCTAAATCGCCAAATGGCAGAAGTGCGAATTTCAGAAACTGGCTTGGATGGGATGATGATTGGTCGGGGGATTTTTCATGATCCTTGGGCATTTGAGCGGGATGAGCGCATACATAGCGTAGCGGAACAATTATCTGCCCTAACTCGTCACCTTGATATTTTTGAGGAAACTTGGCAGGAAAATGAGAAGCGGTTTGATCCTCTAAAGCGGTTTTTTAAGATTTATATCCAGGGTTTTGACGGGGCCGCCCACTTAAGGGCGCGGCTAATGGAGTGTGTATCAATTGCGCAAGTACGGACCATACTTAAAGGGGTATCTTTAAAAGATCTTGTAGATGATAAATAACTGCTAATCATCTGATACAATGCAGTAAAGAGGAAAATATGCGAGTATCACAACTATTTACTAAAACCAGTAAAAACCTACCGGCTGATGAGACGGCAAAAAATGCCCAATTACTTATTCAGGCTGGCTATATTCATAAAGAGATGGCGGGGGTGTATACATTTCTTCCACTGGGGTTGCGTGTATTGGAAAACATTAAGCGGGTGGTACGTGAAGAGATGAATGCTGTTGGTGGCCAAGAAGTTCAAATGACGGTTTTGCAACCGCGTGAATTATTTGAAAAAACTGACCGGTGGAGTGATGATAAGGTAGATAATTGGTTTAAGACCAAGCTAGTAAATGGTACGGAGCTTGGGATGGGCCTCACGCACGAAGAGCCAATCGTAGATATGTTGTCGAGCTACATCAATTCGTATAGGGATTTACCAGTTTTGGTTTATCAAATCCAGACTAAGTTTAGAAATGAATTGCGGGCACAGGCCGGCTTACTACGTGGTCGCGAGTTTATGATGAAAGATATGTATAGCTTTGCGCGCAATCAAGAAGAGCATGCTGCGATATACGAGAGGGTTGCCGAAGCCTACATTAGCGTGTATGAGCGACTGGGGATAGGCGATATTACCTATCGAACCTATGCTGATGGTGGTATCTTTACTCCGCGTTTTAGTGATGAGTTCCAGATGCTTAGCGATATCGGTGAGGATACGATCTACATTGATGAAGCTCGCAAAATTGCTGTTAATAAAGAAGTAATTGACGATGCTCGCCTCGCCGACACTGATATTGATAAAGATAAGTTGGTAGAGCGCCGAGCAATTGAAGTGGGTAATATTTTCCCTCTGGAAAGTAAGTATACCGATGCCCTGGGTGTTTTCTACACCGATGCAGGTGGTAAGCAACAAAAACTCATAGCTGGCTGTTATGGCATTGGCGTCAGTCGTTTAGTTGGAGCGCTTGCAGAACACTTTTCGGATGAAAAAGGCTTGATTTGGCCGGCTGAGGTAGCGCCATTTCGCTATTATCTAGTTGTACTTGGCAGTGAAGACGCTGTAGTAGCCGCACAAAAACTCTACAAGTCTTTAGGCGAAGATGCAGTCTTATTTGATGATCGAATGGATGTTTCAGCTGGGGCTAAGTTTGCTGATGCGGAGCTATTGGGCTGTCCAATTCGGCTTGTAGTTTCCGATAAGACACTTGCGACAAATGAAGCTGAAGTTAAGAGTCGTAGTGATAAGTTCTCAGAACATCAGATTAAACTAGAAGATTATGACAGGCTCACCAAACTTACCGCCTAGCCCTAAACTAAAGCCTGGCGTGTATGAACACTATAAAGGGAAGCGCTATTTGGTTTTAATGACGGCTATGTTGGAGGCCACACTTGAGCCACATGTTGTATATGTACCACTGTATCAGTCGAGCCAAATAACTACGCCTTGGCTCAGGCCGGCGGATGACTTTACTGCTTCGGTAGAAGTGAACGGCGTTATCTGTCCGCGTTTTCGGTTGGTTCAGGCTAATTAACCTTGCACCAAGCAGTAGTTCTAGCGCATAATAGCGCTCAAGCTTTCGTAGATATAGAATAAACGAGGAGGGCGAGATGCCGACAGTACAAATTAATCTTTGGGGTGTGATTGCTGCCACAGCCTTTGGTATGGTGGTTGGAGCAATTTGGTATTCGGAGCTACTTTTTGGTAAGCAATGGATGAAGTTGATGGGTAAAAAAGCCTCAGATTTACAAAATAATGCCGGAACATCCTATTTATTAACTGGCCTTTTATGGCTTTTGGTGAGTTATGTTTTAGCGCACTTCGTACAATACACTTTTGCTGATACTTGGCTTGAAGGAGCAATTTCAGCATTTTGGTTGTGGACCGGCTTTGTCTTTGCGCCGCAACTGATACACGCATTATTTGATGGTAGTTCGAAAAAGATATTAGCTATCAACGCTAGCTATACTTTAGTGGCACTGTTGGGTATGGGGATTATTTTAGTAGTTTTACCTAATTAACTTTTTTAGATGCCTTCACAGCACGGTTTACCAACAGCAGAGTACATACGGTTTTTAAAAAATCGAGAGCTTTCGCAGTTTTATCTTTCAGTATTTGCTAAGGGCTTAGCACGTGGTAGTATTTTGATTTTTGTACCGATCTACTTACTTCAGCTTGGCTATAGTCTGCGCCAAGTTGCAATTTTGTACATTGCTAAATTTGTTATATTTATGATTGTCAGTCCGATTGGCATGTGGTGTAATTCACGCTTTGGTATTAAGAAGACCATGGTGATCGGCGATCTGTTCCTAATTGCATATTTGGGAGCCGTCATATTGCTAGCTCAACAGCCAGAGCTATATTTTCTTCTAGCCATTCTCTATGGTTTAGCCTCAGGACTCTATCTGTCGGCCTATCATATTGAATTTACTCACGCTAAAGATAGTAAGCGCGAAGGTGAGGAAATCTCAATAGGTAAAGTTCTAATCATACTGTCACAGGTAATGGCGCCTTTGCTTGGGGCAGTTCTGATTACCTTGGGGTCGTATCGGCTTAATTTTATAGTATCGGCAATAACTATCCTTCTATCTTTAGTGCCATTATTTATGTCGCCAGATTTTAAAACTAGACCATATCGTTTTAATATTAAGAATTTACGTACGGCTGATAGTAAAAGGAAAGCTCTCTCATACGCTGGATTTGGTGTGTTGCAGTTGGGTAATGATATTTTCTGGCCACTTTTCATATACATGATTTTAGAGAATGTGCTGGAGGTTGGGACATTGGTGTCGATATCAACGGCTTTTACTATTTTCGGTGTGCTATGGTATGGTCGCAAAGTGGACGGGAGTGTGCGACAGGGACTAGTGGGGGGTGTTTGGGCACATGCACCTAGCTGGCTGATTCGGCTATTTGTGGTGACTCCAATTGGTGTTACGCTTGCAAATTTTTATGCTAATTTCACTTATCATCTTCTAGATGTGGCTTATGAGAAAGTAATTTATACCGATGCGGGCAATGCTGCCGATTGGTCGAATTATTTTCTATTTCGAGAACTTTACGTAACGATTGGCCGGGTTGCATTACTATTGGTGCTACTTATCTTTGGTCGGCTAGAGGTTACTTTTATTATTTGTTTTGTTATGAGCTTTAGCTATCTGGTCTTACTTAAGCGACTGCCAAAAAAATAAATATTTCAGACTTATTTGTGAGATTTTTCACTGCTTCCTCTCAGTCTATCGTGCCATACTAAGGCTACGGTAAGACGAAAGGAGGTTCTACTATGAAGCAACCAATACGTCGGTTCCGTAAAGCACCAAAAAATCTCGTACGCGACATGCGCACCATCGATGAGCTGTTGGACGAGATGGCGACAAAATGGGCTATGAAAGCCGAACGGCTTAATAGCTTACAGCTCAAACGCAGACAAACGATCCGCTAAGAGCAAAACGGGGGAGCCCGACTCTAGCACTCGGCTTAGTATCAACTTAAGCAGCTTGGTTGAATAAGTCGGTGCGGGAATAATCCACCATTTATTTGAAAAACGAAAAGGCCGCTCCTGCCTGGAGAGTAATATCTTCTTAGGCAGGAGTGGCTTTATGTTTTGCGGATAGTCAGTTGGCATGCTAAAATGAAGTCATGAAGCAATTAGTAAGCACCACCCATCTTGGTCTTATCCTTCGCACTGCGCGGGTGGATTTGGGTACTTACTGCATTTCTGGATAATACTTTAAAAGTACCAGTTCCATCCGCCAAAACTTAGGCGGATTTTTTGTTGCGCGCACCTTGAATATACCAGGAGGAAAGATGACAAAACCTAGTGGTCAGGCACGATCAGCCATCGTGGTGAGGGGTCCAAATAAGCTGATGTATGGATTGGGTTCGAAACTTAAGGGCCATTTTGGTCCAGGTTCGGTTGTTGTGCAGGGTCTTAACCGCGGTGAATGTCGGGTGGTCGTCAAGAGCGCAGACCCGGTGGCGGTAAAGACTCACTTGCTAGATATGGGTCTTAGTATTCGTTAATCTATTGGGTTTCAGTTAGCTATAATTCATCTTGATGCCTTCAGGGCAACCTGAGGGCTTTTTATTTTGCTATAATAATTCAGTATGTCAGAAGTGAAGTTATTCTCCTGGAATGTCAATGGTATTCGCGCCGTGTTGCGCAAGGATGAGTTTTTACCATTTGTACAAAAACATCAACCAGATGTCTTATGTCTGCAAGAGACCAAAGCTAAGCCGGGGCAGGCTGAAATAGATTTAGCTGATTACACCGAGTATTGGAACTCGGCTGAGCGACCTGGCTATTCGGGGACAGCAATATTTTCTAAGCAGCCAGCCCTCAGTATTATGAATGGCTTACCGTTAAATATTGCCAATAAATATCAGCTCACCGATGGTTATGGTAATGCCGAGAATGAAGGGCGTATCACTCTCGCTGAGTATGACAAATTTTATTTAGTAACAGTTTACACGCCAAACTCTAAGCGAGATTTATCGCGTTTGGAGTTTCGGCATCAGCATTGGGATAGGGCATTTCTAGAATATGTAGTAGAGCTTGAAAAGACAAAACCAGTGGTGTTTTGTGGTGATTTTAACGCTGCTCACACCGAAGATGATCTGGCTCGACCAAAAGATAATGTTAAAAATGCTGGCTTTACACCAGAAGAGCGAGAGGGTTTTCAAAATCTTATCGATACCGGTTTTGTAGATACTTTTAGGATGTTTTATGAGGGAAATGGCTACTACACTTGGTGGAGTAACTTTGGTGGTGCTAGAGCTCGCAATGTTGGTTGGCGGATAGATTATTTTCTAGTTTCAAATTCTTTAAAAGACAAAGTTAAATCTGCCGAAATATATCCAGAAGTGATGGGCTCAGATCACTGCCCGGTAAGTCTGACGCTCGATATCTAGACAGGGCGATATTTATCTGATAGAATAGGTAATCGTTATGGCAAAAAAGCAAGCAAGGCAAATTGTAGTATTGAAAAACCCGGAAACGGGATCTTTGTATTACACTCGAAAAAGTGCTCACAATACTCCAGATAAGTTGGAGATGAAGAAGTATGATCCTAAAATTCGCAAGACTGCCACATTCGTTGAGAGTAAAGTTAAGCTCGGCGGATAGCCCTCCCGCTTCTCAAGGCCCCTATAAAGAGGGGCTTTTTTTGTAGCTTGACTAAGAGCTGACCCGCACGATAGTATCTTAAGCATAAGCGAGAAAAAATAAATTGAAAAAAGTATCTTTTTTAATGTTTAGCATATTATTTGGCACAGTATTTGTTTTTGCGCCCCATATTGCTAATGCTCATCAAAGCGAAACTGAACATGGTCATGGCAGTACGGCATCAAATACTGCGCAGAATTTAGACAATATAAAAAGCTTGCGCGAAAAATCTCAACAACGTCGGCAGGATTTAGTCGACTCAGCCAAAGCTAAGAAGACCGAGAAGAAAGATCAGGCCAGAATAGCTCGCTGTGAGCAGAAACGATCGAAAATACAGGAAAAATATAGTGCATTGCAGGATCGAACGACTCGGGCTGGAGAGCGCATTCAAGAGCGCTTAGAGCGAGCTCAGGTGTTTGCTAGTAAGAAAGGATTGACCGTACCAAATGGCGATGTTTTAGTGGCCGATATTGCCTCAAAGCGCCAGGTGGTTGGGGCTTCTGTCGATGCCATACGTGACGCGGCAAAGGGCTTTAACTGCCAGGATGATAATGCTAAGGAGCAGGCTGAGCTAATTCGTGCCGAAGTACAGGTTTTTCGTACATCTATTAAGGCCTATCGTCAGTCAGTTAAGGCCTATCTTTCGGCAGTAATCCAGGCATTTGAGAGACAGCCAGCTAATGCATCTAACTCGGGAGGAGCTAGTAATGAATAGAAAACAAAAGGGCTTTGGAATAATAGAAGGATTGATAATTATTGGAATACTTGTTGTGCTTGGGGCGCTCATCTTTGTGGCGGTAGCTCCACAGCCCGCAAAAACTACTACCAAAAATAAAGCCGAGTCTTCAACCCCGGTTGCACCAGCGTCAATTGAAGAGGTTAAAGCTGATCAGAAAGAAATTGAGGCCAACAATGATGCGGATATTGATCGGGAACTTGATGCTCTAACCTCAGATCTTGAAAATTTATAGCTCACTTAAAGTAGATAATCTGATACAATCAAATACATGAAGAAATATTTGATACCCATTCTATTTACGGTTGTGATTATTGCATTACTTATTTTTGCTGTGCGGGCTTCGATGTCTGAAAACAATGACGTAAAGCCATCATCTAGCCCAACTACCAAAACATTAAATGATAAGCAGAAAGAAGAGCTTAAGCAGGGACAGAGTCGTGGTGCAAGCGATGCTAAAGTGGTACTTTCGGAGTTTGCTGACTTCCAGTGCCCAGCTTGTAAGTCTTTTGAGCCTACTCTAACTGAAATTCTAGCTGAAAATGAAGGTAAGGTCAGGCTGGTCTTTAAGCATTTTCCACTTTATCCATCGCCTCATAAAAATGCTATGGTTTCGGCCTATGCAGCAGAATCGGCAGCTAAGCAAGGTAAATTTTGGGAAATGCATGATAAGCTCTATGCAAATCAAGATGATTGGGCGGAGCTAGGTGATCCTAAGGATAAGTTTATTGAGTACGCTCGTGAGCTCGGTTTGAATACAGATGATTTCTCACGCGATCTCAATGCTGAAACCGGCAAGGATACGATTAAGCGAGATAAGGATTTTGGCTTGGAGCTTGGTATACAAGGAACTCCAACAATCTTTATTGATGGGGTTGAGTTCAATATGAGGAGTGATGGAGGGGCAGAAGGTTTGAAGGGCAAGATAAAGCAGGCAGTAGAAGCAGCGTATGGCACAGGCCAGTAGGCGCTTTGGTTGGCCACAGATAGTTTTTGGCTTGCTATCTGTCGTTGGTTTAATCGATGCGACAATTTTAACCATCGAGCATTACACTAGGGATGGCTTAACGTGTAGTTTTACCGGTGGTTGCGAGCGAGTTCTGACGAGCCGGTTTGCAGAGTTGCCAGTCTTGGGTATTCCGGTGGCGATGTTGGGAGTGGTTTTTTATGGAGTGGTACTATTTTTGGTGATGTTTAGCGTTATAAACCGAGAGCCAATTAGACGTCTGCCAATCTTAGCTTGGTCAACAATTGGATTTATTAGCTCGCTTGGGCTGACATCGATTCAGGCATTTGTATTGCGAGCCTGGTGTCAGTACTGTTTACTCTCGGCTCTAACATCAACTCTAATATTTATCTTTGCTGTCATATATTGGCTGTCTGGTCGCAAGAAAAAAGAGGAGGATGAGGATGAATCTTAATCATATTATTGAATTTTACGGTGAAACTTGCCCGCACTGCATAGCAATGCGCCCGGTAGTAGCTCAGCTGGAAAAAGATTTAGGTGGCGAGATAGTAAAACTTGAGGTTTGGAATAATTCTGAGAATGAGAAGAAGATGCGACAGTATGCTGGGTTGATTGAGTCTGCCTGTGGAGGTTTTATGGCGGTACCAAGCTTTATTAATACTCAAACTGGCCAAGCGTTGTGTGGTGCACATAATCCGGAAGAACTAAAGATTTTATTTGAAGGCGGAGAATGCAAGGATGGTGTATGTATGCCCCACACTAAGCAAGCCGAGAAGCCGCAGTCTTAGTCAATGCGCTTGTCCTAAGTAGAGGTAGGCCGTACAATAGAAGCATAAGTGCTTTTAATAAATAAAGGATGCCTCAAGATATGATTAGAATTGCTATTAATGGTTTTGGCCGGATTGGTCGTAATGCGTTTAAGATTGCTTTTGCTCGCCCAGATATTCGGATTGTTGCAATTAATGATTTAGCCGATACTCGCACTTTGGCGCATCTTTTAAAGCATGACTCCAATTATGGGGCCTATCGTCATGATGTTGATTTTGATGAGCGCCATATTATTGTAGATGGTAAGAAAATTATTGTAACTGCCGAGCGTGAACCGCAGAAGTTGCCGTGGAAAAAGCTCAAAATTGATGTTGTAATTGAGTCGACTGGACGTTTTGTAAAAGGAGAAGATGCTAGTTTGCATATTAAAGCGGGTGCTCGTAAGGTAGTGATATCGGCCCCTGCCAAGGGTGATGACAGTCAGGTGGCAACCCATGTAATTGGCGTGAATGAAGATGCACTCGACATCAAGCAATTTAATGTTTACTCTAATGCTAGCTGTACTACAAACTGTATTACCCCAGTAGCGGCCGTTATTGAAGAGGCTTTTGGAATTGAAAAAGCCATGATGACTACCACCCATAGTTATACGGCTAGTCAGGCATTGCAAGATGCGCCGTCAAAAGACCTGCGTGAAGGTCGTAATGCTGCAGAAAATATTGTCCCAACTAGCACTGGTGCCACTATTGCGGCGGCTAAAGCGCTACCAGCTTTGGAGGGCGTATTTCAGGGGCTGTCAGTTCGGGTGCCAACTCCGGTTGTTTCGCTGGCAGATTTTACCTTCTTGGTTAAGCGAGATGTGACGGTTGAGGAGGTGAATAAGGTACTCAAGAAAGCAGCTGCAAGCCCACGCTTTAGGCATGTCTTAGCTTATACCGAGGAAGAGCTGGTTTCATCGGATTTTATCGGTAATCCCCACAGCTCAATTGTGGACAGTAAGCTCACTAACGTAGTGGGGAGCAATATGCTAAAAGTTGTGGCTTGGTATGACAATGAATGGGGGTATTCGAATCGGCTTGTTGAGCTGGTCGCATTGGTTGGTAAGAAGCTAAAGTAGGAGGCGATGAGTATGGAGGGGGAGTTTCGACCAAGCAAGGTATTTTTAGGGGCCGATCATGGTGGGTTAGAGGTCAAAAATCAACTCAAGGCTGAGCTTCAGTCGGAGTTTACGGTCGTTGATATGGGGCCAACTCAACTCGATCCAGCCGATGATTTTACACTATTTGCCGAGAGTGTGGCGCAAGCGGTTGTTGCTGAACCAGGCTCAATGGGTATTTTGGTTTGTCGATCTGGCGAGGGGATGGCAATTGCTGCCAATAAAATTGATGGCGTACGAGCTGCCTTAGTTTGGAATCAGGCGGTAGCAAAAGAAACTCGTGAAGATAATGATTCTAACGTATTATCCTTGCCAGCCGACCACCTTTCCTTGTCTGAAATGGGCGCGATTGCCCGTATTTGGCTTACTACACCTTTTTCTGGAAAAGAGCGTCATGAGCGAAGACTTGAGCAAATTTCAGATTTGGAAGAGCGTAATTAATGACCAAAGTAATACCAGCTATTTTAGAGGCTAGCTCAGCTGAATGTCGTCGCAAGCTTCAGTTAGTTCGCCAGCTAACTGATCGAGTGCAGCTAGATATTATAGATGGTGAGCTGGTTGATAATCGTACTGTCCAACCTCAAGATCTGCAACCACCGGCTGGCCTCAAGGTTGACATTCACTTGATGGTGAAGCGGCCCAAGGAGTATGTTGCGCCAAGTGTTAAATTAAGGCCCTATACGATTATTGTGCAGTATGACGGAGCGGAAGACGTCGCTGGGGCAGTAGAAAAGATTAAATCCAACGGTATTAGAGCTGGAGTAGCAATAAATCCAGATACTGAGCTTGATAAATTATCGGGGTTTATTGATCGGTTGAGCTATATTTTGGTAATGGCCTATCCAGCTGGTTTTGCCGGCCAAAAGTTACAGACTAAAGTATTAAGCCGTGCGGTCGAATTGCGTGATCTAGGTTTTGACGGTGAGGTTGGCTTAGATGGCGGAGTAGCCACAGAGAGTTTGAAAAAAATTGCCAGCGCCAAATTTGACGTAGTGAATACTAATAGCTATTTATTTGGGGCTGAAAATATCTTGACCCGTTATCATGAACTTATGGAGGTGTTGAATACATGAAAAACTCTGTTAAGGCACTCGAGCTCAAGGCTAATACAATTCGCCAGGAGATTATTGCTATGTTGGTGGAGGCTGGCTCAGGTCATTCAGCTGGCCCACTTGGAATGGCCGATGTGTTCACGGCTCTATTTTATGAAGTGGTACAGTACGATCCAAAGCACCCCGATTGGCCGGAGCGCGATCGAGTAGTGCTGTCGAATGGACATATTGCCCCCGTTTTGTATGCCACGATGGCGGAAGTTGGTTATTTCCCGAAGTCCGAATTAAAAACATTACGTAAGTTTGGTACACGCCTGCAAGGTCACCCAGAGCGGATTTGTTTGCCGGGCGTAGAAAATACCTCCGGACCATTGGGGATTGGTTTACCGCAGGCTGCTGGTATGGCTTTGGGCTTTAAGATGAACGACGCAAAACAGAGAGTTTATTGTTTAACTGGTGATGGTGAGCTAAACGAAGGTATTATTTGGGAAGCAGCTTTGTTTGCGTCGGCTAAGAAGCTAAATAATTTAACAGTTATTGTGGATCGTAATAATATTCAGATCGATGGTTTTACCGAAGATGTTATGCCTCTGGAGCCACTGGCGATGAAGTGGCAGGCATTTGGCTGGCATGTTTTAGAGATTGATGGTCATAATATTGCTGAAATTGTTGGAGCTTGTGAACACGCTCAAGCAATTTTTGAGCGACCAACAGTTATTATTGCCCATACCATTCCTGGTAAAGGGGTAGATTATATGGAAAATGAGCCAATCTGGCATGGCATACCGCCTGGCCTAAAGGATGTAGCTGGAGATCCGCCACAAGCTGAGCAAGCTAAAGTTGCGTTAAAGGAGCTAAGAACTTTACGCGGTAAGATACGGAGTGAGCATGAGTAAATATAGCGATCATTTATCACAGCAACTCTTTACTGAGATGCTAGAGCATGCACCAAATCGTAAAGGTTTTGGTGAGGGGCTGGTGTTGGCTGGCGATCAGGATGAGCGGGTGGTTGCTCTGTGTGCTGATCTAACTGAGTCGACCCAAATGGAGTCATTTATGAAAAAATATCCAGAACGATTTGTAGAGGTCGGTATTACTGAACAGAATATGGCTGCTGTTGGGGCTGGTCTTGCAGCTGTCGGTAAAACACCCTTTGTTAGTTCTTATGCTGCCTTTTCACCGGGCCGAAATTTCGATCAAATTCGGGTGGCAATCTGCATGAATGAACAGCCCGTTATTGTAGTTGGATCGCATGCTGGGGTATCGGTTGGTCCAGATGGTGGCACGCACCAGATGCTAGAAGATATTGCGATTATGCGAGCTTTACCTAATATGCAAGTGGTGGTTCCATGCGATGAACACGAGGCGCGTAAGGCTACGTTGGCCCTGGCGCATGCTCGTAAGCCGGGGTACCTGCGCTTGGCGCGTGAAAAGAGCCCAACTGTTACTACTCTGGACTCACCCTTTCAGCTAGGCAAGGCCTATGTTTGGCGAGAAGGTGAAGATGTTACTTTGATTGTTGCTGGTCCGCTAACTTATGAGACTCTAAAGGCGGCTGAATTATTAACTAAGGCTGGCATTCAGGCAACGGTCATTAATTGTCCAACTATTAAGCCACTGGATACCGAAACGATACTAGCTAGTGTTAAAAAAACACAGGCTGTTGTGACGATTGAAGAAGCGCAAATTGCTGGTGGTTTGGGAGGAGCTGTAGCGGAACTATTAAGCGGAGAATATCCAGCTCCATTGGAGCAGATTGGCATACATGATTGCTTTGGCCAATCTGGTACGGTAGCTGAACTATGGGAGCATTATCGACTAACAGCACCATTTATAGAAAAGTCTGCCAAGCAGGTACTCAAGCGAAAGAATAAAAAGTGAAGAAGTTTGATGTAGTTGTGGTTGGTACGGCCACTCGTGATACTTATCTAATTTCTAAAGATTTTGCAGCCTTTAATTCAGATGGTGAACCGGTAATTGTGATACCGGCAAATACTAAGATTGATTTGCCGGATATTGCAACAGATATTGGTGGTGGTGCCCCAAACTCTGCCGTTACATTTGCCCGGACTGGTTTAAAGGTGGCGTGCATGGCAAAGGTTGGTGTTGATGGGTCGGGTCAAGAAATTAGTGCTAGCCTTGCAAAAGAACGTATTACTTCTTTGCTAGTTCAAGATAAGGGTCATCAGACTGGCTTATCACTGATACTAAAGGGCCCCAATGGAGAAGACACCACGTTTGTCCATCGCGGAGCCGGTTATGAATATCGAACGAAAGATTTTGATTTAACGAAAATATCTACAAAATGGCTCTATATTACATCACTTGGTGGTGATCTAACGGTATTAAATCGCTTGGTAAAGTGGGCCGAGGCTCATGATGTTCGAGTGGCAGTAAACCCTGGACCCCTGGAACTCTCTAAGCCAAAGCGACTGCTAAATATTTTGAGTCGAGTTGATGTGGTAATTCTTAATCGACGTGAGGCGACAACTTTGTTTGGTGCAGAAGTAATTGATGGAATGTTAATTGTGGCTCGTAGCGAAGGGTTGCACACGGTGGTTATTACCGACTCGGAGAATGGTGCAACAATTCTTGATGGTAGTTATGTGTATACGGCTGGTTTATATAAGAAGGTTGCGGTGGTCGATCGTAGTGGAGCTGGTTATGCTTATGGTTCGGGTTTGATTGCGTCAATTATTCAAGGTAAAACTATGCAACAGGCAATTAGCTTTGCATCAGCTAACGCTACGTCGGTGATTTCTTATTTGGGGACTAGAATTGGTATTCTTTCCAATACAGAAGTCGATATAATGAAGATAGACATAAGTGTTTTTGATAAAGGAGGCGAATAATATGACACACAGAATTGATGTTTTAGCGGTGGGAGATATAGTATCAGACTCATTTATACGGCTACTACCGGCTGAGGCTGAAATAGAAAAAGATGCTAAAGATAAGCATCCCTTGCTGTGTATGACATATGGTTCTAAGATTCCATTTGAGTATGCGGTTACGGTGCATGGCGTTGGGAATAGTCCAAATGCAGCGGTTAGTTTTGCTCGGCTGGGTCTGAAGTCTAGCCTGTATAGCAATATGGGGCAAGATGATATTGGTCAGAAAATGCTAGAAAGCTTGAAGGGTAATCGGGTGCAAACTCAGTATATTGACGCGCATAAAGGTAAGGCCAGTAACTTTCATTTTGTGCTGTGGTATGATGCCGATCGGACAATTTTAATTAAGCACGAGACGTATTCTTATGCGTGGCCACATATTCCAGTTGAAGATACGCCTAAATGGATTTACTTGAGCTCCTTAGGTGAGGCAGGTTGGGGGGTGCACGCTAAAATTGTTGAATACCTCAAGAAGCACCCGGATGTGAAGTTGGCTTTTCAGCCTGGTACATTTCAGATGCGTAAAGGTTTTGCCGAACTTAAGGATTTGATGCGACATACCGAGTTATTTGTTGTAAATAAAGAAGAAGCTCAGATGATGACTGGTAAAAATACAGATGATATCGCCGAGCTTGCTCACGCTATTCACAAGGAAGGGGCGAGGATTGTGGCGATTACCGATGGTCCAAAGGGTAGCTACGCATCGGATGGCACAACAGTTTGGCAGATGCGCAACTATCCGGATCCCAAGCCTCCGTTTGAGCGGACTGGTGCTGGCGATGCTTATACCAGTACATTTGTAGCTGGCTTAATTTATAGTGATGGCGATGTTAAAACTGCAATGCAGTGGGGGCCAATAAATTCTATGAGTGTAGTGCAGGACATTGGGGCACAGGCCGGCTTGCTTTCAAAATCAAAACTAGAAGCCCTATTAAAGAGTGCACCGAAGGATTACGAGCCAAAAGAATATAGAAATTAATGAATGCTCTTAGGATAGTGTTGGGTTATGTGGCGATCATGTTATTGTGGTCGGTTCCAGTTATTATGAAAAAACGAGGAGCTCAGTTTTGGCAGGCGGGATTTCTGTGGAAGTATCTCTTGTATTTTGTTGGAGTATTTATTTTTCAACTGGCTTTAACTGGTGCTTTCGGGGCACTTGTTGTGATGCTTAGTGGCGGCAAACTTAATCTTGATTCTTTATTCCTAGCTTTGACACTGTTGATGGCAGTAGAAATAGCTATTATAAGTTGGGTAATTTTTCGTCGACACTAGTGGTATAATGCTTATGATATGGGCGGAATAGCAACTTCATCTGACGCTGTAGCGACTAATTTAGCTCAAACTCATTCGCCATCTAGTGATCGGTCGAGTGATAGTTTATATGATGTGGCGATAGTTGGCGGCGGTCCGGCTGGTATGACGGCAGCAATTTACTGCGCACGTAAAAAACTTAAGGTTATTATGTTAACTAAAGATTTGGGTGGACAGGCAGCTTGGAGTTCGGATATTGAAAATTATTTAGGATTTTCTATGGTTACTGGCGCCGATCTAACTAAGCATTTTCAGGATCATGTACAAGAATTCTCTGATGAGATTACATTAAAATTTGTCACTCAGGGCGTTACAAATATTGAAAAGGTAGTCGGTAGTTTTTCCTTAAAACTAGGCGATGGTAGTGAATATTCGTCTCGGTCAGTTATTTTAGCTCCCGGGAAAATTCCACGTAAACTTGGTATTGCCGGCGAAGCTGAGTTCTTAAATAAGGGTGTAACATATTGTGCCTGGTGTGACGGCCCGCTGTTTCGAGGTAAATCGGTAGCAATCATTGGCGGTGGAAATTCTGCATTAGATGCCGCCATCTCGGTTCAAAAACTAGCACGAGAAATTACCATTATCAATATTACCCCCGAGCTTTCTGCCGATGAAGTGATGATTGAAAAAGCTATTGCCGCACCAAATATTCGAGTACTCAATAACACCCAAGTACTTACTATTTCGGGCGATAAATTTGTGCGTCAAATTAGTCTGCGTGATTCTGTATCTGGGCTAGATAAAGAGCTGGCGGTGGAAGGGGTGTTTATTGAGATTGGCTCAATTCCTGCAACTGGCAGCGTGAAGGGTGTGGTTGATTTAAATGAAGAAGGTGAGATTATTATTGATCGCAAGAATATGACTTCTCAAACAGGTATCTTTGCGGCCGGTGATGCCACTAATGTTGAAGAAAAGCAAATTATAATTGCGGCTGGTGAAGGCGCAAAAGCAGCGATTACTTGCTCTAAGTGGCTATCGGCTCAGCCGTAATCGGCCACTTTAGGGTTAAAATAGATAAGAATATATTGTATAATGTAGGTGATTATAGGGAGATTAAAAATATGGTTGACTCAACAGCAAAAGATAAAATAATTGTCTATACTACACCGACATGTGTATTCTGTAAGCACGTAAAAGCCTACTTAGATGAGAAGGGTATTGCTTTTGAAGAAGTCAATGTGATGGCTGATCCGGCAAAGGCACAGGAGATGATCGATAAGTCTCAGCAAATGGGTGTGCCAGTAACGGACATCAGCGGGGAGATTATTATTGGGTTTGATAAACCCAAGCTAGATGCGGCTTTATCGGCGCGCTAGCTAGCTGTTCATAAAAAATAGTCTTAAATCTCGCACTAAGCGAGATTTATTTTTTGTGCAGGTTGAATTCTAGAAATTTCTAAAAACGCTTGACAGTCCAACTACAGTTCAGCTAAAATTAAGCATAAGCATAAGCATAAGCATAAGCATTAATACATTAAATATTTAAATAAAGAATAAGGGAACATAATTACAATGCCTGCTAAAGCATCAACTCCTAAAAAGACATTAACTAAATCTACCAAATCTAAATCAAAGAGTCGGATAGCTGGCCTTAGTGCTCTAAACAAAAAACGTAAGTTTAATTGGAAGATAGCCATAGTCATTGTAGCCGTATTAGCTGTAGCTCTAGGCTATTTGTTTGTGCGGTTGAGTCAGGCGGGGGCTGATTATTCGTGGCAGACCGGACAAATGGGGTTTAGAGGGTCTTACGTAGGTACTCGCGACACATTATCTAATGGGAGAGATGTTATACAGTCACAATATAAAGAAGGATATACTACAGGCTCTCAGGTATATCTTTATATAAACTCGAAAGTAGATCATAATGCACGATACTGCTTTAATGGAGTGACAAAATACGCCAGTGTTGACAAATGGGAAATCAGAGCGGTTTATATCAATGATGAGTCGTCAATGCATAGCTTAAGACAAGACGTACTATATAGTAGGGCGGCGGCTGTTATTAATGGTGAAAATGTTGAAAAATATAGCACAGGTAATAATGGATTCACAATTTGTGCTAATATTCCAGCACCCGCAAACAATGCACAAAGGAATACACCTAGATATATAACTTTTTATGCTCATACAGATTTTTCTATAAAGGCTGGCAACAGAGATAAGGCCTTCTATATTTCGTCGGCAAATCGTTCATACGTCGCGGTTAGTTCTGGCCCTAGTGATGCTAGCTTAGATACCCCGCCCGCCCCTCCCGCCCAAGCCCCCACCCAACCCAATGCCAGCCTCAGTACTCCAGCCCCCGCTCCTGCCCCTCCAGCCCCCGCTCCTAACACACCAGACTGCGCCAATATGAACAATGGTATTGGTAATCAAAACTTCTGTGTCTCGATGATTCAACTAAAACTTAAACAGTTAGGCTATACCATAGATGTAGATGGTATCTATGGTCAAAAAACTGCTGATAATGTAAAGCTATTCCAGCAAAGAACAGGTCTACCACAAGATGGTATAACTGGTCCCAGAACTTGGGCTCGCCTAGTCCAGGCCAATAACTGTTCTGATCCAGCTGCTAAACAAGGTTGTACACTCTAGTTAGTAGAAACATTGGTATATCAAATAACTAAACTAAATAAAGCCCCCTGGATAATTCAACCAAAGGGGCTTTATTTTTCCCTCCACTAACAGCATAATCACTTACAGATGAAAAAACACAAGCGTAATAACAGTCGTCATCACCACCTTCGTAACTTCACTCACAACCGTCCATACTGGACAGCTTTTCTAATTGGTTGTGTGTATTTTGGAGTGGTAGTATCGTGGATGTTTGGCGTACGGACAGCCGAGATTGCTCAAGGTTTTGCCGTCAAGCTAGTGGCGGCTTCGGCGGCTATAATCATGATTACCAGCCTATCGCTGGGCTTTGTATTGTTTGTATGGCTCAAGCGTCGCTTGCGTATTAGTCTAGCAGAGCCAAGAGCGGTATGGCTTATCCCAATGCTTTGGGTGGTCGCAGAATATGTGCGGGCTATATTATTTTCAATTGTGAGCCTTGGTCCAGGCGGGCGCATCGGGCCATATTGGGCGTATGGTGACTTTGGCTATCTGCTTGCCGAGACGCCACTCGTTTATTTAGCGCGATTTGGCGGTCTTTATTTGCTTAGTTTTGTTGTGGTGGCAATTTTTGTAGCTGGCTACCAATTATATAAACTGCGCCGATGGCAACCATTAATTATGGTAATGAGTATCGTGACAGTTGGAGCCGGCTTAGGTTGGCTAGCTTATCGTCAGTCAAGCGGTCCAATGCTACGTATTGGGGCAGTAAGATACGCTAATAAAAATAGTGCCTACACCACGGCTGCTGAAAGTTATAATGTGGTGAGTATGGGAGTCGGTCAGAAGGTTGATACTTTGGTTCTGCCAGAATATTCACATTATTTTGCTTCGAGTGAAGACGTTCCACCTGATTCGGCGATTATTCAGTCAGTCACAAAAGATGCGCAAGGCCTGGTGGTGCATAGTGCGAATGAGAATATTATGACATTGGGGCACAATATGCTGAGTTTCCACTCGGCCGATGGTAAACTTTTAAACCAACAGCAAAAGTGGTTTGTGGTACCGGCCGGCGAGTATGTGCCATATATTTATCAGGTAATTTTAGCTTACGCTGGCCAGGAACAACTGCTATTAAACTTTAATCAACAAAAGAGTGTGGAGCGTGGCGAAACACCTGAGCGACCATTCGAGTATCGTGGGGTACGGTATGGTGCGCACGCTTGTTCTGGGGTTTTATCACCGGACTTTTATAATCAGCTAGCCCAGCAGGGGTCAGATATTTTCATAAACTCTGCCGCTCTAGATACAATGGGTCTTTCGTCGCTCTTGCATTATGAAGCTGAGCAAACTAATCGATTGGCTGCCGTTGCGCACGCCAAGCCATTTGTTCAAGGAGCAAAAGGTGGTCCAGCCTATATCCTAGATCGTGACGGTAGGGAGGTGGCTTTTACATTCTCTAAAACTGGTGGAGTGGTAGTAGCAGATGTGCAGACTAACGGAACCAAAACCCTATACACTTATTTAGGTGAATGGATAGTGTATGGGGCAATTGCGGTAACTGCCTATATGTTGATTAAAAAATATATTCTCTCTAGGTTTAAAAACCGCCAACTAAAAATTTGACACTCCACCGTGCCTCAACTAAATTTAAGCATAATCATTAATACATTAAATATCTAAATAAATACTAAGGAAACATAACTACAATGCCCGCTAAAGTATCAACTCCTAAAAGACCATTAACTAAATCTACTAAGTCTAAAACCAAACCAAAGAGTCGGATAGCTGGCTCTAGTATATTAAACAAAAAACGCAAGTTTAACTGGAAAATAGCTATCATTATTGTAGTCGTACTGGTCGCAGCTCTAGGCTATTTGTTTGTACGGTTGAGTCAGGCAGGTAATAGTAGGGTGCTTGGGGCTACAGAGTGGCGTTACGCAGGTGGCGACTTAGCTGGAGAGGTTGTTAACAAAATTGACGGCTCGCAGGCAATTGGATCTATTGAAAAAAATGGGATCGAGAGCATCAGCTTAACTAGTAGCGTCGATGGAATATATTATGGTAAGACCAGCTACTGCTTTCAGTATGCAACGTCTGGTCCTGTCACGATTTCATCTTGGGCGTATGTTAATGATACGACTAAGTTTGGATTTTATGAGAGGTTAGATGGGCCAACAAATGGTAAAGCTACAAAATGTTTCGACCTTGAGGCTAAAAGCGCCCAGGCACGTAAGGATATCTACTTTATTATTGATGCGGCGGTTGGTCAAAAGGCCTACTTCTATTCTATGCGTGAAGAGCTTATATCCGCCCCTCCCGCCCAAGCCCCCACCCAACCCAATGCCAGCCTCAGTACTCCAGCCCCCGCTCCTGCCCCTCCAGCCCCCGCTCCTAACACACCAGACTGCGCTAATATGAACAATGGTATTGGTAATCAAAACTTCTGTGTCTCGATGATTCAACTAAAACTTAAACAGTTAGGCTATACCATAGATGTAGATGGTATCTATGGTCAAAAAACTGCCGATAATGTAAAATTATTCCAACAAAAGACTGGCCTCACTCAAGATGGAGTGGTTGGCCCTAGAACTTGGGCGCGCATGGTTCAGGCCAATAATTGCTCTGATCCAGCTGCTAAACAAGGTTGTACACTGTAGTTAAAAAGTATTGGTACACCAAATAACTAAACTAAATAAAGCCCTCTGGATAAACATATCAAGTGGGCTTTATTTTTTCTCTCACTAACAGCATAATCACTAACAGATGAAAAAACACAAGCGTCATAACGCCCGTCACCATCGCCTCCGTAACTTCACCCACAACCATCCATACTGGACAGCTTTCTTAGTTGGTTGTGTGTATTTTGGGGTGGTCGTATCGTGGATGTTTGGCGTACGAACTGCCGAGATTGCTCAGGGTTTTGCAATTAAGGTAGTAGGACTTTCGGCTGGATTAATTATGACAGCCAGCTTTGCGCTGGGTTTTGTATTGTTCTTATGGCTATATAGATTATTTAAGCTCAAGCTATCTGAAGGTCGCGCATTGATTATAGTTCCAGCACTTTGGCTGGTGGCAGAATATGCTCGAGCTGTTATTTTTTCCATTACCAGTATGGGTCCGGGTGGGCAAATCGGGCCGTATTGGACATTTGGTAATTTTGGCTACTATTTAGCCGAAACTCCACTAGTGTTTATGGCGAGGTTTGGTGGATTATATTTACTAAGCGGTGTGGTTGCGCTGTTATTTGTGGCCGGCTATCAATCGTATAAGAAGCGTTCAATTGTACCTTTTGCGCCGATTATCTTAGTTTTAGCTACGTTATCTTGGCTGGGCTACATACTCTATGCGCAGTCGAGCGGCCCGCAAAGAATGGTTGGAGCTGTTCGTTATCCCTATAAGGATCAGCCCACAATGTTCTCAAAAGAATCATACGAACAGCTTAAGGGTTTTGCAGATAGGTCACTAGATGTATTAGTGCTGCCCGAGTATTCACATTATTTTGAAGAAGGGATTGAAGCCGATAAGCCGGTTATTGGTCGAGTAATGAAGAAGTCTGACGGGTTAATCATACATAGTGCGCGTGAAAACGTTGCTGGTATAGGTCACAACATGCTAACCTTTCAAGCAACTGATGGCAGGATTTTAAACCAGCAACAAAAATGGTTTGTGGTACCGGCCGGTGAGTATGTGCCGTATCTGTATCAAGTAGTGTTGGCCTATGCTGGCCAGGAGCAGTTACTGCTCGACTTTAATAATCAGAAGAGTGTTAATCGTGGTAGAGAAATAGAAAAACCCTATATTTTTGAAGGGGTGAGTTATGGCGCACACGCTTGTTCTGGGGTAATAGCGCCTGATTTTTATAGTCAGCTAGCTCAGGCCGGTGCAAACATCTTTACTAACTCGGCTGCCCTAGACACGATGGGAATATCACCCCTGTTTCATGTTGAAAGCCAAAATATGAATAAGCTTGCAGCAGTTGCCCATGCCCGCCCGTTTATTCAGGGGGCAAAGGGTGGGCCAGCTTATATTATAGATAAGGACGGGCGAGTACTTGCAAAAAACTATGCTAAATCTGGTGGCGCAGTAATGGCTAGTGTGCAGGCTAACAGTGTAAAAACCATTTACACATATCTGGGTGAATGGGTGGTATATGTCTCGGTGGCTGGGCTAGTTGGATACTACCTATATTTCAAAAAGAAACCTAAGAAAGTTTGACAGACTAGTTGCAGGTCAGCTAAATTTAAGCATAAGTATTAATACATTTAATATCTAAACAAATAAGAGGGTATAATCTCAATGTCAGCTAAAATATCAACTACTAAAAAGCCATTAACTAAATCGACTAAGTCTAAAGCTAAACCAAAGAGTCGGATAGCTGGCTTAAGTGTCCTGAATAAAAAGCGTAAGTTTAGTTGGAAAGTAGCTGTATTGATTGGGGCAGTATTAGTGGTGGGGCTTGGCTACCTATTTGTGCGTTTAAGTAAGGCTGCGGCGTACACTTGGACGGCCTCAATGCTTAAGGTTGAATCTGGTAGTATGGCTACAAAAAATAATAGACCGGCTATTCAGAGTCGAATTAGCTCAGATGGGCAAAACCGTATTTCAGTATTTGAATATTCCAGTGTCCCCCAGGGTGATACATACTGCTTTGAAGGATATTCAACCGGGGAGGTGGGATCTTGGGCGATAATGGCATATCTACAAGGCAATAGTAGTGCCATTGCTGCATCTTCAGGCGGTGCAATTGGACCCCTTGCACCCGGAAATTTCACTCGTTGTCTATATTTAGATGGCAATACTACGGGTATACCTAGATACATTAACTTCATTGCTCGTTCAGCTGGGGATAAGCCTGTTTATGTGTATTCGATGTATCGACTTGGATCAACTAACTACCCAATTAAGCGATAGGATTGTAATATTATTACACCAATCAGTTATTATTAAGTATAGGTATTAATGACGATGATTAGTATGGCTATCCCATGCCGGGTGGTCATATTTTTCATATATAATGTAGGTTATGGCATTTAACTTACGGGCGAAATATGAGCCATCTGGTGATCAGCCAGGTGCGATAGAGAAACTATATGCAGGCTTACGCGATGGGGCACGAGAGCAAACTCTTTTGGGTGTGACTGGTTCCGGTAAGACATTTACCATGGCGAATTTGGTCGCCAAAATAAATCGCCCAACCTTGGTTCTTTCCCACAACAAAACATTGGCAGCTCAACTGTATTCGGAGTTTAAAGAGTTCTTTCCAGATAATGCTGTACATTATTTTGTGAGCTATTTTGACTACTATCAGCCAGAAGCCTACATAGCTCGCTCGGATACCTACATTGAAAAAGACTCAGCCATCAATGAAGAGATTGATCGTTTGCGTCTAGCGGCCACTTCGGCCCTGCTTTCTCGTCAGGATGTTTTAATTGTGGCGTCGGTGAGCTGTATTTATGGCATTGGTTCGGTGGAAGACTTTGCTAATATGTCGATTGCCATAAAAGTGGGCGAGATGAAAAAGCGAGATAAATTCTTGCGTCTCTTAACCGACATTCAATATGCGCGTAATGACCAAAACTTTCAGCGTGGAACTTTTCGGGTAAGAGGAGAAAATATTGATATAATTCCAGCCGATGGGGAAGAGGCTTATCGAATTCAGTTTTTTGGTGATGTGGTGGAGTCGATTACTAAGTTGACACCCCTCACGGGTGAGGTGGTTGGCCGCCCCACTGAAGTGACAATTTTTCCAGCTAAACATTATGTGGCACCAAAGGAGCAGATCCAAAAGGCCATGGAGCGAATTCACGAGGAGTCGACCGAGCGCGTGGCTTGGTATAAGTCACAGGATATGCATTTGGAGGCTCAGCGCATTGAACAGCGCGTGAAGTATGATCTAGAAATTTTAGAGCAAACTGGCTATGTGAAGGGAATTGAAAATTATTCAAGATATTTGACCAACCGCGAGCCGGGTGAGCAACCGGCAACCTTACTAGATTATTTTCCGGATGATTTTCTAATGATGATTGATGAGAGTCACATTACTGTGCCGCAGGTACGCGGTATGTTTAACGGTGATCGGGCGCGTAAAGAGGTGCTGGTGGAGCATGGTTTTCGTTTACCGAGTGCGCTGGATAATCGGCCATTAACTTTTACAGAGTTTGATCGACACATCAATCAGGTGGTGTATGTTTCGGCCACACCAGCCGATTATGAGCTATCGCGTTCATCGCATGTGGCCGAGCAGATTATTCGACCAACTGGACTGCTGGATCCAGAGATAGAAGTGCGTCCAGTTGAACACCAGGTGGATGACTTGATAGGTGAGGTACGCGAGCGGGTTAAAAAAGGTCAACGCACTCTGGTGACTACTCTGACGAAGCGGATGGCTGAAGATTTAACGGAATATTTGATGGATATTGGTATAAAAGTGCAGTACTTGCATTCGGAAGTGCACACATTGGAGCGGACCGATATTCTGCGTGATTTACGGCTAGGTGTGTATGACGTTTTGGTGGGGATTAACTTATTACGCGAAGGGTTGGATTTACCTGAGGTATCTTTGGTGGCAATTATTGATGCTGATAAAGAAGGTTTTTTGCGATCTACATCTAGCTTAATCCAGACGATTGGTCGGGCAGCTCGCCATGTGGAAGGAAAAGTTATTATGTATGCCGATCGGGTGACCGGCTCGATGCAGGTGGCAATTGAAGAAACCAACCGTCGGCGCGAAAAACAGCTGGCCTACAATGATACGCATGGCATAACCCCGCAGGGAATTAAAAAGGCCATTGCGGAGCGGATAGCGGAAGAGCGCGAGGCTGAAGTGGCAGATGTACAAGTTCTGGATCTTGCAAAAATTCCGAAAGATGAGCTCAAGCACTTAGTACGTCAATTAAATGAACAGATGGAGCTGGCGGCTGCCAATTTACAATTTGAAAAAGCAGCTGAGTTGCGTGATCAGATTGCTGAAATACGTGATTTTCAGGCTGGTCGGGAGATAAAAAGGAAATAATATATGACAACACCAGAGACAAGCGCTAATCAGCAACAATCAGAATCTGGGAGTCATCAGGCTCAGGTTGCGGATGACTTACAAAAAATTATTGAAGGTAGGCAGCTTGAGGCTGTAAGTAGTGTGGGTGGACAAGCTATCGAAGGGGAGGTAAATCAATTGGAGCCACGAGAACGAGTGCAGAAAGTTTGGGGCAAATACGCAAGTTATGGTGAAGGATATGACAGGCATCAAGCCGAACGGTTAACGCATGGCGGTATGGAGACCGACACGTATCTTGACGGTAGTCTGAAGGTAATTGCGTCGGTGAATTCAGAGAAATTTGAGCCACGTACTGGCAAGCCGGCTAAAGATGTTACTCGTTATGGCCTGATGGAGGGTAAGTGGGCTGATGGACATGACTACGCTCCGGACTCTTTCAATAATCGCTACATTGCCGAGCAATTTCGACAGTTTGTTATGGGGCAGGGAGTAGAAAACGTAGTTTTGATTTATGAGGGTTATCCCGATGAATCAGGTAGTTGGAGCGAGGCAGTACAAAAACGGACCGAATCTGGAGGCTTACAATTTCTTGCCCGCCAGATGGGGGTCGAGGCGGTGCCGGGTGAGCCATTGAATATCAATGAAATTACAGCAGCTGAGTTTGAGAACCAAGGGCTTGCGCGTGAAGTAACAGCACTTGCATTTGCTTTGCGGGCTTTGCAGGCACGGCCAGAATACAGCTTCGGCGGTTCAGGAAACTCAGAAGAAGCAAAGCAGCCTGTTGGTGATGTTCTCTTAGACATTTATCCGCAGCTCGCTGCTGTGGGATTATCCGATAAGTATCCGCTATTTAGCGAGGATGATAAAAAGTATTTCACGCAAGACATTCCTGAAGCTCAAAGTGATTTTCTTATGATCCGACAAGACATCTTGACGAAGCTCGAACCGGCAATTGCGCAGATGAATGCCTGGCTCGAGTCGATGCAAATCCCGTCTCGTCTGGAGGTTGATACATTGAACGGTGAGCTGAAATTTATACCGCCACTGATGCTTTTCGAGCTGAGCGCTGATCCCCACGACGAGAGTCAGTTGGGTAAGTTTTGGGCTGAACAGGGTGCAATTAGGGATCGCGAACTCTCGACCGCTGTGGCTGCCCAAGTTGCACGCGGTAAGAAAGTCTTTATAGCCTACGGCGGCTCGCATATTATGTCTACAAAAGATATATTTACCGATCTCTACGGCCAGCCAAACGTTGAGTATCCGCGCGACGGGAAATACAGAGCGGGTGATAGGTAGCGGTCTTGGTCGACGTACCTACACCATAAGTGCTATAATGTAGCCTAAGATGTCGACATTTGGGAATACAGAAGCGTTTCGTGGGTCGATGAGTGGCGAGCAGCATCAAGGCTTGTCATCAAAAACGGTTGAGACGACTAATGCGTTGCGACAAATTGCAGCCGAAACAAATGATCGAAAGGCCTTAGAGGTGCGCACTCAACCTGACGCATCAGAATCTACAGCCCCATCGACTGCCGATCAAAATACATCTGCAGTATCGGGTGAACAAAAAGGAATGCCAGCGAACCGAGAGCCAGCTGCTCGGTCGCGTGAAATATTGTCTAGTATGCGCGAATTGGCCAATTCGGCTGATACTATTCGCAATATCCAGAATAATAATGACATGCGCACATTGATGAATATGGCTATTGGGCCAGATGTACATCAAATTCCAGGACTTGATCAGCTACCTGTGGTGTCACAGTCACTTGAAACAGCAATTGTCAGCTTGCGGGTTGCTGAGCAAACAGGCGGAGAAGAAGGGGCTAAAGCGGCTCAGATATCAGCAGCCAAAGTGATTGAGTCTCTCCGCACATTACAGAGGATTTTTGAAGGGCTAACAAGAACGCAATATGGCAACGCTGCCCGAAATTTGGAGCAACAGACGGTTGCGACAATTACACAATTTGAGTTAGCTCAGCGTGGTGCGCGAAGCTAGCATAAGAAAAATATTTTGTGTTATACTAACTACAAAATAAGCAAAAGAGGGTTAAAGTTTTATGGGATTTTTTGGAGAACTATTACACTCGCATGGGCCAGAGGCTCCAGAGGCTGTGGCTCCTGCAGTTGCGCAGGGTGCAGAAGGCCAAGATGGTGCGGTTGCTATAAAGGATACTACGGGTGAGCATAACTCAGTTGAAGGTGGAGAGGTTGCGCCGGCTCATATGGATATGGCTGGGGCGGGTCCTGCAACAGTTGATCTGTCGGGCGCTACGGTTAGTCCGGTAGAGGCAAAGTCTGAGTCAGCAGGAGGCCAAGAAGGGTTGGCGGAGAGTGAAATTAGCGCGCCGGTTGAGGCAAGTGATGTGGGTCAAGATACTGTTAGTGCACCGGAGGCCGCTGAAGAGACTACCGAGGACAATACGGAGGATAGTTCACCTGAGCCCGTTTCACCTGGTGAGTTTTCTACGGCAGTTAAAGTTGATGCGGTACCATCCAATGAATCAGCCGCAATAAATACCTCGTCAGAGACAGTTGTAGTGGATAATACAGAATCTCAGGAGCCTAACTCGGAGCTTGGTCAGTTAGAGCAATGGCAAAAAAAGGATGCGGTTGATGGTTCCGGGGTTGAGGTTGATACATCGAGTAGTGCGGTTGATACAAGCACGTCGCCAGCTTCGCCAGAGTTGTCATCGGAGTTAGCAGCATCAGAGTCCGAAGCTTTAGTTAATCCAGAAAAGCCAGATGATTTTGCAGCCAAATTAGAGGCCAGTGCAGTTGATGAGGCGGCGGCCATTGAAGCTGAAATTAATAAAACACTGCCAGCTGCTGACGCTACGAATAGCAAAGTGGACTCGGATCCAACCTATCCAGAAGAAAAAGCTAATTCTACAGAGGAGAAGATAGAGGGTCTAGGGCAAGCCGACGGTATTGAAGCTGACGGTAATAAATCTGAGGCAGCACCGACAGTAGAAGATACGCCATTCCCAGAACTAAAGCCAGATGTAGAATCGGAGGTGGTCAAAATAGATTCAGCGACAGAATTGAAAGAAGCAGTAGGGTCACCTGTAGCTGAAGCTGATAGTGATAATAAAGAAATAGAACCACCTGTAGCTGGCGGAGCAGATGTTTCAGATGTCCGTATTAATCAGGCAGAGTATGTTACGCCAGAGAATTCAGAGAATCTAGTTGAGAAGGCCGTGAACGAGACGGCAGAAGTAACATCTGAAAATACCGGTGATATTATTCAGCTCTCTGCAGAGCAGCGCCGCAGGCTAGAAGATGCTGAACGAGTTATTCAGGATATTCTTAAAAAAGCTGCTTGATTAAACTCGAGCGTAAGACCTAAAAAACCACCTATTTAAGAGGTGGTTTTTTAGGTAAAGAATAGTTTTAGTTAGCGTGGAATAATGTTTTTGGCAGCCCATTTGCTGATTGTTGGCCAAATTGCTCTAAGCTTCTCACTTCTTTTTTCAGCACTATCTTCCTTCATGGCGCCCTGTAGAATTGCAATCATTGCATTTGGGTCATCGGTTACATACTCATAAAACTTTTGCATTTCTGGATCTCCAACAACTTCGGCATCAAGCTTAGATTGCTCTAGTTCATCGTAGGCTACTGGAGTCGGTGCTTCAGAGTTTGGGTTGGTGGGTACGGCGCCAGCCTTGGCGGAGCTTTCCATGGCGTTCCAGTCTGGCGTTGGATAATTAGGTGGAGCAGCTGGGCTCGGTGGGGCTGTTGCTGGAGCTGGCGGAGTAATATTAGTCTCTAAGGGTTTTGGTACGAAAGCAGTCATTGGGTCCGGAGTAGCTTCGACGGGGGTTGGACTGGGTGTGGTAGCAACTGGCACTTTTATGGCGCCTGGCTCAGCTGGCATAACATCGGTTGGGATGGCTTCTTCTTTGGGGGTTGCCTGTTCAGTTGGAGTCGGTGCTGGTTGTTCGCCAAACGCTGGAGCTGGCTGAGGCATTACATTAGCTGGTGCAATAGGCGCTACATTGGCCTCGTTAAACAGCTTATAAGCTTCACCCTTAGCATTGGTATCTCCAGCAGATGGGATTTGCGGTAGGGATGGTTTGGCGTCGGGGGTGGTTCCAACTGGCGGCATAAACGTATTACTCCAAATTAGTTATGCAATATTATACCCGAAAGTGGTTATGGATAGCAAAATATTGTACTGCATGTGAGGCTTGAAAAACTGCTCTAATCAGCGTATAATCTGCCCCTAGTTTGGTAGATTCTTACAGGCTATTTTTACCCGAAAGGAAAGAGGCAAGATGCACGATAAATTGATTATTCGCGGTGCTCGCGAGCATAATCTAAAAAATATTAACCTCGAAATTCCGCGCGATAAGTTGGTCACAATTACTGGACTTTCTGGTTCCGGTAAATCGTCGCTAGCTTTTGATACTATTTATGCCGAAGGTCAGCGCCGCTATGTGGAGTCGTTATCGGCTTATGCTAGGCAGTTCTTGGGGCTCATGGAGAAGCCGGATGTAGATCAGATTGAAGGACTTTCGCCAGCTATTTCGATTGACCAAAAGTCGACTAGTCGCAACCCGCGATCAACAGTGGCTACGGTAACTGAAATTTATGATTACTTACGACTTTTATTTGCTCGTATAGGTATTCCGCACGATCCAAAAACCGGCGAAGTACTAACTAAGCAAACCTCGGCTCAGATTATTGAATCTATTGAAGCTCACCCACAGGGTACTCGAATAGTTATTTTAGCACCAGTCATAAAAGGCAAAAAAGGTGAACATCGGCATGTTCTAGCAGAATTACAGAGGGCTGGTTATTTGCGAGCTCGCATTGATGGTGATGTGGTAGATCTCGATGAAGTGATCGAGCTAGAAAAGCAAAAAAAGCATACCGTTGAAGTGATAGTAGATCGCTTGGTGGTAGATGCCGATAGTCATCAGAGACTGGCTGAAGCTGTGGAGCAAGCTCTAAAGCTAGGTGAAGGGGTACTTATTGTGCAGGAACATGAAACTGACAATGAGCAGGTTTATTCCGAGCATTACGCTACCACTAATTCTGGCTTTTCACTCTCAGAAATTGAACCGCGCTTGTTTTCTTTTAACGCTCCACACGGGGCTTGTCCAAATTGTACCGGTCTAGGTTCTTTACGCGTGGTGGATTCTGAACTGGTGATCCCAAATCAACGTCTGAGTATTAATGAGGGGGCAATTCGGCCGTGGAGTCGCACTACAAGCCGGATGACTTGGTATACCAAGCTGATGGAAGCCGTGGCACAGATCCATAACTTTTCGTTAGACGAGCCAATTATGAGCCTGACGCATGAACAGTTAATGAATGTACTCTACGGAACTGGAGAAGAAATCATTAAAGTACCAGGGCCGGGTGGACGATCATATTCCACAACTTTTGAGGGGGTGATCCCAAATCTGGAGCGACGCTATCGTGAGAGTGAGAGTGATTTTGTGAAGGGAGAGATTGAGCGCTACATGACTCATATGACCTGTCCGGTTTGTCGGGGTAAGCGCCTCAAGCCGGAAGTTTTAGCAATTACCATCAATGATAAGTCGATTGCGGATGTGGTGGAAATGTCGGTTGAAAAAGCTTTGCAGTATTTCACCAGCTTAACTTTGAATGCCACCGATACGAAGATCGCCAAGCAGATACTTAAGGAGATTTCTGAACGTCTAACTTTCTTAAATGATGTAGGTTTGAGCTATCTCACACTTGATCGTTCGGCTAATACCCTGGCCGGCGGTGAAGCCCAGCGAATTCGACTAGCTACTCAGATTGGTAGTTCACTAATGGGGGTGTTATATATTTTAGATGAGCCTTCGATTGGTTTGCATCAACGCGATAATGATCGCTTAATCGAAACCCTACAGCGACTCAAAAATCTCGGCAATACAGTAATTGTAGTAGAGCATGATGAGGATACAATCCGGGCCTCTGATTATGTGGTAGATATTGGTCCGGCCGCTGGAGTGCATGGTGGGGAAGTGGTGGCAGCTGGCACACCAGATGAAGTTGCTAAAGTTTCGAATTCAATAACAGGCCAATATTTGTCGGGTGCAAAGCAGATAGCGGTGCCAACGAAAAGACGCAAGGGCAACGGTAAATCACTCAAGATTGTTGGAGCGACAGAAAATAATCTTAAAAATATTGATATCGAAATTCCGCTCGGTAATATGACGGTAGTTTCGGGGGTTTCAGGATCTGGCAAGTCAAGTTTAGTAAATGATATTCTAGCGCGTAAGCTCAGTCAGGAATATCATCGCTCGCAAGAACCGGCCGGTAAACATTCACGGATTGAAGGGACGGATAATCTTGATAAGGTGATTGATATTGATCAAAGCCCGATTGGGCGTACTCCGCGCTCTAACCCAGCTACCTACACGGGTGCTTTTACCGATATTCGAGACCTGTTTGCTCAGGTACCCGAGGCTAAGATTCGAGGTTATGCGGCCGGCCGGTTTAGTTTTAATGTTAAGGGTGGGCGCTGTGAGACTTGTAGGGGCGACGGTATCATAAAAATTGAAATGCATTTCTTACCCGATGTCTATGTTACTTGCGAGACTTGTAATGGTAAGCGCTATAATCGTGAAGCTCTGGAGGTTACCTATAAGGATAAGACGATTGCCGATGTGTTGGAGATGACGGTTGAAGAGGCAACTGAATTCTTCGCTAATATCCCAACTATCGAGCGTAAGCTTGGCACGCTCAATGATGTGGGCTTAGGCTATATTCATTTGGGTCAGCCTGCCACCACACTTTCGGGCGGTGAAGCTCAGCGTATTAAGTTAGCTTCTGAACTGTCCAGGCGAGCAACGGGTAAAACCCTCTATATTTTGGATGAACCAACAACCGGGTTGCATTTTGAAGATGTTAAGCGCTTACTGGAAGTTTTGCATCAGCTGGTGGAAAAGGGCAACAGTGTGCTGATAATTGAGCATAACCTAGATATTATTAAGTCGGCCGATTGGGTGATTGATCTGGGGCCAGAAGGTGGATCGGGTGGCGGTACAATTATTGCCGAAGGGACACCAGAGGCTATCGCAAAAGTTGCGGCGAGCCATACTGGACGCTATCTTAAGCGCATTCTCACATAGTCTATTTGCCAGATAGGTCGTAGTCGAGCTATCATAAGCATAATGGAGTCATCAAATTCCCCTAAAACCAAGACGACATCACTTGGAAAAAGTTTTTTAAGGCTGGTAGTTATTTTTATGGCTCAGCTAGTGCTGTTGTGGTTGATTGGTAAAATATTTCCTGATATTGCCTGTAGTGCCTACGCTGAAAATTGGTGCCAACCACAGTCAACTACCGAGGCTCAGATGTTAAGGCTTTTCTTGCCGGTGGTATTTATACCGCTGGCTCTTGCTCAGTTTAAGCAAGTGGTTATGTATGCTGGCGCACTGAGCCCAGCAAAAAAACTGATTATTCTATTTAGCTCGGTAGTGATGTTGATTGTTATGTTGTGGCAATTTATTGTTGCCATTGGGGCTTTGCTGGGTCGGTGGTTCGGATAGCTAAGCATTTTAAGCGCAACATTGGTAGCAGTCACTTACAGGGCAGTTATCGACCTAAAAAAAAGCTTGCCCTAGTTTTAGGTATTGGACTTGTACTGGTTGGGACGATCGCAGTTTTAGCTACCTTTGCTAGTGCTGGGCAGGTTAATACGTTAGTGGTAATTGGCGATGAGGCGGGTGGATTTCATAATTCTCTCATTGCCGTTAACCCTATCGATGGCAATAAATTAGGTGTATTAACCGCTCCAAATTTACCTATCCTGAATGGCTGTTCGCCAACTCAGCCCAAGCCCTATATGTACGACATGGTGATTGACGTTAGCCGAGGCTTTGCACTGGCCGGACTAAAGCCATGTCAGGGTGGTCGGCTCAATGCTGGTATGGCAGTGGCACGGTTTAATTTGGCAACAATGCGGTTTGACCGATACGTCGATGGGCCAAGTGATGGGGTACAGGCTGTCCGTATGGTTGATAATTCTAGCTATGCCATATTAAATTCGGTTGGTACGGAAGTTTGGGTTTATTCTCTTGATGGTGGGGTGAGACACAAGGTAGCACTGGATGGTATGGCAACTAGGTTTGGGTCGGCATTTGGCAGTGTGATGGTGGCATATTCTGACGGAACCATCGACCGCATTAATCCAGCTAATGGGGGTCGCGAGAGGTTGGGCAAAGGTACCGTTACGTATCCTAAGCAATCGGGTATTGATGGTCTGAATCTGCGTCAAATTGGTAATACTGTTTTTACACTTGGTCAAGCCGGTGGTCAGTCTAGTTTGGTGGCGGTCTCTAGCCAGGGGCAGATTGATAGCTATCCGGTGGGCAGTACGGCTACGAGTTTTGATGCTAATCCGGCTGGAGAGATTATTATGGTAGGCACTGGTTGTCCAACTGGCTCTGGCTGTGCACAGAATCCTAATCGACTCTATGCCTTTCAGGTTGCCAGCCGACAATTTCAAAGTAATGCTCAGTTTGAATATCTACCATTGCAGACCTCGCCTGCGCGTATTCGGTTTGATCCATCTGGTGAGAGCATCTACTTTGATGGTGTGGTGGCTGGATCGCAAGGTGTCGGTCAGCGCTTTGCTTTTTCTTTAGAGCTTAATAATACTCAGCTATTGTCGGCACGAGTAGCATTACCGTCATCCTCATGGTTACCAATCAGTATACCGACTGGCAATCTTAATATGGGCTCGCAAACTCCCGCCGTTGATGTTCCGTCGGGTATTCCAAAGGGAGGTGGAATTGGTTCGGGTGGGATTGGTTCCGCGCCAATTCCAATTGATGAAATAGAGCGACTGCTGGGGATGTCAATCTGGGAAATTGATTGGTCAAAGGTGACCGATGACCAGATTCGTTCCTTTGGTTATGATCCGGCCCAAGTGCGACGCTATGTAGCACAATTGCGTATGCAGGCTGGTAGCTCAGCAACTATTGGTAATACCGAAACAATTACTTGCCGTATGGGGTCGGCCGATGGAGCTAGTCAAATAGCTGCGATTGAAGGGGTGCTTGGTATATCGTTATTGCAGTTTGATTTTGATAAGGTGACAGATGATCAGATCCGTTCCTTTGGTTATGATCCAGTGGAAGCCCGCAAATTTGTCGCTCAATATAAGCAGAATGCAGCCACCCAATCACAATCTGGAGGTGACCCTTGTGCTAATACTTATACTCAAGACGCCTTTGTGGTGGCCCAGGGTTCAGATAAAGCAGCGGTAGCGAATGGTACTGTGACGCAGGTAACTGCTCAGACTAAGCTTGATTTACTCCAAGGTGGTTGGCTGGTAGATTTACGCTGGCAAGCTCCCGGTGGTGCAGCTAAGTTTCATATTTATGGCCGTGATAATAAAACCAATAAGCTTGAACGACAGCTTGCAGTGGTTGATGGGTTAAGGCGCTCTATTAAATTTGGTGGATTTAATCGGATTGCTTTGCCGGCTATACATTCGGCAGAATATACCCTAGCGGTGGTGCCGGAGCAGTCTGACGGTAGTTTGGGTGTGCCAACTGCAATTAAAACTTCGGTGCATTGCTATATACTGTGGTGTCAAGCAAAGGCTGTAGCGAAGTAGCGCGAGAACTCCCCCTAGCCTGTAGCGACTAGGGGGAGTAAGCCCACCTTTGAGGTAAGGGTGTCATGCCGACAGCTCCTTGTTGACTTGAGGGCGGGATGGGTGCGAGAGATGAGCTCGGAAGGCTTCCTCATTATCGTCGATGATTATGATGTCATCAGCTGAGAGGCCGTACTTCGTCCGAATCATCTGCACTTGAGTATTAGCTTCATGCTGCAAGGCTTGATTCATGAAGCCATGCTCTTCGACTTGCTGCCAGATATCTAGCAGTGTAGTCAAGTCAGTTGTGAGCTCCAGCGAGTTGCCGAAGCGTTGCAGGAAGTCCGACACAGCATACATTCCCGGCATATGTAACCTCCTTTCTGAAGGCTGTAGGTGCAACTTGGCGGTATGGTACAATAAAATCATATAAAAAGCAAGTAAAAATACCCCATAATTTCATGTCAGCCCCACATAATCTTCAGCAAAGACTAAAAGATCTACCGGATTCTCCGGGAGTTTATTTATATAAAGATAGTTGTGGCGCAATTATTTATGTTGGAAAAGCGTCAATTCTGAAGCGTCGGGTGCGCTCGTATTTTACTAAAAAGCATCTCGATAAAAAGACCACAGTACTGGTAGAAAATATTTCAAGTATTGATTGGATTGTGACGGCTAGTGAGGTGGAGGCCCTATTTCTTGAGGCTGAGCTGATTAAGCGCTATAAGCCACTATATAATATACGCGATAAAGATGATAAAAATTTTATTTATATCAAAATTACTACACAGGAGGATTTTCCAAAAGTCACGATTGTACGCCGGCCAGCCGACGATAAGGCTAGATACTTTGGCCCATTTATATCTGCTGGTATGGTGCGCGAGGCACTGCGTTATTTGCGTCGGATCTTTCCGTACTTTTCAGACTCTCGGATGGTGCAAGCGTCGGCCCTGGAGTATCAAATTGGTGTGGCGCCTAAGCCCGACATAGCGCGTGCTGATTATCGAAATAACATTAGGCGACTTAGCTTAGTTTTAGAAGGTAAAAGTACAAAGCTAGTTAAGGAGCTGGAAAGATCGATGGCGCTAGCTGTCAAAAGTCAAAACTTTGAGCAAGCCGCTCAATTACGTGATCAATACACAGCACTCAAGGCTTTGTCGCGTAAGAGTATTTTTGGTGGACAAGAGGAGCTAGATATTACTCTGGATCAGGCTCTCACTGGCTTGGCTGATCGACTGGGCCTAAAAGCAGTACCGCGTCGCATGGAATGTTATGATATTTCAAACTTTCAGGGCGGAGATGCTGTTTCGAGCATGGTGGTATTCGTTAATGGTACTCCGGCTCAGCGAGAATATCGCAAGTTTAAGATGCGATCTAAGGGTCCAAACGACTTTGCTATGATGGCCGAGACAATGCGACGGCGTTTTTCTGGACGGCATACCGACTGGCCAACTCCGCAGCTAATAATTATTGATGGCGGGAAAGGGCAATTGGCAGCTGCCACAGAAGTATTAGATGAGCTCAAAGTACAGGTACCAACAGTTGGGCTAGCCAAGCGTCACGAGCAGATTGTCCAACGTCAGCAAGATGTTTCGGTGACGGCAAAAGTTTCTAAAAAAGAGTTAGTTGAAGATGGTGAGTTTCGGATTATTGCCTTAAGTCACGCCAGTAAAACACTACAGTTACTACAGCGTATTCGCGATGAGGCACATCGGTTTGCAGTAACCTATCATACTAGCCTGCGCGATACTCGCACCAAGCAAAGTATTCTTGATACAGTCCCTGGAGTAGGGCCAGTTACACGTAAAAAACTTTTGCGTGAATTTGGAAGTATTGCTGGGCTGAAGCAGGCTACAGTGGAGGAAATTAGCTTGGTGGTTGGATTAAAATTAGCTCAAATTATCAAGGAGAGAGTATAGTATGGCGCAGTCAAAAAAAGCTTCCCGTAGTAATCTTCCGGCTAGGGCAAAAAGTCGCGATCGAAAGCATACTAATGAAAAAAAGATGCGAGTTAGTGGCAAAGGAGTTTTTACGCTGGCGCGCCTCACCACCAACCCTAAGGACTCGAAAAAAAGCTTATAAACTGCTATAATAACCGCCGTTATGCTAAAACGCATATTATCATCCTGGATTGTAAATATCGTAGGGCTTTGGCTGTCAGCACGGATTTTTGTTGGTAACATAACCTATGATGAAAGAATTGGTGCTTTGCTAATTGCAGCTTTGATATTTGGTATTGTTAATGCCCTAATTCGTCCGCTTGTTGTACTGCTGAGCCTAC
The DNA here is from genome assembly GCA_016700035.1 of bacterium. Classification (NCBI taxonomy): domain Bacteria; species bacterium. Next base: position 609,411 of record CP064998.1, on the reverse strand, counting down.
CGGCAATTATGCTCACATTGGGCCTTTTTATGTTGGTAGTAAATGCTGCAATGTTATATGTAACAAGCTTTTTGTACCCATCATTCCAGGTTAATAAGTTTAGTTCGGCCGTTGGTGCAACTATTATTGTGTGGCTGACAAACTATTTGTTTACAGTGCTATTTACACGTCCAAAGGAGGAAAATTAATGATAGCTTTTCTAAATATTCTTACCGTCGTCTCAGCTATTCTGATTATTGTTGTTGTATTGGTGCAGAACCAGGGCAGTGGATTGGGGGATGCTTTTGGTGGGGGTGGTAATGTTTATCGCTCAAAGCGAGGTTTTGAAAAAGGATTATTCATTTTTACGATAATTTTAGGAGTTATTTTTATAGCTAGTATTTTGGCTCGATTTATCATTGCTTAAACAAAGCTTTATTTAACAAGAGCATTTGCATGAAGGGTAATAGCTAACAGGAAATATGAGTTCATATATTACATTTAGGATAAATCATGCACGGCGCAGGTTGGGCCGTCAGAGTAAAGTGATGCGGACTTGGTTTGGTAATTATGTTGATCGGCATATTTATGGAGCATGGCGCAAGTTGGGGCTGATGCGTTGGCAGTTTACAGCTTGGGTGTTAATTATAGTGATTAGTATTTTTGGCATGTATCAAGGTTTTATTGGTTTGCAGAGGCATTGGTTAGCTAGGCAGCCAATTAGCGGCGGTGTTTATCGAGAGGGTGTAATTGGTCGGGTACGCTTAGTTAATCCTCTCTATGTTGAAAACTCCGCTACAGCCGATGTTACTGAATTGGTTTTTTCTAAGCTGATCCGCACTCGTGACGGCCAGTACGTAGAAGGTGATTTGGCGGATAATTGGGAGGTTTCGGCAGATAAGCGCACCTACACGCTTAAGTTACGTGAAGATGCACATTGGCATGATGGTGTTGTGGTGACGGCCGATGACGTGGTGTACACAATTCAGACCATCCAAAACCCAGATGCTCGCTCTTCGCTGGCTACAAACTGGGATAAAATTCAGGTATCAGCACTAGATAGTCGCACGGTACAATTTAAATTACCAGCCAGCTATAGTGGTTTTTGGTCAGCCCTTGCCCAAGTTGGGATCTTGCCAAAGCATGTGCTCGAGCAAACTCCAGTGAGTCAATTGCGATTAGCTAGCTTTAATCAGCAGCCCATTGGTAGCGGGCCGTTCATCCTTGATAATCTTGATATTAATAGTGATACGATTAGCTTGCGTCGCTATAACGAGTACTATCAAGGAGCACCTAAGCTGGATGAAATTAAATTCCTACAGGTTGATGATTCAGGGGCCTTAGTTGATGCCTATGCTAAACGTCGGATTGACGGAATGGCACAAATTGATCCAGATCAAGTAGTGAGCGTGAAAGAATTCGGTGATTTAGTGGTTCAGCGATTTCGGATGCCCAGCTACGTTGGGGCATTTTATAATATTAAGCAACCAACTTTAGCCAATAAAGATATCCGCCTCGCCCTCAGTCGGGTAATTGATCGTAAGAAGCTAGTCCAAGAGGTAATTAAAGATGAAGGTAATGTTGCGCATTACCCAATTCCGGCCGGTTATTTAGGCTTTAACCAGGACGCTCTGCGAGTTGATTATGCACCGGAGGTGGGTAAGACCGCTCTAGCTCAGAAGATAACCACACCATTGCGTCTGGTAACGGCAAATTCAGGAGTGTATCCAGAGCTTGCGCAAAAGCTAGCCGATCAGTGGCAGGTAGCTGGAGTGCCGATTGAGGTGATTCAGGTGGATACCTTTACCTTACAGCAGAGCTACATCCGACCCAGACAGTATGATATTTTACTGTATGGCCAAAATATTGGTGCCGATAGTGATGTGTTTAGCTTCTGGCACTCTTCTCAAGCTTCAGATCCGGGCCTGAATGTTTCGCAGTATAATAATAAAGAGGCTGATACTGCCCTAGAGCAAGCTCGTTTTGGTAAGGATCCAGCTTTTCGAGAAATGAAATACAAGTCATTTGTAAAGATTTGGTCTGATGATGTACCAGCCCTCTTGCTTTATTCGCCATCTTACCTGTATGCTCATACTGCTGCTTTGACTGGAGTAGCAGAGGAGAAGCTAGTTATTCCGAGTGATCGATTTTACAAGGTAAATACTTGGGCTATAAAATCTAAATTACAGCCAATTAAGCAGAAATAGAATTTTTATATGCGGATGTGGTGGAATTGGTAGACACGCTGGCTTCAGGTGTCAGTGGGAGCAATCTCGTGAAGGTTCGAGTCCTTTCATCCGCACCAAGAACGAACTTTTCGGGAAATTTGAGCGCATTTGCGCTCTTTTTTCTTTGGTGCGGATGACTAGTTGTTGTGGCACTATACTATCCTACAAAAATAAGAAAAAGACTCCAGGTGGTATTCTGGAGTCTGGAATTTATTGCGCACTTTATATGCGGGTTATGGACTGATCGATTGCTCAACTACACGAAAGGATCGAATGACCTCTGTGTGGCCGTAACCGATTGCTAGTTGGTTGCCGGCTTGCACTTGTCGACCAACCGTCATCTCGTAGGGTGAGCAGGCGATACGGATGCCACGATTAGGTGAGTTTGTCATGATCATCGCACCCTTGATGAGTTCAGTTCGACAGGTTGACGTGGTCAAGATACTGATATACCAGCGGATATTATGGTCGCACTGTAGTTCAAGTATTTGGCCAATGCGAAGGCCGGCTAGATCGAATGGCTCATATCGAGAGGTGGTGCTAATTGAAGTTTGCAGGGCGATAGCCATGACTACTCCTTCATTTGAAGAACTCAACTCACCCGTATTTCGGGTGTCCAGATAATACAATATATGATTAATGATGTCAATATGTAACAACAGATCTAATGGGTGACGAACCAAAAATCGGTGTTTTCATCGCTGGCTCGATCCCAGGTGTAATAGGGTGTGAAAAACTGCCAGAGGTTTCGGTAATAGTTCTTGCCAGCCAGTTGATGTTCGTAGCTAGTATCGGCGGCTCGCTCTGGGTTATTGTTAGTTTTATCTAATCGTGCATTGGCCGGTAGGCCTTCAATTACGCGTACACAATAGTTATTTCCGGCTGGTAATTCAAAGCTATATACGCCGCCTGATCCAGTTGTGGTGGTAACTCCATCAACGCAGGTAATAAGCTTAATATTTGGTATAAGTTTACCGTCAACATAGACACGCCCTTGCACCTTGATGTTATAGGCAGATTTAGGTGGACCAACGATCGGGTCTTCGGCTACGTTGGAGGATTTACCTAGCTTAGGTAGTCTTAACGGTATTACACCGATTGGTCGGGCAGCTAACTCATCGGTACGCCAGCATTTATAGCTGGCATTCCAGGGCTGACTGCCGCGTCTGGCAAAAGTATTATAAAAAGCTTGATCTTGAATTTCTGGTGGAGCTTGAGTTGGATTGGGGTATTGAGTGGCTAACTCTGGTCCCACAGCTCCTTGCCAAGTACGGACATCAAACTGGTAGGCGCCAAAATTTCCAGAACCATTGGAGGCAGTGTAACGACCCTGGCTATTTGGCCCCGAACCAGACTCGCAGCCAGCAATCCGAGCCCGCCAAAACTCGGCATTAGTGTTTACAACTGGCGTGGAGCTAGCCAGCGAGGCATAAATTAGGATGCTACCAGCCATCGCAAACAACCCCAGAACAGCCAGCATGGCTGGTTGTTTGAATTGCTTAACGCGACCAAGATTGTGGTTGTTACGCGATGTCTTAGTGGTGTTTATTTTTCCCATAATACTTTACTAAAAGTTTATTATAATAAGCTTAGCTTAAGATGTATCAATCTGTCAAAATTCAACAATTAGATTTTGCACAGAGTGTCGAAAATTGTTATGCTACAAGTACTATGACTGATTTCTATCAACGACTCCGTAATTTTACTACTGGTGAAGTAAGTGTAAATAAGGCAACTCGAGAATTCTTCTCAACCGATGGTAGCGTGTTCCGTGTTATGCCGCAGATTGTTATTTATCCTCAAAATGAGGCCGATGTGGCAGAGGTGGTTACTTTGGTAGCGCAAGAGGCCGCCAAGGGTAACTCAATTCCTATAACTATGCGTGGTAAAGGTACTGATCAGGGTGGGGCAGCTCTAGGTAGTGGCATTATTATGGTTTTGCCAGCCCACATGAACCACTTTATTGATATGTCAAAAGATACCATAACGGTTCAGCCTGGCATGATTTATAAGGACTTACAACACTTATTACATAGCCACAAAAGATTTATGCCACCCTATCCGGCGAGTATTGATTTTGCCACCATTGGCGGAGCGGTAGCTAATAACTCGGCTGGTGAAAAAACTATTAAATATGGGTCAACTCGTGATTATGTAGAAAGTTTACGGGTGGTTTTGGCTAATGGGCAAGTGATTGAGACGCGCCGATTGAGCGCAAAAGAGCTTCGGCAAAAACAGCGGCAGACAGATTTTGAGGGCCATATTTATCGTAATGTTGACTACTTAATTGAGGAAAATTGGGACCAGCTAGCTGAAGCTTATCCGCGGGTTAGTAAAAACTCAGCTGGGTATGATTTGTGGCATGTAAAAGGTCCGGATGGGAGCTTTGATTTGGGTCAGTTAATCGTGGGGAGTCAGGGTACACTGGGCGCGGTTACTGAAGTTAGCCTACGTCATGTACCGTATAACCCCCAAACCCATTTGGTGGTTGGCTACTTTGAGGATATGGAGCATGCTGCTAGGGCGGTTGAGCTGGTGATGCCATTAAAGCCCTCTGCCTTAGAGGTGGTGGATCGGCATTTGCTGGAGTTTTTGTGTGAGCATGATCCGGAACAAATTCGAGACATCATGCCTGAGAAGATGCCCGGCATAGTACTTTTGGTACAGTTTGATGATACTAAATCACGCACACAGGCCTCGAAAGCCAAAAAGGTTCAAAAAGTTTTTCGAGAGTTAGCTTTTGCTTCACGCTTGGCGACTGACCCTAATGAGCAGATTAAACTATGGAAAATCCGGCGTGGTGCAGCGGCTATTATTTGGAAGTTTCGTGGCGCTAAGAAAGCTTTACCGATTATTGAAGACGGCGTCGTTCCACTTGAGCAGATGCCAAAGTTCTTAGAGCAGGTGTATAAAATGTTTGAAAAATATAAGCTCGATATTGCGGTTTGGGGGCATGCTGGTAATGCGAACTTTCATATGCAGCCTTTCATGAATCTGGGCTCGCAGGTGGATCGCAAGAAAATGTTTGAGTTAATGAATGAGTTTTATCGTATGGTAATTGAAATGGGTGGATCGACTTGTGGCGAGCACAATGATGGTCGTTTGCGAGCACCATATCTCAAGCGCTTGTATGGTGAGCATCTTTATGGTGTGTTTGAAGATATTAAGAAGGTTTTTGATCCACTTAACATATTTAATCCGGGCGTTAAGATAGGTGTAAGCTTGAAAGACTTACCACGTCAATTGCGCAAGGAATATTCTATGAAGCACCTGGCTGACCATCTACCAAATAATTACGATAACTAGGAGGTTTTTAAAATGGCACGAAACATTAAGCGCAAAGATAGTTGGGGAAGAATTGTTGGACTAGTAATATTCTTATGGTTTCTGGTTTTGACATATATGGGTAGTTTGTTTGGTCAATTAGGTTTAGGTATGTTGCTATTTGTTGGTGGAATTTGGAGTTTGGCGCGCAGTAAAGATGTTTGGCAGAACTACAAGGCTGATTGGAAGAAGTTGCCAAAAGCTCAGAAAAATTCTTGGAATGAGCCAAAAGAGATATATTATTATGTCAATCTATTAATTCTTATACCGCTTGCAATTGCATTGGGGTTGGCGCTTATTTTTCTTTCATATACAGCCCTAATTTAGAACTGACAACAGTGTAAGAATCTGTTAAAATAGGCCTTGCTGTTTTATACGCTAAACGCGATGGAGTTGGTAGACGGGCTAGCTTGGTCTGTAATCCTGTCTAGATCCATATAAAAAACTCAGGGCCTCTTAAGCCTGTAGCAAAATGTGTACCTCAATGAGATATAGTAATAATTATGCGGACGTGGTGGAATTGGTAGACACGCTAGCTTGAGGGGCTAGTGCCTATTTTTTAAAGGCGTGGAAGTTCGAGTCTTCTCGTCCGCACCAATACAAGAACCCCGATAAGGGGTTTTTATATTGGCATTAATAACGTATGTTTATTTACGAAGTTCTCGGTAAAGGTAGGTGTATCCTGCAACTGTAACCGGCAGGGTAATAACAATTCCGACCACAAAGAATAAAATACCTACAATATTTAGCAAGATCATAATTAGCCAATAGCTTAAGAGATCCCATTCATAGCCTTCTACTAGCTTGGCAGATTCTTCAAATGACTTACCGATACTAAGCTTTTTATCAACCACTAGATAGGTTGCAAACTGATATTTGAGCCCCTAATATACTCCGGGAACAATAAATAAGATAAGCCCACCAATAACTAAGAAAAGGTAAATTAGTGCCACTACCAGATAACGACCAAAAAGATTGAGGCGAAAAAGGTCGGCTAGGTTGGTGTCTTTTTTATCAACTTGTTGCAGTGTTGTGCGCACCATGCCAAGTGTTATAAGGGCCATCAGAACAATAAATATTCCGCGAATGACTGGGGTATAGATACTATTGTCAAAAAATACTGTAAAAATTGACGGTATCAGATTAAAAAGCAGGATGATTAAGGCCAGCGTAAAATAAAAGCCAAGATATTTACTGGTAGCTTTCCAGCCATAGCTTAGAGCGTCGGTAATGGAGAGATTAATGTGCTTACGTGACATGGGATTTTCTAAAAAACTTATGTTTAGTCTAGAGCAATGGAGTGAAAAACGCAATGCATCAGACCTTACTCTTGAAAGGCAGAGTAATTTTTGTTATGCTGGATAGTCCTTGTACCTATTCGCCAACAACAGATATCAGGAGAAACAAGTGAGCGTTGAACTGGAAAAAACACGCATCGCGATACCTTCAAGTAGGGAGCAACTGACTCATCAGCTACGGCGCACCCAGCGCCAGATCGTTGCTCTTGAAGACAAGACTGAAGGATTGGAGGCGCGTCTGGTGGGGCAACTGTCAGCTATCTGGACCGCCAGTCGGCAGTGCTGTCCAGAGTGTCGAGATACTATCGACAGCCTGCTCAATGCACTCTCTTCGCCTCAAACACATTCTGTATCGGTCAGCTGATATAGGATACACCAAGCCTTGAACTATTGTTCGGGGCTATTTTTTATAAATACAGATTTGATTAATTATACAAAAACCTTCTCCCCACTGGAGAAGGTAGTCTATCTGGTGGGCGAGGAGGGACTCGAACCCTCAAGCCTTGCGGCAACGGATTTTAAGTCCGTCGTGTATACCAATTCCACCACTCGCCCGAATACAAGGGGACGGATATATGATACACTATTCTCGAAGAAAAGGAGAGTGATATGCCACCAAAAACACCACAGGGTTCCGAGGGGCCTCAGGAAAAACCAGTACATGCTAATGAAAATACAGGATTGGTAGATAAGCTAAGGAGTATGCTGTCTGGTAAAACAGATACGGTTGAGACGCCAATTAGTGAGGGGGCAGATGTTTTGGATAATTCCGCTGAACATCAAGAGATGGTAAGTCAGCTGGCCGATCAGCGCGCTCAACGGGATATAGTGGAGACTGAAGAAGCTCAGTTGCGAGCTCAAGCCCTACAGGAATTAGGCGGAGCAAGTGGAGTGGTATCAGCTGGTCCCGAGGAAATAGAGCGTAAGATTGCAGAAATTCGGGCGCGTAATACGCCAGAAGCAGACATGGACATCCCGGCATCTTAGTAAAGATTTTAAATATAGTAGAAAGTTTAAACACAAGAAAAACCTCGCAGCTGCGAGGTTTTTCTTGTGGGTGATGAGGGACTCGAACCCCCGACCCTCTCGGTGTAAACGAGATGCTCTAGCCAACTGAGCTAATCACCCGAAAAGATTTTATGAACTGCACTAATATAGCATTTTTCAATTGTTTAAGCAATAAAAATACCCCCGACCGAAGTCGGGGGCTGCCTGATTGATTTGGTAATCAGGCAAGGTTGACGTTGAGCTGGTAGGCTTCACTCGGGTGAGTGAAGAACCAGCTGCCGGCGTCCGGCAGAGCCAGCCAGCCGTAGCCGACCGAAGCTCCACTGGTGACGCATACCAGCAGTAGCGGGAAGCTGAGCTTCCAGAAGGCTGCTGGGTTGGCCTCAAACGGGTTGGCTGGAGCGAACCAGTTACCGTTTGTGGTCGTTCCAGTCTGGCTGGCAAAGCTGTTGACGGAGCCGGAGTACCAGCTAGAACCGAACAACTCCACCGTGGCGCCAGTCACGGGCACACCATTCTTGGTGGCGTGCACCTGTACGACCGGGATGGACTGCCGGACGATACGATCATCGTTGTAGACCATGTCGGCCGACGCATTGATGACTCTCGTCGAGTAATCATCCCAAGCGGTGGCACCGTAGGGGTAGGTCATGAACCCACCAGCCGGCGTGTAGCCCTGGCCATTGACGGGGTTGTTGGCCCCGGTCACGTTCAGGCCGTACATATCGATGGCGCCACGGGCGTGGCCCAGCTCGTGGATGAGTGAGTCAGCTCCGTAAGGACCGAACACGCCACCACTAGCTGGAGTCCAGCGAATCACGATGGACTTCGACTGGGGCTTCCAGCCACCGTCATCGAGTGTGGTGTTTTCCGAGTACAGCAGCTGGTAATCGCTGTTTGGGTGTGGCACCGCCAGCTGATCAAGTGCTCCGCCGGTAAAGACGAAGAACTCGTTCATGCGCCAGACGATCGGCTTGGCGAAACTCGTGAAGCGCACATTGGCATTGGCCAGTTGTTGCTCAACCTTGGCTTTAGCTGCGGTCTCACCGCCATACTTGGCGACAAGGTCAGCCGGCATCCCGACACGCAGGGAGAACTCCCAGCTGGTCGGCTCGGGCAGAGTTGTACTGGTCGAGCTGGTGGTAGTCGACGAGGTTGTCGTGGCTCCGCCACCGTCGGGTGGCGCGGTGCAACTGCACGCGGCCACCGCCATCATGATGATGGCAACGATCGGGGTCATAAACACCTTGATATTCAGGTTCATTTTCCACCCTCCAGGGCTGTCGTCGAAACGCTAGCCCTCGGTTGAAGGCAGCTAACCAGGATCCGATAATCAGATCAGGTCCAGATAGCTACCTCCTACAAGGTGATGGGTAATATTATAGCATAAAAGCTATAAAAAAGCAATACATTTATAGTATTACAACAGATTATGCGATACGGAAAATTACTAAAGTTTATGCGGTTTCTAGAAGTCTTAATACACACTGTTCGTCGCGACTCATGTACTTGCGAGGGCGCATCTTCTCCATGGCAACTTTGATTTTTTCTAGTCGTGTGGATTCGGTGTAGGC